>CAZDGR010000120.1:0-11004 GCA_964504845.1 uncultured Rhizobium sp. | reverse complement strand
CGACGCTGGTGATCTGGCCCGAGACCGCGATCCCGTTCCTGGTCGAGCGCGAGCCCGAGGTGCTGAAGGCGATGGCCTCCGCCGCGCCGGAAGGTGGCGCCATCGTCACCGGCACGATCCGATTGCCGGGCGAGCGGCCGCCTTACACCAACGGTCTCGTCGCCATTGACCGCGAGGCACGCGTGGTCGCCGCATACGACAAGGCGCATCTGGTGCCGTTCGGCGAGTACACGCCGCTTCGCTGGCTGCTCGGCTGGATTCCCCAGCTGCCCGGCGAGAGCATGGTGCCGGGCCCCGGCCTAATGAGTATCCGAATACCGAGCGTGCCGCTGGCCGGCGCGCTGATCTGCTACGAAGTGATCTTCCCGGGCGCGGTAATCGACCGCGACGATCGGCCGCAATGGCTGCTCAATCTCACCAACGATGCATGGTACGGCCGCTCCGCGGGTCCCTATCAGCACTTCGCCGCGGCACGGATGCGCGCGGTCGAGGAGGGGCTGCCGCTGGTGCGCTCGGCGCAGAACGGGATCTCGGGCGTGATCGATCCTTTTGGAAGAGTGACAGGAAGCCTGGATCTCGACGCGGTCGGCGTTCTCGACTCAGACTTGCCGGTAGCATTACCGTCGACGTTTTACACGCAGTGGCGCGACCTGCCTGCCGCATTACTCGCGTTGATATTTGTCATGCTGGCATTTCCGCTGAATAGTCCGCGGAAGTCTCGCGGCAATTGACCCTCATCGCGAATCGCGACTACTCCTCTTTCCGATCGTCAATTTGAGGAAACGAGGACTAGAGCGATGGCGCGCACCGGCCGTCCCCGCGGGCGTCCGCCACGGGCGGGCAGCGATGGCAAGGGACACCCGATCGACATCCATGTCGGCCAACGCGTGCGTCTCAGGCGGACACTTCTCGGCTGGAGCCAGGAGAAGCTGGCCCAGGCCCTCGGCCTCACCTTCCAGCAGGTGCAGAAGTACGAACGCGGCGCCAACCGGATCGGCGCCAGCCGGCTCTTCGACCTGAGCCGCGTGCTCGATGTGCCCGTCTCCTTCTTTTTCGACGACATGCCGGGAGATTCGGCGTCGCCGACGCGCGGCGCCGCCGAGGCGCCGATCGATTACGACGCCGATCCGATGGCGAGGCGCGAGACCCGCAGCCTGGTCGACGCCTACTGGGAGATCAGCGAGCCGGACCTTCGCCGCCGGGTATTCGAGCTGACCAAGGCGCTCGCGCGGGGCGAGTAGGAAACGCCGCATTTTCCCTTGACCGGTAAGGTCAAACTCAGCAAACACTCGCCCCCGACCGGGTGGCGGAAACGCCGCTTATTTCAGGCTTTCCAGGCAAGTAGTGAGGGGGCGACCGTGGCTCAGGCCGACTACGTCTTCACCAGCGAATCCGTGGCCGAAGGCCATCCCGACAAGGTCTGCGACCGGATTTCGGACGCCGTCGTAGACGCCTTCCTCTCGGCCGACCCCTATTCGCGACTCGGCTGCGAGACGCTGGTCACCACCAACCGCATCGTCATCGCCGGCGAGGTCCGCGGACCGCGCTCGCTCGTCGACAAGTCGGGCAAGGTGAACGCGCCGAAGATCGAGGCGATCGCCCGCAAGGTGGTGAAGGACATCGGCTACGAGCAGAAGGGCTTCCACTGGAAGAAGGCGAAGGTCGCCGTCCACCTGCACGGCCAGTCGGTCGACATCGCCCGCGGCGTCGACGCCAAGGGCAACAAGGACGAGGGTGCCGGCGACCAGGGCATCATGTTCGGCTACGCCTGCGACGAGACGCCGGAGCTGATGCCGGCGCCGATCCAGTACTCGCACAACATCCTTCGCTCGATGTCGGAAGCCCGCCACAAGGGCAAGGAGCCGATGCTCGGCCCCGACGCGAAGAGCCAGGTCTCGCTCCGCTACGTCAACGGCAAGCCGGTCGGCTGCACCGCCGTCGTCGTCTCGACGCAGCACTCCGAGAAGGTCGACGTCGAGGAAGTGCGCGAAATCGTGCGCCCTTACGTGCAAGGCGTTCTGCCGGCCGGCTGGATGCCGCCGGAGGAGCATTTCTACGTCAATCCGACGGGACGCTTCGTGATCGGCGGCCCGGACGGCGACGCCGGCCTCACCGGCCGCAAGATCATCGTCGACACCTACGGCGGCGCAGCTCCGCATGGCGGCGGCGCCTTTTCCGGCAAGGACCCGACCAAGGTCGACCGTTCGGCCGCCTATGCCGCGCGCTATCTCGCGAAGAACGTCGTCGCCGCCGGCATCGCGCCCAAGTGCACGATCCAGCTCTCCTACGCGATCGGCGTCTCTCACCCGATCTCGGTCTATGTGAACACGCACGGCACCGGCCAGGTCGACGAGAACAAGCTGTCCAAGATCCTGCAGGAGCTGGTCGGCCTCTCGCCCCGCGCCATCCGCGAGTATCTCGGCCTCAACAAGCCGATCTATCACCGCACCGCCGCCTACGGCCATTTCGGGCGCAAGCCCGAGAAGGACGGCGGCTTCTCGTGGGAGAAGGTCGACCTGGTGAACAAGCTCAAGAAGGCCTTTGGCGCCTGAGCCTCGCCGTTTCCACGGCCGGCGCCTCGCCAGGCCGTTAACCCAGCGCCGCAAGGAGCTGATCGGGCATCTGCTGCCGCGCCTCCGGATCGCGCTTCCGGAGGCCGGCACGTTCGATCCGCCCCTCCTTGATCCAAGGGCGCTGTTCGTGCCGCCGCGTAAGCAGGTCTGGCTGGAGATCGGCTTCGGCGGCGGCGAGCATCTCGCCTGGCAGGCCGAACGTCATCCCGAGATCGGCTTCGTCGGCTGCGAGCCGTTCCTGAACGGCCTCGCCTCCCTGCTGACGATGATCGACGAGAAGCAACTCGCCAATGTGCGCCTCCATCCGGACGATGCACGCCTGCTGATGGCGCGCCTGGCGCCGCGGTCGATCGACCGCTGCTTCATCCTGTTTCCCGATCCCTGGCCGAAAGCGCGCCACAAGAAGCGCCGCATCGTCTCGACCGAGACGCTGGACTGGCTTGGGCAAGCGATGGCCGACGATGCCGAACTGCGCCTCGCATCGGACGATGCCGACTATGTCGAGCACATGCTCGAGGTCACGACCGCGCATCCGGCCTTCAGGCCGAAGCGCATCGGCGCGGAGAGCGCGGCACGTCCCGAGGATTGGCCGCCGACGCGCTACGAAGAGAAGGCGCGCGCGAAGGGGGCTGCGTGCCGGTTCCTGATCTTCGAGCGACTAGCTCGAAATTGACGAGAGGCCGCGGTCACCGGCCGATCACGGATATGTCGCCCGCGTACGACTGACTCCGCCTTCTCCTGCGCCCACATTCTCGGGAGCGAAAGAGAGGAGATCGCGATGGCACACTCCATGATGCACAGCATCGGATCGGCGGTCAGCCGCTTCATCGAACGCAGGCGCGAGGCGCGGACGCGCGCCGAGCTGCTGGCGCTCGACGATCACGCGCTCGCCGACATCGGCATGGTGCGAAGCGAACTCGAGGCCCGCGAAGATCCGGTCATGGCGCACGACATCAGGGATCCGCGAAGCCCGCGGGAAAGAGCGCATTAGCGCTCGAGCCCAGGCGCTTCGCCCGACAAGACGCCGCCTCGAATGGGCGGCGTCTTCGTCTGCGCGCAGGAGTCGCCGATGCCCGGCGTGTCATGGACAGGACAGCGTCATCGCGACGCCGACCCAACCGCCTCCAACCGAAGGACGACGTCCCATGCTCTCTCCTCGTCATCGCATTCTCGCCGGTGCGCTCGCGATCGGCCTTCTTGGCACCGCCGCGCCGGCAGTCTTCGCGCAGCCGGCGAACCCGGCCGCGCCGACGCGCAGCTTCAACCGCCACATGGACGGCCGCATCGCCTTCCTCAAGGCCGAGCTCAAGATCACCCCGGCACAGCAGGCCGCCTTCGACAATTATGTCCGCGTTATGCGCCAGAACGCCGACGAGATGGGCGCGGCGATGCAGAAGCGCCGTGAACCGCATGCCAGCGGCGACCAGCGGCCGAAGCCGCGCACCGCGATCGAGCAGATGGAGCGCCGCGCCGAGGCGTCCAAGCTCGCCGCCGCCCGGAGCCAGCGCTCGCTGGAGGCATTCAAGCCGCTCTATGCGCTTCTCTCGGACGAACAGAAGCAGGTCGCCGACGAGCTGATCGCCCGCGGCGGCCGCGGCGGCCCCGGCCATCGCCGCACGTAAGTCGTCGCCTCCTGAAACCTCGCGGCCCGGCTTCGGCCGGGCCGCTTCTTTCCGATGACTGCCTTGCGTCGGGTCGGGATCAGCGGGGGTCCGGGCCGCATCAGCCCAAAGCCCGCACCTCTTGAAGCCGCCCGCGAGAGGCCCGTCGTCTGCTGCGAACGCCGCGCCGCAACCATGCGCCGGCCAATGGGGCCAGGGCCATGATGAGCAGGCCCAACGGCATCAGGCCCCCTCGGAGAAGATCATAGTCGGACCAGATCCGGTCCCAGCTCAAGCCCATGACGGCGCGGCCGAGGACGATCTCGAAAGCGAGCGTCGACGTCGCCCAGATCAAGCCGACGACGAGAAGCCGGCGTCGCCTTGCGCGGAACCACCCAACCGTAAGATAGGCGACCAGCAGGATCATCACCGAGCCCATCGCGACACCAATCAGACGGGCCATGAGATCATCGACGAAAGACTCGACGATCACCTTCCTCAGGAGGCCATTTCCGACCTCCAGGATCATGATGGCGATCCAGACGGCAATCGCCTTGACGGCAAGCTTCATTCTTCGGCCCGATCGTAACCGATCTTGATCAGCCAGAAGTCGAATCCGACGGCGAAGGCGAAGAGCAGCATGCCGAACAGATGGACGCCCTGGTCCACCGACGACGCGGCCATGGTGAGCCCCAGCAGCCCGAGGATCGCGACGGCGAAGCCGATGATCCATGAGATCGGAAGGATGTTCATCGATCAGTCTCCTTGGTGTAACCGATGTCGTCGAAGAGGATGCGGCTAGCGGCGCCGTCGAGATCGTCGAACTGGCCGGAACGGAGCGACCAGAGGAAGCCGACCAGACCGGCGAGGCCGAGGAGAAGCGCGACGGGGATCAGGTAGAGAAGTCCGCTCATCGCCTTCCGAGCCTCAGTGCGTTGCCGACGACGAGCAGCGACGAGCTCGACATCGCGATTGCCGCGACAAGCGGCGTGACGAATCCCAGCACCGCCAGCGGAACGGCCAGCAGATTGTAGGCGAGCGCCAGTCCAAGGTTCTGGCGCACCAATCGATCGGAGGCGCGGGCCACCTCCAGGATCTCGGCGACCGGTCCCAGCCTGTCGCCCTGGAAAACCGCATCTGCCGCCGTCCGGCTAACATCCGCAGCCGCAGCCGGCGCCATCGAGGCGGAGGCCTGCGCCAACGCCGGTGCGTCGTTGATGCCGTCGCCGATCATGACCGTCGGCGCGTTCATCTGCAGCTTCGCGATCGCGGCCGCCTTGGCCTGCGGGCCGACCTCCGCGCTCCAATCCTCGATGCCGACGGCCGAAGCGATGCGCGCTACCACGTCAGGACGGTCGCCCGATACCAGCGCCAGGCGGTAGCCCATCGCCGCAAGCCTACCGACTGTCTCGGCCGCATCGGCGCGGAGAGGGTCGTCGAAGCGGAACTGGACCGGCGGCCTTCCGGGCCGCGCCAGCCAGAGCTCCGGCCCATGCCAGTCGGCGCCCACTCGATCGGCACCCACAAAGCGGGCGCTGCCGAGGCGAATGCCGCCCGCGGACAGACCCTCTCCCGGATGCTCCGTCACACCGTCGACGGCCGGCGCCGACGGACAGGCTCGGACCAGGGCGCGGCTCAATGGATGCCGGCTTGCCTGAGCCAAGCCTGCGGCAAGCGACAGGTCCGCGGTCGAGTTGCCAGCGGTCAGCTCAGGCCTGCCGACGGTCAGCGTGCCGGTCTTGTCGAAGACGATCGTCCGCGCCGAGGCCAGCCGCTCGAGTGCGGTCGGCGACTTGAGGAGGATGCCCTGCCGAAACAGCCTGCCGGAGGCCACCACCTGAACCACCGGCACCGCCAGCGCCAGCGCGCAAGGACAGGTGATGATCAGCACCGCGACCGCCGCCGACAGGGCCGGATGCCATCCAGCCTCGGCGATGAGGATCCAGCCGAGGAAGGTCGTCAACGCCGCCAGATGAACGACCGGCGCATAGCTGCGCGCCACCCGGTCGGCGAGCG
The DNA here is from genome assembly GCA_964504845.1 of uncultured Rhizobium sp. Classification (GTDB taxonomy): domain Bacteria; phylum Pseudomonadota; class Alphaproteobacteria; order SHVZ01; family SHVZ01; genus SHVZ01. The sequence continues at coordinate 4,814 of CAZDGR010000120.1, read as the reverse complement.
CCACGAAGCGCGAGCGGCCGGACTCCGCCGCCGCCAGCAACCGGGAGATCTCGGCGAGCAAGGTCGCCTCGCCGGTCCGCTCCGCAATCACCTGGATGCTGCGCGTCAGGTTGACCATGCCGGCATGCACCGGGTCGCCGACGGAAACCCGGCGGGGAAGGCTTTCGCCGGTCACCAGCGCGGTATCGAGGTCGCTTGCGCCGGCGGCGACGCGACCGTCGACCGGAATCCGCTCGCCGGCAGCGACCAGGACCGTCACGCCGGCCGCGACCTCGGACGGGCGGACGATGCGAGTCCGGCCCTCCGCATCGACGACAGTCGCCGAACGCGCCGTCAGCGCGGCGACATGGGCGACCGCGGAGCGCGCCCGCCCGCGGGCGTGGCGGTCGAGATAGCGGCCGATCAGCAGAAAGAACAGCAGCGTGATCGCCGAGTCGAAGTAGGCATGGCTCTCCGACCGCCACGTGTCGAACAGGCTCACCGCCGAGGCCAGGGTGACGCCGATCGTGATCGGCACGTCCATGTTGGTCCGCCCGGCGGCGAGGGCGGCGAAGGCCGAGCGGGCGAAGGGCCTCACCGCGTAGACGATCGCCGGAAGCGCGATCAGGGCCGAGACCCAGTGCAGAAGGTCACGGGTCGCCGGCCCCATCTCGCCGATCGCGCCCGACCACACCGAGACCGAGAGCAGCATGACATTGGCGGCGGCGAAGCCGGCGACTCCCAGGGATCGCAGAAGGTCGCGCTCCTCGGCGTCGACCGTCGCCGCCAGCCGCTCCGCGTCGAATGGCGCCACCGCATAGCCGAGCCGGCGCACGATGCCGGCGAGCCGCTCGCCGATCTCGGCCGGACCGCGCCAGGTCAGCGCGAGGCGACGCTGGCTCAGGTTGACCCGAGCATGCTCGAGCGCGGGGTCGCGGGCCAGCGCGGCCTCGATCAGCCAGGCGCAGGCTCCGCATTCGAGGCCATCGACCATCAGGTCGAGATGGGCCTGATCGGCTTCAGAGCGGACGAAAGGCGCGACCGGAATCGCATTGGCGTCCGATGCGGGCCGTCCCGAAGCGCCCATCGCCTGCCGGCGCGTGTAGTAGGCATCGAGCCCGAGCTCGGCAATGAGCCCTTTGGCCGCCGCACAGCCGCCGCAGCAGAACGCCTGTCCTGCCGGCGCCAGCCGGCCGCAATGCGCACAGGGTGCTGCGGCTTCCGGCACGGGGACAGGAAGGGCGGCAGCGATCACGGCGCGACGATCCGGTAGATGCCGCGATAGGTTCCCTCTCCGCCGGTCGCCCGGATAAGCACTTCCCATTGGCCCCGGCGCGGCAGCTCGATCGGGGCGACATAGGCGTCACCGGAAGGCGCAAGCGTAGCTTCCACCGAGGGAAGTATCTCGAGCGGACGAGACAGCGTCGCGCGGACGACGAGACCGGCGACAGGCGCGCCGTCAGCCCCCGAAACGCGAACCGCCAGGCGTCCGTCGATGAATGTCGGAACCATCGACCAGCCGATAGCCGCCTGGGCGCGATCCTGGCGCAGCTCTTCGTTGTACGCGATGCCGCGGTCGTAGGGGCGCTGGACGACGAGACCGGGGAACGAGCGGAATGCCGCCGTGATCAGCACGGCGTTGACGGCGATCACGACCAGCATGCCGCCGGCGAAGGTCCACGGAATCCAGCGTCCGCGCGCGAGGGTCGTCATGGCTTGGGCCCCAGGAAGATGCTCGATTGGATCGCATTCGACCCGGTGCCGGCGATACGAAAGCGGATCGGCGTCGACTCGCCGCTCAGCACGTTACGCTCGGCCCGCACGGTGACGCGGAAGGTACCGACCGCATCGGGCTTCACGTCGAGAACCGCCTCGGTCCCGTCGGCGCCGACCTCGCCATCGCCGACGACCGCCAGCCGGGCTCCGGAGACTCCTTCCACGACGAGCGTGTAGTGCTCGTTCGAGCGCGTCTTGTTCAGCACCTTGACCGTGTAGCCGTTGCGGATGGCGCCGTCGGCAAGAGGCACGAACAGCGGGCTTCGGTCGCGGAGCACCGTCAGCTCCACGGTCGACCGGAACGCGAGGCCGAACGCCATGACACCGGCCACCAGCACGAGAAGGCCCGCATAGAGGGCGGTCCGCGGGCGGAGCAGACGGTAAGACGCGCTGTCCCTGACCGCCGCCGCCTGCAGATTCGCCAGCGTATCGAAGGCGATCAGCTTCTGCGGACGACCGACGCGGAGCATGATCTCGTCGCAGGCATCGATGCAGAGGCCGCAACCGATGCATTCGAGCTGCTGGCCGTCACGGATGTCGATGCCTGTCGGGCAGACCGCGACGCAGGCGCGGCAGTCGACGCAGTCGCCTCTGCCCTCCCAGCTCTCGCCATGCCGGTGCTTGCCTCGCGGCTCGCCTCGCCAATCGCGATACGTCACGACCAGGCTGTGGACGTCGAGCATGGCCGCCTGGAAGCGCGGCCATGGACACATGTAGGTGCAGACCTGCTCGCGTGCCCAGCCGGCGAGCAGATAGGTCGTCGCCGTGAACAGACCGATGAAGAAATAGACTTCAAGCGATGAGCGGCCGGTGAAGATCGATCGGATCTCGGTCGGCGCGTCGACGAAGTAGAAGACCCAAGCGCCGCCGGTTGCCGCCGCGATCGCGAGCCATGCCGCATGCTTGGCCGCTTTCCGGAGCGCCTTGCCCGCCGACATGGCTTGCCGGTCGAGGCGCATGCGCTCGGTCCGGTCCCCCTCGATCAGCCGCTCGACCCACATGAAGAGGTCGGTCCAGACCGTCTGCGGACAGGCATAGCCGCACCAGATCCGACCGAGCAGGCTGGTCGCCAGGAACAGCCCTACGGCGCCGAGGATCAGGAGGCCTGAAAGGTAATAGACCTCCTGCGGCCAGATCTCGATCCAGAAGAAATAGGCGCGGGTCCCCGGAAGATCGAGCAGGACCGCCTGATCAGGCGCTCCCGGACCGCGATCCCACCGGATCCAGGGTACCGAGTAGTAGATGCCGAGAAACAGGACGAGCAGCGCCCATTTCAGCCGGCGGTACAGCCCCGCGACCGACTTGGGATAGACCTTCTTCCGTGTCGCATAGAAGGAGGCGACGTTGCCATCGTCGAGTGGCATCGGCACGTCACTCGCCGCCGCCCAACGTATGGACGTAGAGGGTCAGCATCTTGATGACGGCCGGGTCGAGGCGGTCGTTCCAGGCCGGCATGACGCCGCCCCGTCCTTCGGCGATCGAGCGAACGATGCTCGGCTTGTCGCCGCCGAATACCCAGACCTTGTCCGCCAGCGAGGGCGCGCCGAGCTCGCGCTGGCCCGTGCCGCGCTCGCCGTGGCACGAGGCGCAGTTTTCGACGAAGACCGTGCGGCCGCGCTCGACCGCCGCCGGGTCGGCCGGCCGCGTCGTGAGCGACAGCACGAACTCGGCGACATCGTCGATCTGGCGCCGATCGAGGATGCCGTCGGTGCCGAACCGCGGCATCAGGCTGGTTCGCGTATCGGGATGCGCGCCGCGGATGCCGGTGCGGATCGTCTTCTCGATGTCGGAGAGCTTGCCGCCCCAGAGCCACTCGTCGTCGGCGAGGCTCGGATAGCCCTTCGCGCCGGCGCCGCCCGACTGGTGACAGCCCGCGCAGTTCTCGGCGAACGCGACGCGGCCGCCGGCGACGGCGTAGCCGAGCAGGTCCGGCGTGGCGCGGATCTCTTCCAGGCCGATCGCGCGGATGCGATCGAGGAACGGGGCCTTGATGTTCTGGGCCGCCCGCATCTTGTCGGCCAGCTCCTCGCGCGCCGAGTATCCGACGACGCCGGAGAAATAGCCGGTGATTCCCGGGAACGACGGGTAGACGATGAACAGCCCGATCGACCAGACGATCGAGGCGTAGAGCAGGTAGACCCACCAGGTCGGCAGCGGCGTGTTCAGTTCCTTGATGCCGTCCCACTCGTGACCGGTCGTCTCCGTGCCGGTGACCGCGTCCTTCTCGATCTTTGTCGGCATGGCTTACTCCTGCCCTTCGCCGTCTTTCAGGGGGATCGCGGCGGCGCGCGCGAACTCGGGCTTGCGGCTCGGCCTGAGCGCGCGCGCGACCAGGAGCGCGAAGATCAGCACCAGCCACACGGTCCAGAGCGACTTGATCGCCGGATAGACGGAGACGAGGTCCATCGCCGCCTCCTACTGCTTCAGCTGCTGCGGGGTGACGGCCGAGAAGTCGACCAGCGTTCCCAGCATCTGGAGATAGGCGACCAGCGCGTCCATTTCGGTGATCCGCGCCGGGTCGCCGTCGAAGATCCCGACCGGCACCTTCGGATAGCGCTTGGCGAGACCGGCGGTGTCCGCATCCGGGTTCTGCTGCGCCTCCATGTCGGCCCGTGCCTGGGCGATCATCTCGTCGCTGTAGGGGACGCCGACCTTCCGGACCGCCCGCAGATGCGCCGCAATGTCGTCGGTTTTCAGCACCCGGTCCTTCAGGAACGGGTACGAGGGCATGATCGACTCGGGCACGACCGAGCGCGGCTCGACCATATGGGCGACGTGCCACTCGTCCGAGTACTTGCCCCCGACCCGCGCCAGGTCAGGGCCCGTGCGCTTCGACCCCCACTGGAACGGGTGGTCGTACATGCTCTCGGCGGCGAGGCTGTAATGGCCGTAGCGCTCGACCTCGTCGCGGAACGGCCGGATCTGCTGGCTATGGCAGAGGTAACAGCCCTCGCGGATGTAGATGTTGCGCCCGACCAGTTCGAGCGGCGTGTAGGGCCGCACGCCCTCGACACGCTCGATCGTGGTCTCGATCGTGTAGAGAGGGATGATCTCGACGA
>CAZDGR010000119.1:0-11067 GCA_964504845.1 uncultured Rhizobium sp. | reverse complement strand
ACCTCGCGGTCAGGAAGCGCAAGACCGAAGTGGACTCGCAGATCGCCGTCGTCTCCGAGATCGCCCGCGAGATGGGCATGACGACGCCGGCGATCGACCGGCTGGTCGAGCTGATCCACGACATCGAGGATGGCCGCCGCCAGCAATCCTGGGAAACTCTCGATAGGTTGCTCGAAACATGCAGCTCGACTTCTCCGGCCGCCGCGTAGTCGTCACCGGCGCCGCCCAAGGCATCGGACGCGGCATCGTCCAGGCCTTCGCCAAATCCGGTGCCCGCGTCCATGCGCTCGACCTCGATCCCGAGGGACTGAAGGCCGCGAAGGAGGCGGGTGCCGTCGGCACCGCCTCGCTCGACCTTTCCGATCGCGGCGCCGTGCACGCGACCATGGCCAAGATCGCCGAGGCCGAAGGCGGCATCGACATCCTGGCGATGGCCGCCGGCGGCGTCCGCGGCCAGGTCAATCGGCCGATCGAGGAGATCGACGAGGAAAAATGGCATGTGCTGTTCAAGGCCAATGCCGACAGCGCCTTCTGGTGCATCCAGGCGGTAGCGCCGATCATGAAGCGCCAGAAGAAGGGCCGCGTCGTCACGATCTCCTCGGGCGCCGGGCTCCGTCCGAGCCTGACCGGCATCCAGGGTTACGCTGCCGCCAAGCACGCGGTGGTCGGCATCACCCGCCAGCTCTCGTGGGAGCTGGCGCCGCACGGCATCACGGTCAACAGCGTGGCGCCGGGCTTCGTGATCTCGAACCCCTCGACCCAGAAGCAGTGGGACAGCTACGGCCCCGAGGGTCAGAAGCGGCTGGTCGAGAACACGCATACGCGGCGCCTCGGCAAGCCCGAGGACATCGCCAACGCGGTGCTGTGGCTGGCATCCGACCAGGCGGAGTGGATCACCGGCCAGATCATCTCGGTCGACGGGGGTAGGAGTTAGCGCGGCGGCGTCGACCAGCCGCCGCCAAGGGCCTGGATCAAGGCGACCGCCGAGGTCTGGCGGTCGGCGATCACCTGGGCGAGCTGGCGGCGGGCGTTGAACGCCGCGACCTGGGCCACGATCACGTCGGCGTATCCGAGCCGTCCGGCCTGGTACTGGTTGATCGCCAACCGCTCGGCCTCGTCGGCGGCGCGAGAGGCTTGCTGGCGCAGCTCCTGCTGGCGCTCGAGCACGCGGGCGGCGGCAAGCTGGTCCTCGACGTCGCCGAAGGCAGCGAGCGCCGTCTGGCGATAGTTGGCGACGGTGCGGTCGTACTCGGCCTTGGCCTGATCGGCACGGGCGGTGCGGGCCCCGCCGTCGAACACGGTCTGGGCGACAGCGAGGCCCAGGGACCACAGCGACTGCGAGGCGCTGATCAGCCGGCCGAGCTCGGGCCCTGAGAAGCCGTAGGTGCCGGTCAGCGAGAAGTCGGGAAAGAACGCCGCCTCGGCGGCTCCGATCGAGGCGTTGGCCGAGGCGACGCGACGCTCGGCGGCGGCGATGTCTGGGCGCCGAAGCAGAAGCTGGGACGGAATTCCCGGCGGCACCACGGGCACGACCGGATCGGTCTGGAGCGCCACCGCGAGCGAGAAGTTGCCCGGCGCCTCGCCGATCAGCACGGCGATCGCATGCTCGAGCTGGGCACGCTGGCGGTCGAGGCCTTCGAGATCGGCCTGGGCGCTGGCGAGCTGGGTCTCCGCCTGAAGCACGTCGCTCCGGGGCGCGATGCCGACGTCGAAGCGGTTCCGGGTGATGCGGAGCGCTTCCTCATACGCGTCGACGGTCGCGACCAGCAGCGCGATCAGGGAGTCGACGTTGCGGAGCTGGAGGTAGTTGGTCGCGAGCTCGCCCTGGACCGAGAGCCGGGCGGCGGCGAGATCGGCGGCGCTCGCCTCCGCCGAGGCCTCGGCGGCGGTGACGGTCGAGCGGATCCGGCCCCAGACGTCGGGCTCCCAGGTGCCGCCGATGGCGATGCGATAGGTGGTCGACGCCGGCGACCGGAAGCCCGTCGAGCTGGCCGAGGACTGCGCGCGCTGGCCGCTCCCGGAGATGTCGACGGTCGGGAACAGCGCCGAACGCTGCTCCTGCACCAACGCGCGGGCGGAGCGATAGCGGGCTTCGGCCTCCGCCAGCGTCTGGTTCGACACCTCGACCTTGCGCTCGAGCTCGTCCAGGAGCGGGTCGTTGAACAGCATCCACCACGGACCGCGATCGAGCACGTCGGCGGGCGCGGCGACCTTCCAGCCGGGAGGCGTCTCCTTGTAGGCGGCGGCGATCGGCGTGGCCGGCACCACGTGCTCGCGGCCGCGGGCACAGCCGGCGAGCTGCAAGGCGAGGAGAGCCAAGAGGAGGCGAGAGATCTTCATGAAGATCCGCGGGCGAGCAGCCGCTCGTCGCGGCGTCGCCGCGCAAACCTATCCATGTAGAGGTAGATGACCGGCGTCGTCAGCAGCGTGATCACCTGGCTGGCGACCAGGCCGCCGATGATCGCGACGCCGAGCGGACGGCGCAGCTCCGCGCCTTCGCCGAAGCCGATCGCCAGCGGCACCGCGCCGAAGATGGCGGCCAGTGTGGTCATCAGGATCGGCCGGAAGCGGAGGATGGATGCCTCGTGGATCGCTTCGCGGGCGGTCAGGCCGCGGGCGCGCTGGGCGTCGATCGCGAAGTCGATGATCAGGATCGCGTTCTTCTTGACGATGCCGATCAGGAGGATGAGGCCGATCAGCGCGATGATCGAGAACTCCATCCGGGTCAGCAGGAGGGCGATCAGCGCGCCGACGCCTGCCGAGGGGAGCGTCGAGAGCACCGTCACGGGATGGACGTAGCTCTCGTAGAGCACGCCGAGCACGATGTAGATGGTCAGGATTGCCGCCAGGATCAGCAGCGGCTGGTCGCGGAGCGAGTCCTGGTAGGCCCGCGCCGTTCCCTGGTAGCTGCCGCGAAGCGTCGTCGGCATCCGGATATTGTCCTCCGAGCGCGAGATCGCCAGCTGCGCGTCGCTCAGCGAATAGCCGTCGGCGACGTTGAACGAGACCGTGGTCGAGATCGCCATGTCCTGGTGGTTGATCGCGGTAGGGGTCGAGCCGTCGGCATAGCGGGCGATGGCCGAGAGCGGCACCATGTTGCGCGGCTCACGGGTCAGCGCCGACCCGGTCGAGGGATCGCGGGTGGTGGCCGTCGCGGTTTGCGTCGTACTGGCGGTCCCGGCCGGCACGTAGACGTCGCGCAGCGCCGAGGGATCGCGGGCGAGGTGGGGCGCCACCTCCATGATCACATGGTACTGGTTGAGATCCTTGTAGAGCGTGGTGACCCGCCGCTGGCCGAAGGCGTTGTAGAGCGCATTGTCGACGTCGCGCGAGGAGACGCCGAGCCGTGTCGCGGCGTCGCGGTCGACGGTGAGGAAGGTCTCGACGCCGCGGTCCTGCTGGTCGGTGTCGACGTCGATCAGCTCGGGCTGGTTCTTCATCTCGTCGGCGAGCCGCGCGGCCCATAGGCGGAGGTCGGCGAGGTTGTCGCTCTTCAGCGTGTACTGGTAGCTGGCGTTGCCGCCGCGGCCGCCGGCACGGACGTCCTGCACCGGATTGAGGAACAGCGCCGCACCGGTGATCCGCGCCAGCTGCGGCCTGAGACGCGCGATCACCTGCTGGCTCGACTCGATCCGTCCCGGCTTCGGCTTGAGAGTGACGAAGAGGAAGCCGGAGCCGGCGCGGCTGCCGCCGGTGAAACCTACCACCGTGTCGACGGCGGGGTCGCGCCTGATGACCTCGACGATCTCGGTCAGCTTGCCGCGCATCGCCTCGAACGAGATGCTCTGGTCGGCGCGGAGGAACCCGTTGAGCTGGCCGGTGTCCTGCTGGGGGAAGAAGCCCTTGGGCACGGCTGTGAATAGCCAGACGTTGAGGCCGATCACGAAGACGAACACGAAGAGCATCAGCGGCGCGTTGTCCAGCGCCCAGTCGAGGCTTCGCCCGTAGGTCCTGACGACGAGCTGGTAGCCGCCTTCGAGCCAGCGCGAGATCCGGCCCGGCTTGCCGTCGCCTTCGGGCTTCAGCAGGTAGGCGCACATCATCGGCGTCGTCGTCAGCGAGATCACCAGCGAGATCATCACTGCCGCCGACAGCGTGACCGCGAATTCGCGGAAGAGCCGGCCGACGATGCCGCCCATGAACAGCAGCGGGATGAACACCGCGACCAGCGACAGGCTGATCGAAAGCACGGTGAACCCGACCTCGCGCGCGCCGAGGAGCGCCGCCTTGAAACGGCTCATGCCCTGCTCGAGATGCCGGCTGGTGTTCTCCAGCACGACGATCGCGTCGTCGACGACGAAGCCGGTCGCCACCGTCAGCGCCATCAGGCTCAGGTTGTTGAGGCTGAATCCCGCCGCGTACATCACCGCCAGCCCGCCCAGGATCGAGACCACGGTCGAGATCGCCGGAATCGCCGTTGCCCGCCAGCTCCTAAGGAACAGCGCGACGACGGCGATGACCAGCACGATCGAGATGATCAGCGTCAGGCCGACCTCGTTCAGCGAGGCCCGGATCGTGCGCGTGCGGTCGGAAGCGATGGTCAGGTCGATGCCGGGAAGCTCGGCCCTGAGCTCCGGCAGCTCCGCCTTGATCGCGTCGACCGTCTCGATGATGTTGGCGTTCGGCTGGCGGCTGATGATCGCCACCACCGCCGGCTGGCCGTTGACCAGTCCCAGCGTGCGGGTGTCCTCGACGCTGTCGATCACCTCGGCGACGTTGCGGAGCCGGACCGGCGCGCCGTCGCGCCAGGCGACGATCAGGTCGCGGAAGTCGGCCGCGACCAGCGCGCTGGCGTCGTTTGTGTAGACCTGATAGCGGCGGCCGTCGCTTTCGATCGCTCCCTTCGGCCGGTTGGGATTGGCGGCGGCGATCGCCGCGCGCACGTCCTCGAGGCTGATCCCGTATTTCGAGAGCGAGTAGGGCTGGAGCTCGACCCGGACCGCGGGCAGCGAGCTTCCGCCGATCTCGACGTCGCCGACGCCCGACACCTGCGAGAGCCTCTGCTGCACGACGTTCGCGGCCGCCTCGTAGATCTGGCCGCGGGTCATGCTGGCCGAGGTCAGCGCCAGGATCATGATCGGCGCATCGGCGGGATTGAACTTGCGGTAGGTGGGATTGCTGCGGAGCGTCGAGGGCAGGTCGCTGCGCGCCGCGTTGATCGCCGCCATCACGTCGCGGGCCGCGCCGTCGATGTCGCGGGAGAGCTTGAACTGCAGCGTGACGCCGGTGGAGCCGGCGCCGCTGGACGAGGTCATCTCGGTCACGTCGGCGATCACGCCGAGCCGGCGCTCGAGCGGCGTGGCGACGCTCGAGGCCATGGTCTCGGGGCTGGCGCCGGGCACGCTGGCACGGACCGAGATGGTCGGGATGTCGACCGACGGCAGCGGCGAGACCGGCAGCGCGAAATAGGCTGCGATGCCGGCGAGCGCGACGGCGACGGTCAGGAGCGTGGTGCCGACCGGCCGCCGGACGAAGGGCTCCGAAAGGTTCACGGCGCCGCGGCCTCCTTCGGCGCGCGCGGCGCCTCCGGGCGCTTCAGCATCCGGTCGAAGGCGAGGTAGATCACAGGTGTCGTGAACAGCGTCAGGATCTGGCTCAGGACCAGGCCGCCGAAGATCGAGACGCCGAGCGGGTTGCGCAGCTCCGAGCCGTGGCCCCAGCCCAGCATCAGCGGCACGGCGGCGAAAAGGGCCGCCAGGGTCGTCATCAGGATCGGGCGGAAGCGGAGGAGCGCGGCCTGGCGGATCGCCTCCTCCGGCGACTTGCCCTCGTTGCGCTCGGCGTCGATCGCGAAGTCGATCATCATGATCGCGTTCTTCTTGACGATGCCGATCAGGAGGATGATGCCGATGATGCCGATGATGCCGAGATCGGAGCCGGTCATCATCAGGGCCAGCAGCGCGCCGACGCCGGCGGACGGCAGCGTCGAGAGGATCGTCAGCGGGTGGATGAAGCTCTCGTAGAGCACGCCCAGCACGATGTAGACGCAGACGATCGCGGCCAGGATCAGCCACAGCTCGTTCTTGAGCGAAGCCTGGTAGGCGTTGGCGGCGCCGATGAAGGTGAGGCCGATGCTGTTGGGCATCCCGATCGCCTGGGCGGTTGCGCGGATCGCGTCGACCGCGCCGCCGAGCGAGACGCCCGGTGCCGTGTCGAAGCCGATCGTGGCGGCGGGGAACTGCGCCACATGGGTGATCTGGAGCGGGGCGGCACGCTCACGGATCTTGGTCACGACCGACAGCGGCGTGGTGTTGCCGCCGACCGTGGGCACGCGAAGCTGGCCGAGGTCCTCCGGCTTGGAGAAGAGGCCGGGTCGCGCCTCCAGGATCACCCGGTACTGGTTGGTCTCGGTGAAGATCGTCGAGACGATCCGCTGGCCGAAGGCGCTGTAGAGAGTCTCGTCCAGGGTCGAAAGGGTGACGTTGACGCGCGCGGCGGCGTCGCGGTCGACCTCGACATAGGCGGTGTAGCCCAGCACGCCGGCTTCGGTCGTCGGGTTGCGGACGGCATCGACCTGGGTCAGCGCCTCGGTCAGCCGCTGGGCCCACTCGTCGACCGCCGACTGGTCGACGCCGGAGAGCGACAGGCGGTATTGGGTCGGCCCGCCCTCGGCATCGATGGTCAGGTCCTGCACCGGCTGGACATAGAAGGTGATGCCGGGAATGGCCTCGGCACGCTCCTTCAGCCGCGCCATGGTCTCCGGCTGCCGGGTCGTGCGCGCGTCCTTGAGGTTGATCAGCATGCGGCCGACGCCGAGCAGCGTCGTGTTGGAGCCGTCGACGCCGATGAACGACGAGAGGGAGCGGACGTCCGGGTCGGCGAGGATGGCGCGCGCCACTTCTTGCTGCACCTCGGCCATGCGCGCGTAGGAGACCGTGCGGGCGACGTGGATCTCGGCCTGCAGCTCGCCGGTATCCTGGGTCGGGAACAGGCCCTTCGGGATGAAGACGTAGAGCGCCGCTGTCAGCGCCAGGGTCGCCGCCGCGACCACGAGCGTCAGGCCCTGGTGCCTCAAGACCACGCCGAGGCCGCGGTCGTAGGAGGCGATGGCCCGCTCGAACAGGCTCTGCGTGCGGCGGCCGGCCTCGGTGCCGGGTTCCTTCTCCTCTTTGAGCCATCGTGCCGACAGCATCGGCGTCAGGGTCAGCGATACGACCGCGGAGATCGCGATGGTGATCGCCAGGGTCACGGCGAACTCGCGGAAGAGACGCCCGATCACGTCGCCCATGAACAGGAGCGGGATCAGGACCGCGATCAGCGAGACCGTGAGCGATATGATCGTGAAGCCGATCTGCTTCGATCCCTTGAGCGCGGCCTGCGCCGGCGAGTTTCCCTCGCGGAGGTATCGCGCGATGTTCTCGATCACGACGATCGCGTCGTCGACGACGAAGCCGGTCGCGATCGTCAGCGCCATCAAGGTCAGGTTGTTGATGCTGTAGCCCAGGAGGTACATCGCCCCCAGCGTGCCGATCAGCGAGATCGGTACCGCGAGGCTGGCGATGATCGTCGCCTGGATCGAGTGCAGGAAGAAGAAGATCACCAGCACGACCAGGACCACCGCCAGCGCCAGCTCGAGCTCGACGTCGCGGACCGAGGCGCGGATGCCGGTGGTGCGGTCGGATAGGACGGCGACCCGGACGCCGGCCGGCAGCGAGCGCTGAAGCTCGGGCAGCAGCGCCTTGATCGCATCCACGGTCGCGATGACGTTGGCGCCGGGCTGGCGCTGGACGTTGACGATGATCGCCGGCGTCGTATCCGCCCAGGCGCCGAGCCACTTGTTCTCGGCGCCGTCGACGACGTTGGCGACCGCCGACAGGCGGATCGGTGCGTCGTTGCGATAGGCGATGATCAGGTTCCGGTAGTCGTCGACGGTCAGCAGCTGGTCGTTGGCGTTGATCGTGTAGGCGCGGGTCGTGCCGTCGAAGCTGCCCTTGGCGATGTTGGTGTTGGCGGCGTTGATCGTTGTCCTCAGCGAGTCGATGCCCAGCCCGTAGGCGGCCAGCCGGTTGGTGTCGACCTGGATGCGGACCGCCGGCCGGTTGCCACCGCTCAGGGAGACGAGGCCGACACCGGAAACCTGCGAGATCTTCTGCGCGAGCCGCGTGTCCACCAGGTCCTGGACCCGGGTCAGCGGCAGGGTCGCCGAGGTCACCGACAGCGTCAGGATCGGCGCGTCCGCCGGATTGACCTTGGAATAGATCGGAGGCGACGGCAGGCCTGTCGGCAGCAGGTTGCCGCCGGCATTGATCGCCGCCTGGACCTGCTGCTCGGCGATGTCGAGGGTGAGGCGCAGCTCGAACTGCAGCGTGATCACCGAGGCGCCGGCGGCGCTGGTCGAGCTCATCCGTTTGAGCCCCGACATCTGGCCGAACTGGCGCTCGAGCGGGGCGGTGACCGTGTGCGCGACGACCTCGGGGCTGGCGCCCGGATACAGCGTCCTTACCTGGATCGTCGGGTAGTCGACCTCGGGCAGCGCCGAGACCGGCAGGAAAAAGAAGCCGACCAGGCCGGACAGCACGATCGCTACCATCAGCAGCGAGGTCGCGACCGGCCGAAGGATGAACGGCGCCGACGGATTCATGCCGCCGCCGAGGCCGGGACGGACGACGTCGTCCTGGTCGCTCATGGGGTGGGGGCGGCTCCGCCACCCGGGCGTTGCTGCTGGCGACGCTGGCCGCCCTGGCCCTGACCCTGGCCTTGTCCCTGCGGCCGCTGCGGCGCCGCCTGACCCGGAAGCTGGACCTGCTGGCCGTCGACCAGGCGGTCGCCGCCCTCGGTCACCACGCGTTCGCCCTCGGCCAGGCCTTCAACGATCGAGACCATGTCGCCGGCGGCGGGACCGCGCCTGACCTTCCTCAGCTTCACCGTGCTGTCCTCGTCGACGACGTAGGCGAAGTCGCCGTCGGCGCCGTGGCGCACGCCCGCCACGGGCACGACGATCGCGTTCGAGATCGTGTCGAGCTGCATGCGCACATTGACGAACTGGCCGGGGAACAGCGACCCCGCCTCGTTGCCGAAGCGCGCCTTCGCCTTCACCGTGCCGGTCGTCGTGTCGATCAGGTTGTCGAGCGTCTGGAACTTGCCCTGGCCCAGCGCCGTCGTTCGCGTCCGGTCGAAGGCGGTCACGTCCGGCGGCGTCGCCTTCGACATGCGTGCCTCGATGCGCGGCACGTCGTCCTCGGGAATGGAGAAGAGGACGTCGATCGGTACCACCTGGTTGATCACCGCGACCCCGGCGGCGTCACCGGTCGAGACGTAGTTGCCGACATCGATCGGCCGAAGGCCAACACGGCCGCTGATCGGCGCGGTGATCCGGCTATAGGCGAGATTGAGGCGTGCGGTGTCGACCGCCGCACGGTCGGCGGCGATCACGCCCTGGAGCTGCTTCACCGTCGCGGCCTGGGTGTCGACCTCCTGGCGCGCGATCGAGTTCTGGGTCAGCAGCGTGCGGTAGCGATCGTAGGTGACCTGGGCATTCTGCAGCTGGGCCTCGTCGCGGGCGAGATTGCCCTGCGCCACGTCGAGGGCGAGCTGGAAGGGCCTGGGGTCAAGGATGACCAGCACCTGGTCCTTGGCGACGGTCTCGCCTTCGCGGAAGCGGATCTCGGAGATGACGCCGGAGACCTGCGGGCGGACGGTGACGGTCGCGGCCGGCGTGACCGTGCCGAGCGCGTCGATGATGACCGGGATGTCGGCGCGGGTCGCGGGCGCGACGCCGACCGTGGTCGCGACCCGGCGGAAGCCGCCCGGTCCGCCGCCCGGCCCACCGGGTCCGCCGAAGCCCGGCCTGGGCTCGCTGGCATTCCGCTGGATGAGATACCAGGCACCGCCGGCGAGTGCCGCCAGCACCAGCAGCGTCAGCAACGTGCCGACGATCCTGCCGAGCAGCGACCGCCGACGCGTTCGTGTCGGCGTCGCCGCTCCGCCGGATGCCGCACCCTGGTCCATGCCGTCTTGCCTACGCTTCCGCTGATGACGAGATCTGTTGCCGATGATCGCGAGGGACGGGATCGGCCTGGCCGCTCCTCCGTCGCGCAATTCGAAGCTTCAGGCCTGAATTGATCCCCGGCAAGTCGGGAGACGAGCGAGACCGCCTGGGCCTGCTCCCGGGGTGTCCGAGACCGGTTTCGTATTTGTTTTCACGCGCGTCACCCGGGATGATCCTCTTCAATGTCACGATGGCCGAAGAGGTTTCCTGTGGTCCAGCCCCGTCGAGCCGGCCAAGGAGGGGCACTGTCTGGAGCAGAGGGCTCGGCTCCTAATAATTAACTATCAGAGTCATAGGGCATCCTGATCGAGGGTTATTTGCAAGTCGTTCTTAGTCTGAGAAAGCCGGTCCTGGCCGCACCAGCCAGCTCCTCGACCGCAGCGGCCGCGTGCTGAGCTACCGGATCAAGTCCAGCTCAGGCTTTCCCGAGCCCGATCGCGAGGTCGAGGCGATGACCAAGCGGGCCGAGCCGCTGCCGCCGATCCCTGCCGACCTGGCGCAGGCGAAGCTCGAGCTCCAGGTGCCGGTCCAGTTCCGTCTGCGCTGAGGTCTTACGCGGGGAACGTCCTGAAGCGCGTGTCGCCGTCGCGCTCGATCTGGCGGACGAGGTCGACTTCCCAGGAGAGATATTCCTTCATCGCCTCCTCGACGCCGGTCGCGCGGTCGTAGGGGCGATACCAGACGTCGTCGGGCTCGGCCGGCAGGCCTTCGGCGCCGGACTGGGTCGGAAGCCCGGCCGCGACCCAGGCCTCGGTACCGCCGAGGAGGGCGGCGACATCCATCTCGGTCAGCGCGCGGACCTCGTCGGCCGCGAGCTTGGCGGCGAGCCCGTCGCTCGAGGTCAGAACGAGACGTCGTCCCTTCGGCAGGGTCGGCACCAGATCCTTGAGGCGCGAGCGAATGCCGAAGACGGCGCCTGAGATCCGGCGCTCGCGGAAGCGGAGGCTGGTGTCGAGGTCGATCACCACCGCTTCGCCGGCATCGGTCAGCGCCTTGAGGCCGTGCGGGTCGATCCACGGCGCCTTCACCCGGCCGAGACCGGGGACGTGGCGATGCTCCGGCCCGGTCTCGAGCGCGCC
>CAZDGR010000118.1:0-11075 GCA_964504845.1 uncultured Rhizobium sp. | reverse complement strand
GATTGAGGGGCATCCAGGCGCCGCCGGCGGGGAGGATGCCGAGGATGCAGGAGAAGGCGTCCGCGTCATTGGGGCTCAGCACGGCAGCGCCCATCTGCGGGCCGATTCCGGCGGAGATCAGCCTGTTGGCGATCCGATGCGTGCGGCGCCGGACCTCGGCGAAGGTGAGCGACACCGCGCCGCCGACCAGGCAGGCCCGGTCCGGGTAGAGCGCAGCACCCCGGTCGAAGAAGTCGATCAGCCGCATCGGTTCTTTGCCTCCGCCCCGCAACGATAATACGCTTCCAGCCCCGCCATCGACGGTTGCGGCCCTTTCGCGGAACCGTCGCCAGGAGACCCGGATGTTCACCACCCGCCCCGAGCTTCTCGGCACCTTCGGCGCGACCGCTTCGACCCATTGGCTCTCGGCCGTGACCGGCATGGGGGTGCTGGAGCGCGGCGGCAACGCCTTCGATGCGGCGGCGACCATGGGCTTCGTCCAGCAGGTGGTCGAGCCGCACCGGAACGGGCCGGGGGGCGAGGTGCCGATCCTGTTCCATCAGGCCGGAACAGACGGCGTCCGGGCGATCTCCGGTCAGGGCTCCGCGCCGGCCGCCGCGACCGTCGAGAGATACAGGGACCTCGGGCTCGACCTGGTCCCCGGCACCGGCTTCCTCGCCGCGACGATCCCGGGGCCGTTCGACGCCTGGATGCTTCTGATAAGGGACCGCGGCACGCTGCCGCTCCGCGCCATTCTGGAGCCGGCGATCGCCCTTGCCGAGAAGGGCTACCCGATGATCCCCAGGCTGGCGAACGCCATCGCGAAGGTCGCCGAGACTTTCAAGACCGACTGGCCGACCTCCGCCGCGCTCTATCTTCCGGGCGGGAAGGCGCCCGCGCCCAACTCCTATTTCAGGAACCCGACGCTGGCCCACACCTTCCGCCGCCTGGTCGAGGAGGGCGAGGCTGCCGGTGGCGACCGGGTACGCCAGATCGAGGCGGCCCGGCGCGCATGGTCCAAGGGCTTCGTCGCCGAGGCCGTAGACCGCTTCGTTCGCACGCCCGTCAAGGACACTTCCGGCCGTGCCCATTCAGGATTGATCACCGCCGACGACATGGCGCGCTGGCAAGCGCGGGAGGAGGCGCCGGTCGCCTACGACTACGGCCGCTACATGGTCGCCAAGTGCGGGCCCTGGAGCCAGGGGCCGGTTTTCCTGCAGCAGCTGGCCCTGCTCTCCGGCGACGACTTGGCCGGACTCGATCCGAACGGTGCGGAGTTCGTCCATCTCGTCGTCGAGGCGACCAAGCTCGCCTTCGCCGACCGCAACGCCTATTACGGCGACCCCGATTTCGTCGAAGTGCCGCTGCCGCACCTGCTGAGCGACGCCTACAACCGCGAGCGCCGGAAGCGGATCGGCGGGACTGCTTCGCTCGACACGCCGCCGGGTGCCGTCCCGGGATATCAGCCGAACGTCGCGAAGCTGGTGCGCGGACCGGACATCGCGCTTGAGCCGCGCTGGCGGGCGGCGATGCCGGGCGACACCTGCCACCTCGATGTCGTCGACCGCCACGGCAACATGGTCGCGGCGACGCCGTCGGGCGGCTGGCTGCCGAGCTCGCCGGTGATTCCCGAGCTCGGGTTCCCGCTCGGCACGCGCGGCCAGATCTTCTCGCTCGATCCCGCGCATCCGAACGCGCTGGCGCCAGGCAAGCGGCCGCGGACGACGCTGACGCCCTCATTCGCGCTCCGCGACGGCAAGCCCTACATGGTCTTCGGCACGCCGGGCGGAGACCAGCAGGACCAGTGGTCTCTGGTCATGTTCCTGCGCCACGTCCACCACGGCATGAACCTGCAGCAGGCGATCGACGCGCCGGCCTTCCATACAGCACATTTCGAGAGCTCGTTCTGGCCGCGCGGTGCCGATCCCGGCAAGGTCAAGGTCGAGGCGCGGTTTGGAGAGGCCGCGATCAAGGATCTCGAACGACGAGGCCATCGCGTCGAGGTCGTCGATGGCTGGAGCGAGGGCAATCTGTCCGCGATCCGCCGCGACGGCGCGGTTCTCCGCGCCGCCGCCAATCCGCGCTACATGGAAGGCTACGCCGTCGCCCGCTAGGACATTCCGGCTTTCGCCGGTTCTCCTCGATTTGCTTGATGTCAGCGGGCATCATTCCGAGCCTCACAGGAGGATCAGCCGATGGCCGAGAACCACGTCAGGAAGAAGCTGGGTGAAGGCAAGCTCGCGGTCGGGCTCACCTTGCGTATCGCGCCCTCGATCGAGATGGCGGCGGTTGCGCGCCAGTCCGGCTTCGATTGGCTGTTCCTCGACATGGAGCACGGATCGATGGCGGTCCACCATGTCGGCCAGCTCTCGATCGCGGCCGGGATGGCCGGCATCACGCCGATTGCCCGTGTAACCCACCAGGACCTGGCGACGGCCGCGCGCCTTCTCGACGCCGGTGCCCACGGCATCGTCTTCCCTCATGTCGACACCGCCGAAGAGGCGCGGGCGGCGGCGGATGCCTGCCGCTTCGCGCCGGTCGGCAAGCGGTCCTTCGGCGGCATGCCGCCGAGCCTCGGCTTCGCGCCCATCCCGGCCACCGAAGTGACGCGGAAGTCGAACGAGCTCGTCTTCATCGTCGCGATGATCGAGACCGAGAGGGCCGTCGCCAACGCCGACGCGATCGCCGCGGTACCCGGCATCGACTGCCTCCTGATCGGCAGCAACGACCTCAGCCTCGACATGGGAATCCATGGCGACTTCGGGAACGCCAGGATCGTTTCGGCCTACGAGGCGGTGATCGGCGCCTGCAGGAAGCACGGCAAGGTCCCGGGCATGGGCGGCATCTACGACACCGTCTTCGCCAAGAAGTACGTGCAGATGGGCGCGCGCTTCATCCTTGGCGGCTCCGACCTCGCGCTGATCACGGCCGGCGCCAAGGCCAGGACCGAGTTCTTCTCCTCGCTGCTCTAGGCTTTCATGCCCCTCTCTTGGTCCGCCCTGCCGCCGGTCGCACGAACGGCGGTCTGGATGGTGCTCTGCGGCGCCTTCTTCGCGCTGATGTCGGTGCAGATCCGCATCGCCTCGGCAGACCTGCCGGCGACGACGATGATCCTCGCCCGCAACGGGCTCGCCTTTCTCTGCCTCCTGCCGTTTCTGCTCCGCCACGGCACGAAGGTGGTGCGGGCGCCGCGTCCCGGCTTTCTCATGTGGCTCGGCGCGATTCAGGTCCTTTCCAATGTCGGCTGGTTCCTGGCGCTGAGGGTTGTGCCGGTCGCGGATGCGACCGCCATCAGCTTTCTCACGACGATCATCACGCCGGTGCTCGCCGTCTTCATTCTCAAGGAGCCGCCGCGGCCGGTCCGTTTCGTGGCGCTGGCGGTCGGTCTGATCGGTGCCGTCGTCATCGTCCGCCCGGGATTCCAGGAAATCTCGCCGGAGATCCTGATGCTGCTCAGCAATGCGGTGATCTATGCAGGATTCGCCCTCATCATCCGCAGCGCCAGCCGCGACCACTCCTCGGACACGATCGTCTTCTACACGCTCGCATCGGCAGTACCCCTGGCGGCCGTGATCGCCATTCCCGATCTCTCCTGGCCGTCCTTGTGGGGCTGGGGAATCCTGGTCGGGATTGGCATCTGCGCGGGTCTCGGACAGATTACGGCGACACTGGGCTATGCCTCCGGCGAGACGTCGCTGGTGATGGCCTTCGACTTCCTCAAGCTTCCGATAGCCGCTGCGGTCTCGATGCTGATCCTCGGCGAGGTGCCGGATCGCTGGACCTGGATCGGCGCGGTGGTCATCTTTGCCGCCGCATGGGCGATGGTTCGAAACGAAACGCGAAAGACGTGACGGAAAGGATTCCCAAATGAATCGTGCAGAGCTCAAAGGCAAGGTGCAGACGGTGTGCGGGACGATCTCGCCGGACCGGCTCGGCCAGACCCTGATGCACGAGCACCTGCTCTCCGACCTCCGCACGCCGGAGCAGCGCAAGGTCAACGAGCCGGAGGAACCGATCAGCCTCCAGAACGTCTGGGAGATCAACTACGGCCGGAAGAAACACCGGATGCAGTACGTCCTCGACATGAAGGACATCGCCCAGGTCGAGATGAGCTCGCTGCGCATGCTCGGCGGCGACTCGGTGGTCGAGCTCACCTGCGGCGGCATCCGGCCCGATCCCAAGGGCCTCGCCGACATCCAGCTCGGCACCGGCGTCAACATCATCATGGGCTGCGGCTACTACGTCGAGGAGTACCAGGACCCGTCGAACAAGAAGCGCAGCGTCGACGACTTCGCGGCTGAGATCGTCGGCCAGGTCTTCGACGGCGCGTGGGGGACCAATGTGCGGGCCGGCATCATCGGCGAGATCGGCTCGCAGAACCCCTGGACGGACCTGGAGAAGACCGTGATGCGGGGCGCGGTGATCGCTCAGCAGGAGACCGGGGCCGCGCTCAACATCCATCCGGGACGCCGAGAGGACCTGCCGCTCGAGATCGCGACCACGGTCAAGGACTGGGGCGCGGATCTCTCGCGCACGATCATCAGCCACATCGACCGCACGATTCTCGACGTCGAGCCGCTGCTCAGGCTGGCCGAGACCGGCGTGGTGCTTGAGTTCGACATGTTCGGGGTCGAGAACACCTACTACCCGCTGAAGGAGAGCGTCGACCTGCCGAACGACGGCATGCGGCTCCGGCTGATCAAGGCGCTGGTCGACCGCGGCCATCTCGATCAGGTGGTGATCTCGCATGACATCGACTGCCGCACGAGGCTCGCCAATTTCGGGGGCCACGGCTACGGCCACATCTTCCGAAATGTCGTGCCGCTGATGAAGGCACGTGACTTCAGCCAGGAGCAGATCGACGGCATCCTGACTGAGAACCCGAAGCGTCTGCTGACCTTCGTCTAGAAGCGGGCCTCGGCGACATGGCGACCCTCGCGAAGGCTGATTTTATGCCGGCCGCCGACCTCAAGGGCTGGCAGGACCGGCTCTGGGCGCAGCAAAGCCTCTGGGTCGCGGCCTCTTCCCTGTACCGGCGTCTCTGGGGAAGCCGTGCGAGGCCGCTGCCGCTCGATGGTCTCGCGGAGTTGCCGCTCAGCGACAAGTCGATGCTGCGGGCGAGCCAGCGTGCCGTCCCGCCGTTCGGGGACTACCTTCGCGCCGACCCGAAGAGTGTCTCGCGCATCCATCGCACTTCCGGCACCACGGGCGAGGCGATGAACATCGCCCTCTCGATGGAAGATGCCGCCGACACCGCGACCGTGGGCGCACGGGCTCAGGCGGCTTCCGGCCTAGGTCCTGGCCACCGTGTCGTCCATTGCCTCAACTACCAGCTCTGGATGGGAGGCTTCACCGATCACACCACGCTGGAGGCGACCGGCGCCACCGTGATCCCGTTTGGTGTCGGAGGCAGCGAGAAGCTAGTCGGCACGATCCGCGAGCTCGGCGTCACCGCGATCTCGTGCACGCCCTCCTATCCCGCGGTGCTGGAGCGGACGATTGCCGATCACTTTTCCGGTCTCGAGCCCCGGGACCTCGGCCTTCAGCTCGGCTTGTTCGGCGGGGAGGCAGGTCTCGACGACCCGTCCTTCCGCGGTCGGCTGGAGTCCATCTGGGGTTTCAAGGCGAGGAATGCCAACTACGGCGTCTCGGACGTCTTCTGCAACTTCGCCGGACAGTGCGAGCACCAGACTGATCTGCATCTTGTCGGCCTCGACGTGCTGTGGCCGGAGCTGATTCAGCCCGACAGCGGCGACGTCCTGCCGTGGCGGGAAGGAGAGACCGGCGAGCTGGTGCTGACCCATCTCGCTCGCGTCTGCCAGCCTTTGGCACGCTTCCGCACCGGCGACATCGTCACGCTGACCGGCCTCAACCGCTGCGCCTGCAGCCGGCATGCGCCGCGCTTCCGCGTGATCGGCCGCTCCGACGACATGGTCGTCGTACGCGGCCTCAACGTCTTCCCGACGACGGTAGCGGCGTTGCTCGGCACCTTCCCCGCGCTCTCTGGCGAATACCGGATCAGGCTTGCCGGCCCGGGACCCTACGATGCGTTGCCGGTCGAGGCGGAGCTAGCATCCGGCGATGTGGCCGGCCTGGCCAGGGCGATCGCGGACCGGTTCAAGCACGACATCGGAGTGACCGCCCGTGTCGTTCTGCTGCCGGCAGGAACGCTACCCAGGACCGAGGGAAAGACACGCCGGGTGATCCGAGAGGTGAGGGAATCATGACCGCTGCGCTTACGACCCAGGCGCCCGGCCACCGCCGGATCACGTTGAATCGGCCGGAACGGTTGAACGCGATCAACGGCACGCTGCTCGACGATCTCACGATGGCACTGGCGGCGGCCAATGCCGATACGTCCATCGCCTCGATCGTGCTGACGGGCGCCGGCCGAGCCTTCTGCGCCGGCGACGACCTCAAGGAATTCGACATTCAGGCCCGCACCGAGGCGGAGGCCCGAAGTCACGTCGAGCGGATCCAGGAGATCACGCGGCTGATCATCGGAAGCCCGCATGTCGTGATCGCCGCCGCCGCCGGGTGGGCGGTCGGCGGCGGGCTCGAATGGACGATCAACGCGGATCTCGTTGTGATGGCAGACGATTGCCGCTGCTTCTTTCCCGAACTCTCGCTCGGGCTTTCGGTCACCGGAGGCGTGACCTATCTGCTGCCGGAGCGGTGCGGTCGCCAGAGCGCGCTCGAGCTGATGCTGCTTGGCGAACGTTTCGATGCGTCGCGGGCCAGGGAACTCGGTATCGCCAACCGCGTCGTGCCTCGCGATCGCCTGGATGCGGAAGCGAGGGCCATCGCGGACTCGATCGCATCCCTGCCGATTGCACGCGTGCGCGCACTCAAGCGCATCATCCAGCGTGCGACCGACCTCGACACGGCGATGCGGCTGGAGACCGCCGAGACCATTGCCGCCTTTCTCGATCCCGAGACCGCCCGGCGGATCGCCGGCTTCGGGCGGCGCTAGAAGGAGACCCCGATGATCCACGAGCTTCGCATCTATCACTGCATCCCCGGGCGCTTGCCGGCGCTGTTGAAGCGCTTCGAGACCAGGACGCTAAAGATCTGGGAGAAGCACGGCATCCGCCAGGCCGGCTTCTGGACCACGGTGATCGGGGAATCGAGCGTGGCGCTCTACTACATGCTCGCCTGGGAGTCGCTGGCCGAGCGCGAGCAGAAATGGACCGCGTTCATGGCCGATCCGGAATGGATCGCCGCGCGCACCGAGTCCGAGAAGGACGGCCTGATCATCGCCAAGGTCACCAACGAGATCCTGCAGCCGACGAGCTTCTCGTCGGTCAGGTAGCGTTGCGCTCGATCAGGTTGACCAGTGCGGCGATGGTGTCGAGGCGCGTCGCGACGCTCGCATCCGGCGGACGGATGCCGATCTTGGCGCCGACGAAGTCGAGCTTCCCCCCCGCCGCGGCGAGCGAGGCCTTGATCTCGGCCTCGGTCAGCAGCGAGCCCTCGGCTTTCGGCGCATGCGGCATGTGGGAGTCCTGCCAGGCGCCGTAGGGCGTCTGGGCGCCCGAGGCGCCTGAGAACATCACGCCCGCGAGCGCCCCGGCGTTACGGGCCTGCTTGATGTGATCGTTGGCGGTCGAGGCTTTGTAGGTTTCCAGAACCGACCTGCCCCAGTTGATCGCGACGCCGACCGGCTTCTTCGCCGACTTGCTGGCGGCGGCGATCGCTTTGAGCTCGTCGTCCAGGGTCAGGAAGCCTTTGATCGGGGGGTGACCGGCGCGATACGCATCGCAGTGCTCGATCACGATCCGGGCGCCGTGCCAGTCCCACGAGGCGACTTCCGACAGGGACTCGGTGAAGGCGCCCAAGGATCCCTTGCCAACGCCGCCCTGGGTCGGCGCCGACTGGACCTCGACCGCGATCACGGCGTTGCGGCCGACGGCGGCATTGATGCGCGCGACCGCATCCTTGGCTTTGCGCGCAAAGTCGATCGCGGCCTTGCGGCCGGCCGCGTCGTCGGAGGCGAGTCCGAAGGTCTTGTCCTTGACCAGCGTCTGCATCGTGCCGGGGATGCAGGTGACGACGAAGTCCCAGTCCTTCTTCAGCGCCTTCAGCAGCCAGGCCTCGTCATGCGGGTGCAGCGTGCCGGTGAACGGCACTTCGAGGCCGCGCACGCCGGCCATCGCCTTGAGGCCTTCGTAATAGGCGGTCTCCTCGGTCTCCTTCCAGGCGGCGTTGGCAGGCGAAGTGGCATAGGCGCCGACGATGGAGGCCATGGGAGTGTTCCGGTTGGAAGTGGCGGGAGGTGGCGGAGCTTAGCAGCGAAGCCGGCTCGCCCGATAGCGTCCGGGCGTCATGCCGTAGGCGGCCTTGAAGCGCCGCGTCAGATGCGCCTGGTCGGCGAAGCCGAGGGCGGCTGCGACGCCGGCGGGCGTATCGCCCGAGGCCAGCAGCCGCTTCGCGCGTTCGAGCCGGAGCAGCCTGAGATAGGCCGAGGGCGCGAGGCCGAAACGCCGCTGGAACAGGCGCGACAGGTGGAAGCGGCTGAGGCCGGCGAGATCGGCGAGATCCTGCAGCGTGACCTCATCCTCGGGTGCGTCGCGCAGCCGGTCGCGGACGGTCTGGATCGCGCGGTCGGCACGTCCGAGGGGTGCGGGCAGGGCGGCCCCGCCGTAGCGGCCGGCGAGGTGCAGCAGGAGGCGGAGGATCGCCTCGTCGCGTTCGAGCGCCGAAGCGCCCGGCGCGGCCGCATCATAGGCCTCCGAAATTAGCCGGGCGCTCTCGGGGTCGATGGCCATCGGCCGATCGAAGGTCGGTTCCGGATCGCGACTCTCGCCGGCGAGGAAACCCCGGACCGTGGCGGTGTCGAGGTAGAGCATCCGGTACGCGAAGCCCTGGGCGGTGGTCGCGCGCCCGTCATGCAGCTCGGCCGGGTTGAACAGGAAGATCGCCCCGGGACAGGTCGCGTGGCTGATACCGCGGCAGGTGAAGGTCTGCGACCCCATCTCGGTCATGCCGATCGAGTAGGTTTCATGCGCGTGCCGGTCGTAGGCATAGCGCGTGAATCGCGCGTGCAATCGCTCGACCCCGGTGCCGGGTTCGGCGTCGTAGACGGCCCATTCTTTCTCGGGCGACAGCACGGCCGTACAAGACCCCCGGAGGCTTCCCTGCCAGCCTAGGCCCGTTCGCCCGCCCGGAGAAGACCATGCGCTTCGAGACGAAGATCGCGATCGCCATCAGGGCCGACCTGCCCGCCTGGCAGAAGCTGAACGTGACCGCCTTCCTCGCCAGCTCGATCGCGGGCGCCGACCGGGAGCTGATCGGCCAGCCTTACGAGGACGGGTCAGGCGTCCGCTCGCTCGCGATGTTCCGCCAGCCGGTGCTGGTCTTCGCCGGCTCGGCCGAGGACCTCGCCAAGGCGCATGGGCGGATGCGCGAGCGCAACCTGCCTTTCGCGCTCTACACCGAGGAGATGTTCGCGACCGGACATGACGAGGCGAACCGTGCGGCGGTCAAGGCAGTAAAGACCGAAGAGTTGAAGCTGGTCGGCCTGGCGCTCCACGCCGACCGCAAGGACGTCGACAAGGTGGTGAAGGGGATGTCGCTCCACCCCTAGCGGAGATCGCGGAGCCGCGCGATCCGGTCTTCGAGCGCCGGATGGGTGGCGAACAGCGCCCAGGCCGTGCTGGAGAACTGCCGAAGCGGGTTGACGATGAACAGGTGCTGGGTGGCGCCGCTGACGCCGGGGAACGGCTTCGCCGCGTGGGTCAGCTTCTCCAGCGCGCCGATCAGCCCTTCCGGGTTGCGGGTGAGCTGCACCGAGGTCGCGTCCGCCAGGTACTCTCGCTGGCGCGAGACCGCGAACTGCACCAGCTTGGCCGCGATCGGCGCCAGGATCGCGAAGACGATCAGCAGGACGACCAGGATGATCTGCCCACCGCCCTTCTTGCTGTCGCTGCTCGACGATCGATTGCGTCCCATGCCGCCCCACTGCATGGAGCGGAGCGCGATCTCGCTGACCATCGCGATCAGCCCGACGGTGACGCCGACCGCGGTCATGTAGCGGGTATCGAGATTGCCGATATGACCCATCTCATGACCGATCACGCCCTGCAGCTCCGATCGGTTCAGGGACTTGAGCAGGCCGCGGGTGACGCCGATTGCCGAGCGGCTGGTACGCATGCCGGTGGCGAAGGCGTTCGGCACCTCGGTCTCGATCACCAGGACCCTGGGCTTCGGCAGGCCGGCAGCGAGCGCCATCTCCTCGACGATGTTGTGGAGCTGCGGCTCTTCCTCGCGCGTCACCTCCTTGGCGCCGGCAATGCCGGACAGCATGCGATCACCGAAGGCAAGCGTGATGCCGCTCCAGATCGTGCTGGCGAGCGCGAGCAGCAGAGCCCCGCCGATGGCTGCCGGCCCGATCAGTGCCTGGAACGCGTCCTCGGCAGTGCCGCCCTCGAAGGTCAGCACGGCGCCGATCAGCGCACCAAGTCCGGCCGCGATCAGCGTCAGGATGATCAGGAGCCAGCGCGTCCGGCGCCGATTGGCGCGTTGCGCGGCGAGGAAGTCGGTGCCGGTGAGCCCGCCCGGCGCCGGAACCGACGACGGCACGCTCATCGAAAGCGGCCTAGCGCAGGTCGACCTTGGGCACCGCGCGTTCGGACTCGGGGATGTCGAGATGCGGCATCTCGGTGAAGCCGAACATGCCAGCGATCAGGTTGGCCGGGAACGACTGCACCATGTTGTTCAACCCCATGATGCTGTCGTTGTAGAACTGGCGCGAAAACGAGATCTTGTTCTCGGTCGCGGTCAGCTCCTCCTGGAGCTGCATGACATTGTCGTTGGCCTTGAGCTGCGGGTAGTTCTCCATCAGCGCGAACAGCTGGGTGGTCGCGGCCGTCAGCGCCGCCTCGGCGCGGCCGATTTCGGCGGGCCCTGTTGCCTTGACCGCGGCGTTCCGGGCCTCGACCACCTGTTTCAGCGTCTCCTGCTCGTAACCCATCGCGTCCTTCACCACCTCGACCAGGTTGGGGATCAGGTCGTGGCGGCGCTTCAGCTGCACGTCGATCTGGCTCCAGCCGTTCTTCGCCTGGTTCCGGCCGGCGACCAGTCTGTTGTAGGTCATC
>CAZDGR010000117.1:0-11121 GCA_964504845.1 uncultured Rhizobium sp. | reverse complement strand
CGGCCAGCGCCACCTCGACATCGAGCATCGCCTGCAGGCGGGCCTCGTCGGAGAGCGCGCGGTCGACCTCGGCGTCGCCGAATAGACGAGACGTGAGCTGGCTCACGGAGCGAAGAAGACGGTCTCGTCCTTCCCCTGCAACACGATGTCGAACCGGTAGCGGCCGACGGCGACGCGTCTGGCGATCAGCGACGGGACGCGATCGGCCGGCACCAGCTCGAGGATCGGGTCGTGGTCGTTGGCGGCTTCGCCGTCGAAGTAGATACGGGTCACCAGCCGCGTCAGCAGACCGCGGGCGAAGACGCCGACCACCAGGTGCGGTGCCTGCTGGCGGTTGCCGGGGCCGGGTACCGGACCGGGCATCACCGTGGACAGGCTGAAACGGCCTTCGGGATCGGTCGGAGCGCGGCGGAATCCGTCGAACGCCGCTGCGGTTCCGGTGCGGCCGTCCTCGGGATGACGGTAGCGGCCGGACGAGTCCGCCTGCCAGGTCTCGATCAGCGCGTCAGGCACCGGCGCGCCCGCGCCGTCGCGGACCGTTCCCTCGATCGTGACGCGCGTGCCGTCGGGCGAACCGACGATCTCGCTGCATCCGTCGAAGACGAGTCCGAAGCGGAAAAACGGCCCGACGGTCTGGAAAGGAGTGGCGCCGGTCATCCTTGTGCTTCCATCGGCGTCGCATTGCGACCGCGCACGATCATGTCGAAACGATAGCCCAGCGCCCATTCCGGCTTTGTCAGGTTGAAGTCGAACGTCGAGACCATCCGGTCGCGTGCCTTTGGATCGCTGGCCGAGTTGAAGATCGGGTCGTGCGCCAGCAGCGGATCGCCCGGAAAGTACATCTGCGTGATCAGTCGCGTGAGGAAGCTCGGCCCGAAGATCGAGAAGTGCAGATGCGCCGGCCGCCAGGCATTGTGATGGTTCCGCCAGGGATAGGCGCCGGGCTTGATCGTGACGAAGCGATAGCGCCCCTCGGCATCGGTGATCGCGCGGCCGGCGCCGGTGAAGTTGGGATCCAAAGGCGCGTCGTGCTGATCGCCGTCGTGGCGGTAGCGCCCGGCGGCATTCGCCTGCCAGAGCTCGACCAGCGTGTTCGGGATCGGGCGCTCGTCCTCGTCCAGCACCAGGCCCTCGACGATGATCCGCTCGCCCTGGGCCGGCGCCTTGCCTTGCATCGTCAGGTCGACCTCGAGCGGCCCGAAGCGCTCGAATCCGGAGACCGGGCCGGTGATCTCGGAGAGCGTCTGCGGGATCGCGATCGCCGCCTGCTTAGGGTGCCGGAGCTTGGTCGAGCCGTAGCCTTCGAAGGCGTTCGACGGATGGGTTCCGGCTGGGATCGGCCGATAGGGTCTGAGGCTGGTCATTCGATGAGTCCCGGTCAATCGCGACCTCATGTTAGCAGCCGTCCGCGAATTGCGCCCGGCAATTGCCGGCCTCCAAGGCCCGTGGCAGGGTGGCGGCCCGCCGATCTCCTCCCCGTACCAGCGAGACTTCCATGGCCGAAACGACGCGCTATCACCGGATCGCGCCTGCCAACCTCAAGAAGGCGATCATGCTCGTCTTCGCCCAGGTCGGCAGCAGCACGCGCGAGCAGGAGCTGACCGCAGACCACCTGGTCGCGGCCAATCTCGCCGGCCACGACTCCCACGGCGTCGGGATGATCCCGGCCTACCTGCAGGCCTGGCGCGAGAAGAAGCTTACGATCAACGGCGGGCACACGGTCGCGGTCGACTCGGGACCGATCCTGACCGTCGACGGCGGCCTGGGCCTCGGCCAGGTGATCGCCTACGACGCGATGAACCTCGGCATGGAGCGGGCGAAGCAGATGGGCGTCTGCATTCTCGGCATCCGAAACGCTCACCACACCGGCCGCATCGGCCACTGGGCCGAGCAATGCGCCGCCGGGGGCTTCGTCTCGATGCACTATGTCGCGGGCTTCGCCGGCGTGACCTCGGTCGCCCCCTTCGGCGGCAGCCAGACCCGCTTCCAGACCAATCCCTACTCAGCAGGATTCCCGCTTCCCGGCCGGCCGCCCATCATCCTGGACTTCGCCACCTCGAAGATCGCGATGGGCAAGGTGCGCGTCGCCTTCAACAAGGGCGAGCAGGTGCCGGAGAACTGCCTGATCGACGCCGATGGCAAGCCCACCCGCGATCCGGGCGTGATGTATGCGCCGCCCGACAGGCGCGGCGCCCTCTTCACCTTCGGCGAGCACAAGGGCTCGGGCCTCGCGATGATCTGCGAGCTGTTCGCCGGTGCGCTCACCGGCGGCGGCACAACTTACCCGGGCAACTACGAGAAACGCCCGATCATGAACAGCATGCTGTCGATCATCGTCGAGCCGTCCAGGCTCGGCGGCGGCGACAATGTCGGGCCCGAGGCGAACCGCTTCGTCGACTGGGTCAAGTCGTCGAGGCCGCTGCCGGGAGTCGAGGAGGTTCTGGTCGCGGGCGAGCCCGAACGCAGGCGCCGGGCCGAGCGCGAGCGTGACGGTATCCCGGTCGACACCACGACCTGGGAGGAAGTCTCCAAGGCAGCCGAGGCGGCGGGCCTCAAGCGCCCCGACCTCGACCGAGCGGCAGGCATATGAATCGAGTTGATCTCACGACGCGAGCGTGAGCCGTCGAAGTTCGACGTCGCGGAGAGGACCTAGCCGAGTGCGCGGAACATGGCGGCAAGCTCGACCGGGCGCTGGGTGCGGCCGGCTTCCGTCACCGCGAGCGTCGCCGCCAGCGTGCGCGCGCCGTCCTCGGCCGAGACCAGAGGCGTTTCGCCGTCTCGGATGACGCGGCGGAAGTGCTTCAACTGCTCGACATAGGGGTCGCTGTCCGGAACCTTGATCGGGGTGCTGGCGAGCGGCTTGTCCCAGGCGATCTGCTGCGGATCGCGCGCCGACCATAGCTTGAGATTAGGCAGTTCGAGGCTGCCCTCGGTGCCGATGAAGCGGTAGCTGTTCTCTGCCGTGAAGGCGAACGCGGGGTTCTCGGCCGTCCCCTGCTCGATGGTCCAGGGCGACAGGCCGGTATCGGTACACAGGATGGTGCCGAGGGTGCCCCCGGCGAACCGGATCACCGCGCCGGATGTATCCTCGACCGGAAAGCCGCGCACACCGTTGCTGACCTGGCCAGTGATGCTGTCGATCTCCCCGGCGAGATGACGCAAGAGATCGATCTCGTGGATCAGGTTGATCAGGATCGGCCCGCCGCCGGGCTCCTTCCGCCAGGTCGCGTCGAAATAGGGATCAGGCTTGCGCGTCGCCCAGATGACCGAAACACCGACCAGCCGCCCGATGCGCCCTTCGCCCAGAATCCGGCGAGCACGGCGGATCGTCGGCAGATAACGGCGATGGTGGCCGGTGAGCGTCTTGACGCCGGATGCGCGAACCGCGCGCAGCAACGCCGCCGCACTCTCGATGGACTCGGTCACCGGCTTCTCGACGATGAAGTGAATGCCGCGGCGCGCGCAGTCGATGCCCTGCGGCGCGTGCAGGCGGTTGGGCGTGGCGATGACCACCGCTTCGGGTTTCGTCCGGTCGAGCAGGTCCTCGGGCGTCTTGAAGAATGGCGCCTTGACCTGGGGAAACCCGTCTGCGCCTACGAGCGGATCGGCGACCCCGACGAGCTCAGCGTCCTCCGGACAGGCAAGGATGGTGTCGACATGACGCCGGCCGATCAGCCCGGCGCCGAGCACGCCGATCCTCAATCTCGTCATGCGCTTGCTTCCGCCAAGAGCTTCATCAGACCGGCAATCGCCTTCTTCGCCCGTTCAGCCGGCATCAGCCCGCCTGCCATCGGCACTTCTAGGCTGATCGGGAAATGCGCCGGCACCGCACGCACCAGGGCGGGAAGCGGCAAGGCACCCTCACCCGGCGCCAGCCTGCGGCCGCGGGCTTCACCGATCTTTCCATGATCGTCGCCTGGAACAACAGCCACCGCGTCGCAGAGCTGGATGTAGCCCATGTCGCTGCCGTTCAAGGCCGCAACGTCCTCGGGGCTACCGCCGGAGCGCGACAAGTGCAGCGCATCCACGAGCAGGTTGCCGTTGGGCTGCGACGCCGACCGCACCACCCGCAGGGCCGCATCGAGGCTTCGGACGCCAAGGAAGGACACGAATTCGAGGTCGACGGTCAGGCCATACGGCGCGGCCAGGCGGCACACTTGGGCGAACTTGTCGGTCATCAGCCCTTCGTCGTTCTCGATACCGACGACCTTGATGCGCTTGGCGCCCAGAGCCGCTGCCGCCGCGAACAGCCGGTCGTACTCGGCCGCCACGGTGTCCCGCATCAGACGGATGATCTCTACGTCGTAGACACCGATCCCGGTATCGCGCATGCGGCTCAGCACCTCCCGGCGCATGGCCGTGTCGCCGAACATGGGGTAGTCGATGTCGGTCGGCGTCGCGGGTGCGAGGCGCAGATCGACCGACGTGTAGCCGCACTCGGCGGCGACATCGATCAATTCCGGCGGAGACAGCTCGAGGCAGGTCAGATGGGCGAGAGATACGGGACGGGTCATGCCGGCGCATTATCCGACACTCTCCCGAGCGACTCTAGCGCGACCTGGCCGGTTTCACCGCCGCACGCCGACGCTTGACGCGTTTGGCGCCGCCTCGACACGCTTCGTCGCACATCGGCAGAGGAAGGCGACAATGGCAAAGCATGCGCTGTCGTGGTCGGAATGGGCTTCGACCGACGCACTCGGTCTGGCCGAGCTCGTGCGCACGAAGAAGATCGGCGCGAAGGAAGTCGCCGCCCAGGCGAAGGCAGGCATCGAGGCCGCCAACCCCGCGCTCGAAGCGGTGCTCGAGGTCTTCGAGGACGTCGTCGCCGATCCCGACAAGGATGGCCCGAACAAGAACGGCGCCTTCTATGGCGTGCCGCTACTGCTCAAGGACATCGGCTCAGGTCTCAAGGGCCGCAAGCAGGAGTCCGGCTCCAAGCTGCTTCGGGATTTCGTCGTCGCCGAGACCGATCCGCTGGTGGCGAACTTCCTCGGCGGCGGGCTGATCCCGATCGGCCGCTCGACCACGCCCGAGTTCGGCATGACCTTCGACACCACGACCAGCTACCTGGACAAGGTCATCACCACCCGCAATCCCTGGAACCTGAAGCACACGCCGGGCGGTTCGTCCGGCGGATCGGCGGCGATAGTCTCGGCGGGCGTGCTGCCGATCAGCATGGCGTCGGACGGCGGCGGATCGACCCGCATCCCCGCCTCGTTCTGCGGCCTCGTCGGCCACAAGTCCTCGCGCGGCCTGGTGCCGCGCCAGCTCACCGGCAGCGACTACTCCGCCCGCCACGTCAATGAAGGCGTGGTCACCCGGTCGGTCCGCGACACCGCCGCCGCGTTGGATGCGATCGGCCACGGTCCGCAGGGCGGCTTCTTCGTCCGCGTGACGCCGGCGGTGCCGTCGTTCCTAGAGTCGCTGAAGGACGTGCCGAAGGGCTGGAGGATCGGACTCTCTACCGGCCCCTGGGGTCGCTCGACGCCGGTCGACGGCCAGGTCGCCGCCCGCATCCGCGAAGTCGGCAAGCTGCTGGAGAGCCTCGGCCATACGGTCGAGGAGGTGAAGGACGAGCAGGTCTGCGACTGGACCGCGATGTGGCGCGGCTATATCGCCCACTGGATCTCCAGCCGCATGGCGCACCAGGGCCTGGCGCGCAGCCGCAACGTCGACGTGTCGCGGATCAAGGACTTCATGGTGCCGATGGTCTGGCGTCACTTCGAGGCGGCGCAGACCTACAAGCTGGTCGACCTGATGAACGCGATGAACGACAACAACGTCGTCACCCGTGCTTTCGGCAAGCTGATGGACAGGTACGACATGCTGCTGACGCCGACCCTGGCGATCCGCGTGCCTCTGGCGAACGGCCCCTACTCCTTGCTTCGCGACGAGCCGCTGACCGGCTGGATGGACCGCCTTGCGGATGCCTGCCGCTTCACCATGCCCGGCAACGAGACCGGCGTG
Organism: uncultured Rhizobium sp.; assembly: GCA_964504845.1. Taxonomy (GTDB): domain Bacteria; phylum Pseudomonadota; class Alphaproteobacteria; order SHVZ01; family SHVZ01; genus SHVZ01. The sequence goes on along the minus strand of CAZDGR010000117.1, from coordinate 5,154 downwards.
CCGGCGATCTCGGTTCCGGCCGGCCTCGACTCCGAAGGCCTGCCGATCGGCGCCCAGCTCCACGGCAAGTTCGGCCGCGACGACATGGTGCTCAGGCTGGCAGCCCAGGTCGAGGCGGCGAAGCCGGAATGGTTTGCCGCGCGCCCGAAGAACCACATCGCGGCAGGTACCTGGAGCGTCTGAGGTTGTCCTGAAAGTTCCGTCGCGATTTGGCGTCGCGACGGAGCATTAGCCCCGATGATGGTAGCGAGGGCCCCGACTTGCTGCCACATTCGAGGCAAATGCGCTCTAGCGCCACGCACCGCCGGACGCTGACAGCGATCGTCGCCGCCGCCGTCATCGCCGTGTCGGCGATCTGGACGGCAGCGATCCTGCTGGCGATTCAGGACCGGCGCGACGTGCTCCGCGATGCGGAGACCGAGCTGATCGGCACGCAAAACGCGATCTCGGCGCATGTCGAGCGCACTTTCGAGAACGGCCGCTTTCTCCTGACGGCGGTCGACCTCTGGCTCGGCGATGGAGACAGCCGACGCCCGCTCGACCAGCTGGCCTCGTGGATCACGACCCTCGAAAGCGCTCAGGAAACCCCGCTGACGGTCCACCTGTTCGACCAGGCCGGAGACATTGTCCGCTACGGCGATCCGAGAGTTGATGCCGTCAACATCCGCGACCGCGACTACTTTCAGGCGCTGCAACGCCGGTTCCCGCGATATCACTACGTCGGCGCGGGGATCGTCGGCCGCGACACCGGCCGCAGCGTCATTCCGCTTGCTACCAAGATCCCGGTCAATCGTTTCGGCATCGCCTATGCCGTCGCCTCGATCCCGACACAAGCGCTGATCGACGCCTTCGAGGGTCTGCTGGTGACCGCTCCCGGCGTCGTCGGCATCATCCGCGAGGACGGTACCTTCCTTCTGAGGACGCCCGACGAGAAAGCCCTGACCGGCGCGCAGATCGACCTTAGCAGCGTGCTGAACCTGACACCGGAGTCCCCGCGCGCCGGCTTCTTCACTCACCGCCTGGGCGACGGTGCCGAGGCGATGACCGCCTACTCGCGCCTGAACTCGCTGCCCCTCTACGTCTTCGGCACCTTCCAGATGTCCGACCTTCTCACCAAGGTTCAGGATCGGGCACGTCCGAAAGTCCTGACCGCCGCCGTCTCGACCGTTCTCGTCGTGCTCGGCGCCGCCCTTCTCGGATTCCTCGTCCAGCAGCGCGAGAAGGAGGCCAGGCGTGTCGCCGACGCGCTGGTCGCCGCCGACGAGGCGAGTGCGGCGAAGACCCAGTTCCTCGCCAATATCAGCCACGAGCTCCGCACGCCGCTCAACGCCGTCATCGGCTTCTCGGAGACGCTGGCGGGGCAGTTATTCGGGCCGTTGTCCGATCGCTATCGCGGCTATGCCGAGGACATCCTGTCGTCCGGGCGGCACCTGCTCAGCATCGTCGACCAGCTGCTCGACATGGCCTCGATCGAGGCCCGGCGCGAGCATCTGAGACCCGAGCCTGTCGCGATCGGAGAGATCTGCGATGCGGTCGTCCAGATGATGCGGCCGATCGCCGATCAGCGCGGCGTCCGCGTGGTCGTCCGCCACCCTGGCGAACCGGTCACGATCGAGAGCGACAGCCGTTGCGTCCGCCAGATCCTGATCAACCTGATGGGCAACGGCATCCGCTTCTGCCGCGCCGGCGGCGAAGTCGCGCTATCGTGGAACCACGATGGCAGCCACGTGACCGTGGCCATCGAAGACCAGGGCCCCGGCATCGCCGACGAAGATCTGCCGCGGATCTTCGATCTCTTTTGGCAGAGCGAGGACGCCTATGCGCGGCGCCACGGCGGCATCGGCCTCGGCCTGCCCTTGACCAAGACGCTGACGGCGGCGCTCGGCGGCACCATCGCGGTCACCAGCGAGGTCGGCGTCGGAAGCCGCTTCGTCGTGCGGCTCCCCGATACGCTCGCTACCGCTTAGGCCGCCATCGTCTTCAAGAGCGCCAGCGCTTCCTTCTCCAGCGTCTCGGCCGCGGTCGGCGCGTAGGGCGTCGCCCATTCGGTCTCGTAGCCGCCTTCGGCGTAGGCGTCGGCGACCGGCACGTAGCCCTGCCAGCCGTTCGAGTATCCGGCGAGCTGGACCACCGGCAGCGGCGCGGCATCGCGTACGCGCGCGCCGATCCGCGAGAACGGCTCCAGCGGCGCTCCGATCAGACCGACATTGCCCAGGCGGATTCCGTGCAGGTCGACGCTCATATGGGTCTGGCCCTGGGTGAGCCTCGCCCAATGTGCGTTCATCGCCGCCCGCTTGTAGCGGGCATTGGTGTCCGAGATCTCCTGCGGGCTGGCCTTGGTTTTGTCGATCGCAACCATCGCCTGGGCAAGACGCTCCTGCTCCGCCGTCGCGTTCGCGGCAGAGCCGTAGTTGCGCACCGGCAGCTTCGCCCTCCGGGTCATCACCACCAGCTTGGTCTCGGCCTCGGGCCCGGTTTCCTCGGCCCAGAGGCCGAGGGGAGCGCCCGACTCCACTACCTTGTCGAAGCGCCTGACGATCGGGCGCGTGCGGAGCGCCATCAGGACCCGCGACGCCTCGGCGCCGAGCCTGGTCCCGATCCGGCGCGGGATCTGCACGTCGCCGGTCAGGCCCTGCTCCGGCATCTGGTCGCCGGCGCAGCCCTGCAGGAACAGGCAGGGCGCGCCGGTCAGCTGCTCGACCACGCGCTTCACCGTCCCCGGATAGTCCGGGCTGATCAGCCGGTTCTGGTGGGCCAGCGTGATCGGATGCGTGCCGAAGCCGACGATGGAGGCGATCGGCTTCTCGTCCAGGTCGTCGATGCGGACCGCCGTGACGGTCTGGTCGACATAGCCGTCGCGGTTCTCGGCGACCAGCACCGCGCCCGACGGCCCCTTGAAGCGCCGGTTCACGGTGACGTCGCTCTTGCCGTAGCCGCCGATCACACGCGCCTGCTTCGGCGCCATCATCGCCTGGCGCACGGCGCCGACGAGCTGCGCGCGCACATAGTCCTGATATGCCGGCACCAGCTCGGCGCCCGGAAGCTTGCTGTTGCCGCCGAAGCCGCCGGAGACCGACCAGGGCGGACCGGCATGGGTGTGGGTGTAGGCAAGACGCACGGCTTCCGCCGGCACGCCGGCGACGTCGCCGATCAACTTCCGAAGCTCGTCCGACTCGTCCATGCCGAAGGAGCCGAAGTCGACATCCATCAGGACGGCCTTGGTTCTGCCGTCCTCGACGATCATCGCCGTCGCCCAGAGCTCCATGTCGATTCCCTCGGCGCGGTCGTGGACGCGGGCCCCCCAGTTGGTGTGCGCGATGCCGACAGGCGGCGTGATGTCGGTGCGCCCGACGCCGACACGAAGCTTGGACATGGATCTGGTCTCCTTGATTGCTCAGGCAGCGCGCGCGGCGACCGCCTCGATCTCCACTAGGAACTCGGGCCGGGCGAGCCCGGCGACGATCACGAAGGTCGATGCCGGAAAGTCCGGCCCCGGAAGATGCTTCTGCCGTGCAGTGCGCACGGCCGGGATCAGGTCGCGGTCGATGACGAAGGTCGTCACCTTGACCAGATCGCCGGCGGTCATGCCGGCGAACGCCAGCACGCGGAAGACATTCGACCAGGCGTGATCGGCCTGCGCTTCCGCGCCCTCGGCCAGCGTGCCGTCCGGCGCGATGCCGAGCTGGCCGGACACGAAGACCCAGCGCAATCCCCTCTCGACCGCGATCCCGTGACTATAGGCGCCGAGCGGCGGCGCCATGGTCGGCGGGTTGAGGCGTTCGTGCATCGACGCTTCAGCTCTTGGGGCGGACGCCCATCGCCATCAAGCGGTCCCTCATCCGGTCCGTCGCCGCCGTGATCGCCGCGGCGATCGTCGGCTCGACGCTCTTGTGGCCGGCCTCCAGAACCCAGGTAAACTCCGCCTCGGGCCACGCCTTGTGCAGCTTCCAGGCGACATAGGGCCGCGTCGTCTGGTCGTAGCGGCCCTGGATGATCGCGCCCGGGATATGGCGGATCTTGGAGACGCCGTCGATCAGCTGGTTCGGCTTCAGATAGAACCTGTTGACGCAGTAGTCGGTCCAGAAGCGCGCCAGCGGGATGCAGGCCTCCGGCGCCAGGCCGCCCGGCAGCGCCGTCGGATCCTCGCGGAACGGGATGGTGAAGCAGCTGTATGTGGCGAGCGCGCGCGCCGCCGGCAGATGCACCTTGGGATCCGGATCGAGCGCACGCCTGTGATAGGCCTTCAGGAGGTCGCCGCGCTCGGCCTCGGGAATGAAGCTGGCGAGCTCCCACCAGCGTTCCGGGAAGATGTTCTTCTGGCCGTTCCACCACCAGTCGACCTCGTCGTCGCCGCCGGTGAAGATGCCGCGGATGACGATGCCGTGGCAGCGCTCGGGGTGGTTCTGGGCGTAGTGCAGAGACATGAAGCTCGACCACGAGCCGCCGGTCACCAGCCACTTCTCGACGCCCATCTCCTTCCGCACCTTCTCGTAGTCGGCCAGGATGTGGGCGGTGGTGTTATTGGCAAGCTCGCCGTTCGACGACGACTTCCCGGTCCCGCGCTGGTCGAAGACGATGATGTCGAAGAAGTCGGGATCGTAGTTGCGGCGATTGTCCGGCACCGTCCGCCCGCCCGGCCCGCCATGCGTGAAGATCACCGGCACGCCCTTGGGATTCCCCGACCGCTCCCAGTAGAGCTCATGCATGTTGTCGACCTTGAGCCGGCCGGTCGCATGCGGCTCGATCGACGGGTAGAGAGCGGGCGAAGCCATCGATGAAGTCTCCGTGACGTGAGACCGGCGGCGCACCTGGGTGCGCCGCCGGTCGGACTTGACGCTATGCCGAGGAGATCAGTTCTTGGCGATGTTGAACAGCACCAGCTTCGAGGTGGGAAGCACGCCGGAGACGTTCTTCCGCCAGGCGTAAGGCTGGTCGTACTGGCCGGTCATGACGTAGGGCACGACCTCCCAGAGGCGACGGTGCAGCTTGTCGAGGACCGCCATGCGCTCTTCCTTGGTCTGGGCGGCGATGAAGGCATTGCGCAGCTTCTCGGTCTCCTCGTCGGCGGCCCAGCCGGCCCAGCTCGAATCCGTCGACATGTTGGTGCCGAGGTTGGTCAGCGGGTTATGCCAGGTCGACCACGAGCCCGAGGCC
>CAZDGR010000116.1:0-11133 GCA_964504845.1 uncultured Rhizobium sp. | reverse complement strand
GAGCGCCGCGTGAAGTACGCCTGCATGCGTTCGAGCCATTCCTGATTCAGCGCGAGTTCCACGCCGGCTGCTTTCGCCGCGATTTCCTGCGACAGATCATCCACCGTCGGGCCGAGGCCGCCGTTGACGATCACCGCGTCGGCGCGGCCGGACGCCAGCCGGAACGCCTCCAGCAGGCGCTCGCGGTCGTCGCCGACGGTGGTGCCCCAGACGACCGTGAGCCCGACATCCTCCAGCTTCTGGCTCATGTAGCTGAAGTTCGAATTGACGATCTTGCCGGTCAGCACCTCGTCGCCGGTGCAGATGATCTCGATGCGCATGCGGGATTCCAGGCGGGAGGACGGTATCGGAGGGCGCAGACGCGCGTCCGATCTGTAACACAGGGCACGAATCGGCTAAACCTCGCCCATGGTCCAGGAGATCGGCCGTCCGGAACCGGACTTGAGCCTTTTCCGCAAGCTCCTGCTGATGAACTGGGGCCTGATCGCGATCGTGCTGGCGATCGCGGCCATCGGTGTCGCGATCCTCTATTCGGCGGCGGGCGGGCAGTGGAACCCCTGGGCCTCGCGGCAGGTCGCCCGTCTCGGCGTCGGCCTGGTCGTGATGGTGGCGGTGGCCCTGGTCGATGTCCGGCTCTGGCTCCGCTACGCCTACTTGATCTTCGGCCTGGCGCTCGGTCTCCTGATCGTCGTCGACGTGATGGGCCGGGTGGGCGGCGGCGCGCAACGCTGGATCGATTTCGGCGTGCTGCAGCTGCAGCCTTCCGAGCTGATGAAGCTGGCGCTCGTGCTTGCGCTCGCCCGCTACTTCCATGGCCTCACGCTGGAGCAGGTGGGAAAGCCGCTGATGATGATCCCGCCGCTGCTGCTGATCGGCCTTCCGGTCGTGCTGGTGCTGCGGCAGCCGAACCTCGGGACCGCGATGCTGCTGGCGATCGGCTCGGCCGCGCTGATGCTGGCCGCGGGCGTGCGAATATGGAAGTTCCTGCTGGTCGGCGGCGCCGCGGCGGCGGCGATCCCGGTCGCCTGGTCCTTCCTCAAGGACTACCAGAAGCGCCGCGTCTACACGTTCCTCGATCCCTCGCAGGATCCGCTCGGCGCCGGCTACAACATCCTTCAGTCGAAGATCGCGCTCGGATCCGGCGGCATCTTCGGCAAGGGCTTCCTCAACGGCACGCAGGGCCAGCTCCGGTTCCTGCCGGAGATGCAGACCGACTTCATCTTCACCGTGCTCGCCGAGGAGTTCGGCATGGTCGGATGCCTGGTGCTGCTCGGCCTCTACGTGCTGGTGCTGACATACGGCTTCGCGATCGCGCTCCGCGCCCGCAGCCAGTTCGGCCGCCTGGTCGCGATCGGCGTCACCACGCAGATGTTCCTCTACGTCTTCATCAACATGGCGATGGTCATGGGGCTCGTGCCCGTGGTGGGTATTCCCCTGCCGCTGGTCTCATACGGCGGCACCGCGATGCTGACGCTCCTGGCCGGCGCCGGTCTCTTGATCTCGGTCTCGGTGCACCGCGACGTCGAGATCCCGCGCTGGCACGGGTAGCTGGGTCGGCCGCCAGGAGTCTTGGAATAATATCCTGGCTAGGCAAGCTCACGCTTCGACAAGCTCAGCATGAGGTCCTGCGTTTGCCAGAAAGACTGGTCCTCATGCTGAGCCTGTCGAAGCACGCACGGCGGTAATGCAGTGCCGCTTAGGCCTAAACTTCCCGCCTCAAGTCACCCACTTCTTGTTCTGGAACTCGGGCTTCTTCCACTCTTCCTTTTCCATGACCTGGACAAGGTTCTCGACCGCGTCCCAGACGTCGGCGAAGCGGACATAGGGTGCGGCGAAGCCGAAGCGGACGATGTTGGGCTCGCGGAAGTCGCCGATCACCTTGCGGGCCTTGAGCGCCTGCATGATCGGCCAGCCGTCCTTGTGGTTCAGCGCCACCTGGCTGCCGCGGCGCTCGGTCTCCTTCGGCGTCGCGATCGTGAAGCCGTGCTTGATCAGCCGCTCCTCGACCAGCCTCATGAACAGGCCGGTCAGCGCCAGCGACTTGGCACGCACGTTGCCGATGCCGAACTCGATCATGTCGTCGATGCCGGCCTCCATCGCGACGATGCCGAGGATCGGCGGCGAGGAGGCGCGGAACTGGCGGATGCCCTGGGCCGGCTTGTAGTCGAGGCCGAACTCGAACGGGTTGGCGTGGCCGAGCCAGCCGGTCAGCGGCTGGCGCACCTTGTCGTGGTGGCGCTTCGGCGCGAAGACGAAGGCGGGCGCGCCGGGGCCGCCGTTCAGGTACTTGTAGCCGCAGCCGACGGCGAAATCGGCCTCGATCTTGTTGAGCTCGATCGGCACGCAGCCGGCGGTGTGCGCCAGGTCCCAGATCGCCAGCGCGCCCTTGGCATGGGCGGCCTTGGTGATCCTCGCCATGTCGTGGAGCCGGCCGGTCTTGTAGTTGATCTGCGTGCAGAAGACGGCGGCGGTGTCCTCGTCGATCGACTCCGCGACCTGGTCCTCCTCCACCATCTTGATCCGGTGCTGGCGGCCGAGGAACTCGACCAGCCCCTGCGCCATGTAGACGTCGGTCGGGAAGTTGCCCTTGTCGGTCAAGAGCGTGCGGCGGTCGGGCCGCATCAGCATCGCGGCTGCGATCACCTTGTGGACGTTGATCGAGGTGGTGTCGACGACGATCACCTCGCCGGCATCCGCCCCGATCAGCTTGGCGATCTTGTCGCCCAGCACCTCGGACAGTCCCATCCAGTTGTCCTTGAGCCAGCCATCGACCAGGTGCTCGCCCCATTCGACGTCGAGGACCTTCTTCACGCGATCGGCGGTCGCCTTGGGCAGCGCGCCCAGCGAATTGCCGTCGAGGTAGATCACGCCCTCGGGCAGGCGGAAGCGGTCGCGGTAGGCGCGGATCGGATCGGCGCGGTCGAAGGCTTCGCAGGCGGCGCGGGTGGTTGCGGAAGAGGTCTGGGCGGTCATAGGGGCTCCCGAAAGGTGGCGAACCTTATCATGGGCGATGCACGGAAAAGCCCGTTCGCGTTGCGCGCCCGGGCTTGCGTGCTATAACCCGCCCTTCACCCCGTTAACCGCCAGGGATGGTCCGGTCCGTGCCCGCTACCCCCAAGATCTTGGTTCTGAACGGCCCCAACCTCAACATGCTGGGGGTCCGCGAACCGACCATCTACGGCAAGGACACGCTGGCCGATGTCGAGGCCCTCTGCCGGAAGACCGCGAAGGGCCTGGGCGTCGCGGTCGACTTCCGCCAGTCCAACCACGAGGGCGAGCTCGTCACCTGGATCCAGGAGGCGCGGGGCAAGATGGCGGGCATCGTCATCAACGCCGGCGCCTACACGCATACCTCGGTCGCGCTGCAGGACGCGCTCGCCTTGAGCGAGCTGCCGGTGATCGAGGTTCATCTCTCGAACGTCTACAAGCGCGAGCCCTTCCGGCATAGGTCCTACATCTCGCCGGTGGCGCGCGCCGTCCTTTGCGGCTTCGGCGCGCATGGATACGCGCTCGCCCTGGAGGGCCTGGCCAAGATGGTGAAGGCATGATCCGCAAGGAACCGAAGGAGATCGACGAGGCGCTGGTCCGCCAGATGGCGCAGCTCCTGACCGAGACCGGCCTCACCGAGATCGAGTACGGCGGCAAGGACTGGCATCTCCGCGTCGCCCGCACCCAGGCGCCGGTAGCGATGGCGGCGCCCCCGGCGGCGCCGGTCAGCGTGTCCGTCGCGCCTCCGGCTTCCGCCGAGGTAAAGCGCGCCGATCATCCGGGCGCGATCAAGGCGCCGATGGTCGGCACCTGCTATCTGGCGCCCGAGCCCGGTGCCGCCAACTTCGCCAAGCCCGGCGACAAGGTGCGCGAGGGCCAGACCATCATGATCATCGAGGCGATGAAGGTGATGAACCCGATCCCGGCTCCCCGCGCCGGCACCGTGGTCGAGATCGCCGTCGCCAACGGCGAGCCGGTCGAGTACGGCCAGCTTCTCGCCGTCGTCGAGTAAGGGCCGGCACCGCCCGCATGTTCGAGAAGGTGCTCATCGCCAACCGCGGCGAGATCGCGCTCCGCATCCATCGCGCCTGCCGCGAGATGGGCATCCAGACCGTCGCCGTGCATTCGACGGCGGACGCGGACGCGATGCATGTCAGGCTTGCCGACGAGGCGGTCTGCATCGGCCCGCCGCCGGCGCGCGAGAGCTACCTCAACATCCCGGCGATCCTGACCGCCGCGACGATCACCAACGCGGACGCGATCCATCCGGGCGTGGGCTTCCTCGCCGAGAACGCCGGCTTCTGCGAGATGGTCGAGGAGCACGGCTTCACCTTCATCGGCCCGACGCCGGACCACATCCGCCTGATGGGCGACAAGATCCTGGCGAAGAAGGCGATGATCGAGGCGGGCGTGCCCTGCGTGCCCGGCTCGGACGGCGCGATCGAGGCCGGGCCCGAGGGCGACGCCGAGGCCAAGCGCCTCGCAACCCGGATGGGCTTCCCGGTCATCGTCAAGGCGGCGGCGGGCGGCGGCGGCCGCGGCATGAAGGTGGCATCGGCCGAGTCCGAGCTCGACGAGGCGCTCCGCCTGGCGAGGCGCGAGGCCAAGGCCGGCTTCGGCAACGACGCGGTCTATATCGAGAAATACCTGGCGAAGCCGCGCCACATCGAGATCCAGATCCTCGGCGACTCCTTCGGCAACGTCGTGCACCTGGGCGAGCGCGACTGCTCGATCCAGCGCCGCCACCAGAAGCTGCTCGAGGAAGCGCCGTCGCCGGCGCTCAACGCCGCGGCGCGCGAGGAGATCGGGAAGATCGCGACCGAGGCGATGACCAAGCTGGGTTACCGCGGCCTCGGCACGATCGAGTTCCTCTATGAGGACGGCCGCTTTTATTTCATCGAGATGAACACGCGCCTGCAGGTCGAGCATCCGATCACGGAGGCGATCACCGGCATCGACCTGGTGCGCGAGCAGATCAAGGTCGCCTCGGGCTCCAGGCTCTCGTTCACCCAGGACGACGTCCGCTTCCAGGGCCATTCGATCGAGTGCCGGATCAATGCCGAGGATCCGCGGACCTTCCGGCCGTCGCCGGGCAAGATCACCGACTACCACACGCCCGGCGGTGCAGGCGTGCGCGTCGATTCGGGAGTCTTCGCCGGCTACACCGTGCCGCCGCACTACGACAGCCTTGTCGCCAAGCTGATCGTCCACGGCTCCAGCCGCAACGAGTGCCTGATGCGGCTCAAGCGCGCGCTCGGCGAATACGTGATCGGCGGCATCGACACCACGATCCCGCTGCACCAGCGGCTGATGACCGAGCCGGCCTTCCTGGACGGCCGCTACGACATCCACTGGCTCGAAGGGCTGGTGCAGGGAACGAAGCCCGCCGCGTGACGAGCCCGCGAATCGGCTAATCTGGCCGGCGCATGACCGAGGCGGCGGGACAGGGGATGACGCAGGGCGGGCCGGTTGCCGGGGAGGGCCGAGTCTTCTGGATCACCGGGCTTTCCGGTGCCGGCAAGACGACGGTCGCGAGGCATCTCGTCGCCCGCCTCGGCGCCGCCGGCCTCAGGCCGCTGCTGCTCGACGGCGATGTGCTGCGCGAGGTTTTCGGCGGAGGATCCGGTCACGGGATCGACGAGCGCCGGCGCCTGGCTTTCAGCTACGGGCGCCTTTGCCGCGAGCTGTCGAGGCAGGGTGCCACGGTGGTCTGCGCCACCATCTCGATGTTCGAGACGGTCCGCGCGTGGAACCGTGCGAATATCCCGGACTACACGGAAGTCTACCTGCGGATGAACATGGACGAGCTCGTCGCCCAGGACGACAAGGGTCTCTACAGGCGTGCGCTGGCTGGCGAGATCAAGGACGTGGTCGGCGTCGACATCGAGGCCGAGGAGCCTCGCCGCGCCGATCTCGTGTTCGATCGCGCGGAGGGGCTCTCGCCCGACGAGATCGCCGCTCGCGTGATGCGCCATGCCGGATCGGAGAGGGCCTGATGTCGAGACCGACGCTGACCCATGGCGACTTCACTGGGCTTGCCTCCGACTATTCGAAGTATCGGCCGGGATACTCCGAGAGCGTGCTGACCGGCCTCCTGGCGCTCGTCGGCAAGCCGCCTTCCGAGATCGACGCGGTCGACGTCGGTGCGGGCACCGGCATCTGGACGCGCATGCTCGCCGGCCGCGGCCTCAACTCGGTCATCGCGGTCGAGCCGAACGACGACATGCGTGCCCACGGCGTCGCCGACAGCAAGGGGCTCGGCATCGAGTGGGCGAAAGGCAACGGCGAGGAGACCGGCCGGCCCGGCGGCAGCGCCGATTTCCTGTCGATGGCCTCGTCCTTCCACTGGGTCGACTTCGATCGGGGCGTGCGCGAGTTCCATCGCGTGCTGCGCCCGGGCGGCCGGTTCGTCGCCCTCTGGAACCCGCGCTACCTCGACGGCAGCCCCGAGCTCCTGGACATCGAAGCGCACCTGAAGACCCTCAACCCGGAGATAAAGCGGGTCTCGTCGGGGCGGTCGGGCATCGCCGACAGGATGACCGAGCTTCTCTGGGCCTGTCCGTTCTTCGAGGACGTCGTCTATCTCGAGGGCCGGCAGTCGCGGTCGATGACGATCGACCAGTATCTCGGCGTGTGGCGGTCGGTGAACGATCTGCAGGTCCAGCTGGGCCAGCAGAAGTTCGAACGGTTCCTCGACTACATCCGCGATCGGCTGAAAGGCCGGGAGACGATCGAGACCGTCAACCTGACGCGTGCTTGGTCGGCGAGACGGAACTGAGATGGCGCGGGCGCGGCCGACTGCGGAAGCGAGAGTCGCCTTCGGCACCAAGGCCGAGACGCTCGCCCGGCTGACCCCGCATGTCCGCTCGGCGCGGATCCTGCCGCTCGTCCACTTCTCGGTCGCCGACTGGCGCGCCGATCCGTCGGCCGTGGTGGCGAGGGTGGCGGCGGAATCCTGGTCAGCGGCGCCGCTGATCGTCCGCAGCAGCGCCAAAGGAGAGGACTCGGCGCACGCTTCCGGCGCCGGCCGCTATCTCTCGGTCGCGAACGTCGACCGCGGAACGCTCGCGGACGCGGTCGGGCGCGTTGTCGACTCATACGGTGCCGGCACCGACGGCGATCAGGTCCTGGTCCAGCCGATGCTGTCCGGCATCAGCGTCAGCGGCGTCGCCTTCACCCGCGATCCGAACACCGGCAGCCCCTACGTCGTCATCAACTACGACGATCGCGGCGATCCGACGGCGGTCACCGGCGGCCGCGCCGACCAGCTCAAGACCTTCATCTGCTGGAAGCATGGCGGCGGCCGGTGCCCGGCCGAGCTGCAGCCGGTGCTCGATCTGCTGAGCGAGCTCGAAGGCCATCTCCTCCATGATTCCCTCGACGTCGAGTTCGCCGTCGACGCGATCGGCCTCGTACTCCTGCAGGTCCGGCCCCTGGTCGCCGGACAGCGCCCGGCCATCAAGCTCGACACGCAGAAGCGCGCCCTCCAGGCGATCGCCGACCGGGTGGCGAAGGGCATGCGCCCGCATCCCTATCTTTCGGGCGAGCGCAGCCTCTATGGCGTCATGCCGGACTGGAATCCGGCCGAGATCATCGGCCTCAGGCCCAGGCCTCTGGCGCTGGCGCTCTATCGCGACCTCGTGACGGATTCGATCTGGGCCTATCAGCGCGACAATTACGGCTACCGCAATCTCCGCAGCTTTCCCTTGATGGTGCATTTCGAGGGGCTTCCCTACATCGACGTCCGCGTCAGCATGAACTCCTTCGTGCCCAGAGACCTCGACGACGGGATCGCCGGGCGCCTGGTGAACTACTATCTCGACCGCCTGGCCGCGGTGCCGGCGCTGCACGACAAGGTCGAGTTCGAGATCGTCTTCTCCTGCTACACCTTCGACCTGCCGGCCAGGCTCGAGCGGCTCGCCGATCACGGCTTCTCCGCCGGCGACCGGGAGGCGATCGCCGCCAGCCTCAAGCGGCTGACCGAGCGCATCATCCACCGCGACCAGGGCCTCTGGGTGCAGGACAGCCGCAAGGTGCGTCTGCTCGACGAACGCCGTCCGCGCATCCTGGAAGCCGAGCTCGATACGGTCTCGCGGATCTACTGGCTGCTCGAGGACTGCAAGCGCTACGGCACGCTGCCTTTCGCCGGGCTGGCGCGCGCCGGCTTCATTGCGGTCCAGCTCCTCAACTCCATGGCCGCCGTCGGTCTCATCGCGCAGAGCGACCGCGATCGGTTCATGCTCGGACTCAAGACAGTCGGCAGCCGGATGGCGGCGGACTTCCGCCGCCTCGACCGATCCGCCTTCCTTGCCGAGTACGGCCATCTGCGCCCCGGCACCTACGACATCCTGTCGCCGCGCTACGACGAGGCGCCCGATCTCTACTTCGACTGGTCGGCGCCGCGGCCGCCCGAGGCGACCGAGAAGGATCGCTTCGCGCTCTCCCTGAGCCAGATGCGCGGCATCGAGCGCCATCTGGCGGAGCTCGGCATCGACACCAGCGTCACCAGCCTGTTCGACTTCCTCGAAAGCGCGATCGAGGAGCGCGAATACGCCAAGTTCGTGTTCTCGCGCAGTCTCAGCGACGCGCTGGTGCTGCTGCGCCAGCTCGGCGAGACGCACGGCTACTCCGCCGACGAGATGTCCTACGCGAACATCGGCGTGCTGCACGAGCTGATGGCATCGAGCGCCGATCCTGCCGAGCTGATCGGCGCGTCGATCGAGCGGGGTCGCGAGCGCCATGCGATGACCCGCAGCATCTGCCTGCCGCCGCTGATCGCCACGACCGGCGACGTCTTCGCCTTCCACCTGCCGGCGACGCAGCCGAACTTCATCGGCCAGAAGGCGATCCGGGCCCCGGTCAGGGACAGCAGCGATCCCGAGGCGATGCGCGGCGCCATCGTCGCCATCCCCAGCGCCGATCCGGGATTCGACTGGATCTTCACCCGCGGCATCGCCGGCTTCGTCACCGCCTATGGCGGCGTCAACTCGCACATGGCGATCCGCGCCAACGAGCTCGGCCTGCCCGCGGTCATCGGCGCCGGCGAGGTGCTGTTCCAGCGCTGGGCCGCAGCGCGGATGCTGTTCGTCGACTGCGCCAGCCAGCAGGTCGAGATCCTGAGCTGACCATGCGCCTGCTTGCCGTCAGCCAGCGGGTCGACATCGTTCCTCGCCGTGGCGAGCGGCGCGACGCGCTCGACCAGAGCTGGACCCGGCTGCTCGCTGCCGCCGGCTTCCTGGCGATGCCGATGCCGAACCATCCGGAGACGGCGGCGGCGATGTTCGGCGGAGCGGGCGTCGCCGGCCTGCTGCTGACCGGCGGCAACGACCTCGCCCGCTACGGCGGCGACGCGCCCGAGCGCGACGAGACCGAGCGCGGGCTGTTGCGGCTGGCGCGCGAGCGCGGCTTGCCGGTGCTGGGCGTCTGCCGCGGCATGCAGGTGATCCAGGACAGCTTCGGCGTGACGCTGGAGAAGCTGTCGGGGCATGTCGCGGTCCGTCATCGGGTGAAAGGCGAGGCGTTCGACGCCGAGGTCAACAGCTTCCACGGCTTCGGTGCCAGGGAGACCGCGCCCGATCTCGAGGTCCTGGCGCGCGCGCCGGACGGCATCGTCGAGTTCCTGCGCCATCGCCGCGAGCCGATCCTGGGACAGATGTGGCATCCCGAGCGCGAGGCGCCTTACCGCGACGAGGACATCGCGCGCATCCGGCGTCACTTCGCATGAAAGCGGTGATCCTCGCCGCAGGCCGCGGCAGCCGCATGGCCGGGCGCACCGATGACCGCCCGAAATGCCTGGTCGAGCTTCGCGGCCGCCCTCTCATCGACTGGCAGATCTCGGCGCTGACAGGGGCGGGCATCGACGAGATCGGCATCGTGCGCGGCTATCGCGGCGAGAGTCTGGCCGGCTACGGCAATCGCCGCTTCGACAATCCGCGCTGGAGCGAGACGAACATGGTGGGATCTCTTCTCGCCGCCGACGAATGGCTCGCCGCCGGCTCGGTCATCGTCAGCTACGCCGACATCGTCTACGGCGCCGCGACGGTCGCAGCGCTTCGCTCGGCGCCGTCGGCGCCGATCGCCGCCTCCTACGATCCGGACTGGCTCTGGCTCTGGAGCCGGCGATTCGCCGATCCTCTCGCCGACGCGGAGAGCTTCCGCCTCGACGGCGACCGGATCGTGGACATCGGACGCCGCGTCGGCGATGTCCGCGAGATCGAAGGCCAATACATGGGCCTCCTCAGGTTCGAGCCCGCCGGATGGCGGGCCGTGCGCGCGCTGCTGGCGGGCATGCCCGCCGCCGAGGTCGATCGCCTCGACATGACCTCGCTTCTCCGCCGGCTCATCGAGGCGGGAACGGTAATCAAGGGCGTCGCCGCGGCCGGCCGCTGGGTCGAGGTCGACAGCGGCGAGGACCTCGAGCTCTACGAGCGCCTGATCGAACGGGGCGAGTTGACCCTGGTCCAGGGAACCAGGCCTCGGGCATAGTAGCGGCGTGAGCACGCCTCTCTCGCCGGACCTGCTGCTCAAGGCCTATGCCATCGGCGTTTTCCCGATGGCCGAGGGGCGTGCCGATCCGCGAATCGTCTTCGTCGACCCGGACCGCCGCGGCGTGCTGCCGCTCGACGAATTTCACATGCCTCGCAGTCTCAGGAAGACCATCAAGCGCGGCATCTTCGACGTCCGCTGCGACACGGCCTTCTCCGAGGTCCTGGCCGGCTGCGCCGAATCCACGCCGAAGCGGAAGGACACCTGGATCAATCCGGAGATCGAGCGGCTCTACAACCAGCTCTATCGCCTGGGCTTCGCTCATTCGGTCGAGACCTGGCGCGACGGCCAGCTGGTGGGCGGTCTCTATGGCGTGGCGCTGGGGGCGGCGTTCTTCGGCGAGAGCATGTTCAGCCGCGAGACGGACGCCAGCAAGGTGGCGCTGGCTTCGCTCGTCGAGCGCCTGAAGCGCGGCGGCTTCACGCTGCTCGACACCCAGTTCCTGACCGAGCACCTGGCACGCTTCGGCGCCCGCGAGATTCCGCGCGAGCGCTACCGCACGATGCTGGAGGACGCGATCGTCCGCGACGCGGCGTTCCCGAAGACCTAGGGTCTGGACTCAATTGCTCCAAGGGATGAGAGCGGCGGCGAGGTAGGCGC
>CAZDGR010000115.1:0-11181 GCA_964504845.1 uncultured Rhizobium sp. | reverse complement strand
TGACGGCCACGGGTTCCCGGATATCACGATTCGCGGTCACGGCAGAATGTCGCCGGAGATTGAGGCGTTATAACGGCGTAGACCCCGTCCGCGATCCGCTTCGACGTTAAACCTCGATTAACCTCGGCAGCCTAGGGTAGCCGCAACTGGGGCCCATCCACCGGGCCTTTCGTGTTGGATCGTTGAGGCCATGTCCGTCGTCGCGCTCGATAGCCGTCCGAGGATCAAGATCCCGCTCAAGGTCCGTTTCTCCGCCTGGTGGCAGGGATACGACCCTGAGGACATCTATGCCGGCGATCCGCAGGCGCTCGAGTTCGACACCGGGCGGAAGAAGGCGGCTGTCGAGCCGGCCGCCGGCCCGCCCAAGAAGAAGGTCCCTCTCTGGACCGCCGACCGCATCCAGGTGGCCGAGCGGCTGTGGGGGCCCGGCATGCACACGCCGGGCGGCGACGCCCATGTCGAGACGCTGGTGAAGCCCTTCGGCCTGAACCCGACGGTGACCGTGCTCGACCTCGGCGCCGGGCTCGGCGGCTGCTCGCGCGCCATGGCGAAGACCTTCGGCTCCTGGGTCACCGGGCTCGAGCAGTGGGAGATCCTGGCCGAGGCCGGGATGGTCCGCTCCAGGATGGCCGGCCTCGACAAGAAGGCGCCGATCGACGCCTGGGACCCGGCGACGACCCAGCTCAAGCCGCGCGGCTACAACTGCGTCTTCGCCAAGGAGTCTTTCTTCACGATCGCCGACAAGTCGCGCCTGTTCGAGCAGATCGCCACCACGCTCCGCCCGGGCGGCCAGCTGTGCTTCACCGACTACGTGCTGCCGGAATCGGCGAAACCGACCGGCGCGGTCGAAACCTGGATGAGCCACGAGCCGCAGGAGCCGTACATCTGCTCGGTGCAGGATACGCTCGACCTGCTCGCCCACAACCAGCTCGAGGTCCGCATCTCGGAGGACATCACCGACATGCACCAGGCGCTGATCCTGCAGGGCTGGCGCGACCTGACCCAGGCGCTGGCGCCGGGGACCGTGGCGCCCGAGACCGTGCCGCACCTCGTCAACGAGGCCGAGCTCTGGGCCCGGCGCGGCGCCGTGTTGCGGTCGGGCGATCTCAGGGTCTACCGTTTCTACGCCCTCAAGGCGGCCGATCCGGTCAGTTGACCTTTGGCAGCTGACTTCTCGACAGCGCCGCCTCCTTCAAGGTAAAGGCGGCGCATGCTCAAGGACCGACGCGGACTCGACGTCTCGACCGACAACCCGCAGGCGCTCGCCGCCTTCGACGACGCCGTCGACGGCTACGTCACCTTCCACATCGACACGACGAAGCGGCTCAGCGAGGCGACGAAGGCCGATCCGACGTTCTTCCTCGCACAAGTGCTGAAGGGCGGCATGGCCCTGCTCTCGCTGAATGCGAAGAACCTGGATCGCGGCAAGGCGGCGCTCGCCCAATGCGCGGCCGCGGCCGACAAGGCGAACCCGCGCGAGCGCCGGCACCTGGAAGCCTTCGAGGCCTGGGCATCGGGCGACATCGATCTGGCGCTGCGGATCTGGGAGTCGATCCTCTCGGTCCATCCGACCGACCTGCTGGCGCTCCGCCTCGCGCACTTCCACTACTTCTGGCTCGGCCGCACGGCGCGGATGCTGGACTCCGTCGTCGCCGCGTCGAAGGGCTGGAAGAGCGACACGCACGGGCGGAGCTGGGTCGCCTCGATGCAGGCCTTCGGCCTCGAGGAGTGCGGCGAGTACGACGAGGCCGAGCACATGGCGCGCGAGGCGGTCGACTACGACCGCAACGACCGCTGGGGCATCCATGCCGTCGCCCATGTTCTGGAGATGCAGGGCCGGACATCCGACGGCATCGCGTGGCTCGACCGGAACGTGGGCGCGCATGCGGAGGCGAACAATTTCACCTTTCATCTCACCTGGCATCGCGCGCTGCTCCAGCTCGAGCAGGACGGACCCGGCGGCCTGCTCGACTGGTACGACACCAAGGTCCGCGACCTCTCCTCGCCGCTGATCCAGGCGCTTCCCGACCTCTACATCGACATGCAGAACGCCGCCTCGCTGCTGTGGCGCATGGAGCATCTCGGCGTCGACGTGGGCAGCCGCTGGAAGGAGCTCGCCGACAAGGCGGAGGCGCGCATCGGCGACGGCTCCAACCTGTTCACGCTGCCGCACTTCGCGATGGCGCTCGCCGCCGACGGCCGCTTCGAGGCGGCGAAGCGGCTGGTCGAGGGCGCGGCCGCGATTTCAGGCGCGACCCTGGGCCCGGTCGGCGCCGGCATCGCGGCGCCGGCCTGCCGCGCCGCCGTCCATCATCGCCGCGGCGAGTGGAAGGACGTGGTCGCCAACCTGATGCCGGTGCGCCACGATCTCTGGCGGCTCGGCGCCAGCCACGCCCAGCGCGACGTGCTGTGGCAGATGCTGGTCGACGCGGCCCGGAAGGCCGGCGAGGACGACGCGGTGAAGACGCTGATGGTCGAGCTGACGGCGATGCGGCCGGTGCCGGCCGAGCGGCGCCGCGCCTATTCGCGCGTCGCCTGAGGGCGGCAGACCGCCCAATAGACGAGAAGCCCGGTCGCGCTCGCGATCAATCCGGCGAAGATCGAGTCCGAGAGGAAGTGGCCGCCGGCCGACATGCGCGCGACGGCCATGCCGGTACCGAGGGCGAGGCCCGGCAGCATCGCCAGCCAGCGGCGGCGGCGCGCAAACCAGGCGAGCGTCAGGAGGCCGAAGCCCATCGCCACCTCGCCCGAGGCGAAGGAGCAGTTGCGCCGGCATTCGTTCGCGGGTGTGAGCACCGGCGTGAAGACGCGGTCGCGGCCGAACTCGACGATCTGGGACGGGCGCGCCCGGCCCCAATGCTCCTTGAGGCCCGTATTGACGATGAGCCCGGGCCCGAGCGCGAGCGACAGGATCAGGACCAGCGCGGCGCGACCGCCGGCGGGGCGCCCGACGATCCGGCCGAGCAGCCACATCGCGACCGCCGCCGCCGGCAGGGTGAAGACGATCACCGAGAGCAGCCGGCGGAAACCCTCGACGCCCGGCTGCTCGGACCCGATCCAGCGCCCGTCCCTGTAGAAGAGACGCGCGACCTTCAGGTCGATCTCCGGCCACGTCATGAAGACGACCCCGGCGGCGACGAACAGCCCGAGATGGATCAGCGCCCAGCGGCGGACGAGGCTAGCGTCCATAACCCTGGAACCCTTCGAGCAGGAACAGATGATGGGTGCGGTCGACGTCGCGATAGAGCGGCCGCCCGGCGGTGCCCAGGGGCGTCACCTTGGCGAAGCGCTGCAGGATGTCGTCGGGCTTCGGGTTCGGCGTGACCAGGAGGAAGGTCGCGGTCGGCATGCGCGCCATGTCGGCGGTCAGGTCCCAGTGGTCGCGAATGCGCCCGGACGGGGTCCATTTGGCCCAGGTCGCGGGGCGCGCACCGTAGATCATCGTCGCCAGGTCCATGCGGTCTTCCATCAGCAGCACCGCGTTCGGATGGGCGGCGAGCTGCCGCGCGACGTCGGATCCCAACGAACGCCAGCCGAGCACGCGCTTGAACGGATCGCTGCGGCCGGTGAGCTCGATCCCGGCGATGCGCGTGAGGTCGTGATAGCCGGCCGCGATGCCGGCGGCGGCGAGATGGATCGCGACGCTCAGCCCCAGCAGCCAGGTGCGCTTGCGTTCGACGGCCCAGGCCACGACGAGCACGGTCGCGGAAACGTAGAGCGGCGCCGCCCAGTTGGCGTTAGCGCGCGAGAGGAAGGCGACGACGACCATCATCGTCGCCAGCGGCAGCAGCACGGACGCCAGCAGTCGCGCGCGGGCGTCCGCGATCAGCGGCTTCGGCCGCGCCAGCGCGAGCAGAAGGATGGCGAACGGGATCGGGCCGAAGACGCCGAATTGCGAGAGCAGGAATTCGAAACCCTTGAACGGCCGCGTCAGCGCGCCAGCGAGGTTGGCGTTGTCGGCGGTGTGCCTGTAGCTGACGAAGGCGTGCTCGAGATTCCAGAGGAGGTTCGGCAGATAGCACGCGAAAGCGATGACCAGCGCCATCGCCGGCCCGCGCCACCCGATGCGCCGGCGCTCCTCGGGGCTGAGCGCGAAGAACAGCGCGAGGCCGACCGGGAACATCGCCATCGCGTACTTGGCGAGGCTGCCGAGGCCGACGATCACGCCGAGTGCCAGCCACCAGCGCTCGTCGCTGGTCTCGATCAGGCGGACCGAGGCATAGAGCGCCGCCGCCCAGAACATCAGCAGGAACGGATCGGTCGAGATCAGCAGCGAGGAGACGAAGACAGCCGGGAGCGTCGCGTAGAGGATCGCCGACCACATCCCGACACGCGGCCCGTAGAGGCGACTGCCGATCGCATGGAGCAGAATGGCCGTGACCGCATGCGCGATCGGCGAGGCGATGCGGACGCCGAAGGTGCCGCTGCCGAAGATCGCCGTGCTCGCATGGATGATCCACGCGACCAGCGGCGGCTTCGAGTAGTAGCCGAGGTCGGGCGAGAGCGACCAGACCCAGTACTGCGCCTCGTCGCCGGAGAGATCGTAGCGGTCGAGCGCCAGCATCAGCAGGCGCACCAGCGTGACCGCGGCGACGACGAGGAGCGCTGTCCGCGCCTCGCTCATGCGGCGGCGCGGCGCTCTTTGCGGATGAGCCAGAGATTGCGCGCGTAGACGACGAGGCCGCCGGCCTGGCCGGCGATGATCACCGGATCGGCGCGATGGATCGCATAGGCCAGAAGGGTCACGCCGCCGGCGACGGAGAACAGCCAGAACGCAATCGGGATCACGCTCTTGCCGACACGCTCGCTCATGATCCACTGGACGATGAAGCGCGCCGAGAACAGCGCCTGGCCGGCGAAGCCGATCGCCAGCCAGATCGGCTC
This sequence comes from uncultured Rhizobium sp., assembly GCA_964504845.1. Classification (GTDB taxonomy): domain Bacteria; phylum Pseudomonadota; class Alphaproteobacteria; order SHVZ01; family SHVZ01; genus SHVZ01. Next base: position 6,297 of record CAZDGR010000115.1, on the reverse strand, counting down.
GATGTCGAAGTTCATCGCTTAGGTCTCTTCTCTTGCGTCGATGGGCAGGCGCGAGCGGCGGATCAGCCACCACACGCCGATGAGATCGAGGAGGCCTGCCTTGAGCCGGCCGAAATTCGTGTAGTTCGAGGTGCCGGCACCGCGCGGGCGATGATTCACGGGCACCGAGACGACGCGCGCGCCGTGGCGACGCGCCAGCGCCGGCAGGAAGCGGTGCATGTGGTCGAAGTACGGCAGCTCGAGGAACAGCTCGCGCCGGAAGATCTTGATGCCGCATCCGGAGTCCGGCGTCTCGTCCTTGAGCAAGGCGCCGCGGATTCGATTGGCGAGCCTGGAGGCGATCCTCTTCGACTGCGTGTCCTTCCGGTTGACGCGATGGCCAGCGACCATGTCGGGCTTGGGATCGACCGAGAGCCTAGCGAACATCTGCGGCAGGTCGGCGGGATCGTTCTGGCCGTCGCCGTCGAGGGTCGCGATCCATTCGCCGCGTGCCCGCTTCACGCCGGTCCAGACCCCGGCGCTCTGGCCGCGATTGGCGACGTGACGGATCACCCTGAGCCGCGGCATCCGGGCCTTGGCCGCTCTCAACCTATCTCCGGTTGCATCGGTCGAGCCATCGTCGACCACCAGGGTCTCGAAATCGAAGCGCCCGGCCAGCGCCGCCTCGACCTCCTCGACCAGGGGGACGATGTTGTCGGCCTCGTTCTTGACCGGAATGACGACCGAAAGCTGCATCCAAATGCCGGCTTAAAGGGAGCGGCCCGGCTTGTCGCATGGCAGCGGGGCGATGACAACAGCGGCGCCCGGCACCTCGCTGTCTCGCTTTAACCTTGTATTTTATACTTCTGTTTAGCCGCGTGGCTTGCGGTTGTTTAGCCGAAGGGCTAGAGTTCGCCTGTCATGAGCGTCCAGCTTCCAGTCGCGCCCCCGCCGCCCCCGCAGGTGAACCCGTTCACCGCGCGGCCGGTCGAGATTCGCGAACCCGCCGCCCGCACCGTGACGCGGACCGCGGTCGGATCCTCGCGCGAGGCGCAGGAGAACCGGGACGATCGCAACAACCGAGCCGAGACGACCGAGAACAATCGCCGGGCGGACGAGACCCGCACGGTACGATCCGCTCCTCGCGGCGGCCGCGGCCAGAACGTCGACATCGAAGCCTAAGTCTTCCTGTCAGCTCGACGTCCAAGCGGCCCTCCTTCGGAGGGCCTTTTCATTTCCGGGAGTCGCCGATGCCCTCGCTCAAGCAAAAGGCCAAGCGTTTCTCCAACATGCATTCGCGCCCCGGCATCATCGTGCTGCCGAACGCGTGGGACATCGGCAGCGCGGTCGTGATGGCCGATGCCGGCTTCCCGGCGATCGCCACCACCTCGGCCGGCATCGCCTTCGCGCAAGGCCTTCCCGACGGCGAGAAGATCGCAAAGGAGAGGATGCTGGAGATCGTCTCCGCCATCGCCGCAGCGGTGCCGGTGCCGGTGACCGCCGATCTCGAAGCGGGATACGGGCCGAAGCCCGAGCATGTCGCGAAGACGATCAAGGACGCGATCGATGCCGGCCTCGCCGGCTGCAACATCGAGGACACGCTGAACCGCGGCGGCAAGAAGCTCTACGGCTTCGAAGCCTCCGTCGACCGCATCCGCGCCGGCGCCGAGGCGGCGAAGAAGGCCGGCGTGAAGTTCGTGCTGAACGCGCGCACCGACGCCTACCTGATGCAGCTCGGCAATGCGAAGACCAACTTCGCGGAATCGGTGAAGCGCGCGAATGCCTATCTCGCCGCCGGCGCGACCTCGGCCTTCGTTCCCGGCGCGCTGGATGCCGACACGATCCGGCAGCTGGCACACGAGATCGACGGGCCGATGAACGTGCTGGGCGCGCTCGGCGGCCGGCCGGCGCCCTACACCGTCGCCGAGCTCGAATCCTTCGGCGTCAAGCGCATCAGCATCGGCGGCAGCCTCGCCAGCGCGGCCCTCGGCTTCGTCCGCCGCATGGTTGACGAGATCAGGAAGAAGGGAACCTTCGACTATCACGCGGGCGCGATGAACCACGCCGAGGCGACAGAGCTGTTCGAGAAGTACCTGAAGAAGAAGTGAGAGATGGACAGGCTATCTCAGTCCACCTCATCCTGAGCCTGTCGAAGGGTGAGGTGGCCGCTCGGCGCGCGACCTACCGTGCCTTAGCTCTTTCTTTACAACTGCCAAAATTCCCCGGAGGGCCCATAAAAATCGGGCTCCTTCCGCATCTCGATCTCTCTTGAGTTTCTTCCACGCGCGCATCGTGGGCACGCCCTCACCCTTCGACAAGCTCAGGATGAGGGCGGCTGAGGGAGCGGGATGCGCTAACCAGCACTATGGCTAATCATCGCCCGCCTAGCGCCGCTCGCGCGCCAGCAGCGCTTCCTTCCGCTTCGAGCCCCAGCGATAGCCGCCGGTCGTGCCGTCGGTGCGCACCACGCGGTGGCAGGGGATGACCAGCGGCACCGGGTTGGCGCCGCAGGCGTTCGCTACCGCGCGCACCGCGCTCGGCTTGCCGATCCGGTCCGCGACCTCCTGGTAGCTGGCGGTCTCGCCGGAGGGGATCCGCTGCAGCTCCTGCCAGACGCGGCGCTGGAATGCGGTCGCCCTGATGTCCAGGGGCAGCGAGAGATCGGGCAGCTTTCCGGACAGGTGGCGGACGATCGGGTCGACATAGGAGCCGAGCCCGCGTTCGTCGCGCGCGATGCTGGCGCCGGGGAACTCGGCCTCGAGCTCCTTGCCGAGACGCTTCTCGTCGTCGCCGAGGGCGATCATGCAGACGCCCTTCCTCGTCGCCGCGACCAGCAGGAGGTCGAGCGGCGTCTTCCGGATCGCATAGCGGATGTCCTCGTCGACGCCGCCCTTGCGATATCGGGCAGGCGTCATGCCGAGCTCGGCCTTGGCCTTCTCGTAGAGGCGGCTCGCCGAGCCGTAGCCGGCGCCGTACATCGCCTGGGCCACCGGCTCGCCCTTCTTCAGGTCGTCCTTCAGGCGCGCGACCCGCTTCGCCTCGCCATAGGCCCTGGGGCTCACGCCGACGATCTCGGTGAACAGGCGCTGCAGGTGATGCGGGCTTATGCCGACGGCGCGGCCGAGCATGGTCAGGGTCGGGATCGCGTCGGCATCGTCGATCAGGCGCGCGGCCTTGCGGATGGCCTTGAGGCGCGGATTGTCGGTCTCGACCAGGTCGGGCCGGCAGCGCTTGCAGGCGCGATAGCCGTCATGCTCGGCCGCCTCCGGCATCGGATAGAAGCGAACGTTCTCGCGCTTCGGCCGACGCGCCGGGCACGACGCCTTGCAATAGATGCCGGTCGAGGTGACGGCGGCGACGAAGCGTCCGTCGGCGTCGGCGTCGCGGGCCTCGAAGGCGGTCCAGAGCTTGTTCGTATCCATGAGCGGTCTCCTTGGCCCTATAGCTAGGCCGAGGGGGAGCCCCTTGCTATCCGAAGCTTGCGCCGTATCTCGGATCAAAGAAAGCGCGCCAGCCAGGCCTTTACCTCGCGCCAGAAGACCCGCGTGTTCTCGGCCCGGCCGATGAAGTGGCCTTCGTCCGGGAACACGATGAACTTGGTCGGGACCTGGCGGCGCTTCAGGATCTTGAAGTTGGTATAGCCCTCGCCCACGGGCACGCGGAAATCGCGCTCGCCATGGGTGATCAGGGTCGGCGTCGAGAAGTTGCCGGCATAGCGGATCGGGCTCTGGTCGTTCCACTGCCCGCCCTTCTCCCAGATCGGCACGCCCATGCGCTTCTCGCGCTCCATGCCGCCGTCGTTGGTGCCGTACTGGGCCTCGTTGTTGATCGGGCCGACATGGGTCACGAGGCACTTGAAGCGCCTCGTCGTGCCGTTGAGCCAGTTGACCATGTAGCCGCCATAGCTGCCGCCGACGGCGGCGAGACGGTCCTTGTCGATGAACGGATGCAGCCGGATCGCCTCGTCGATGCCGGCGAGCACGTCCTTGCACGGCCCGCGCAGCACGTCGCGCTCGATCGCCTCGGCGAAGGCCTGGCCGAGACCGAGCGAGCCCTTGTAGTTCGTGCACAATACGACGTAGCCCGGCGTCGCCAGCAGGTGCTTGTGGAACCAGTAGGCCGAGTAGTTGAAGGCATCCGTGTAGGCGGTCGCCGGCCCGCCATGGATCAGCGCCACCAGCGGGTACTTCCTCTTCGGATCGAAGCCCGGCGGCAGGATCAGCATGTTGTGGATGCGGAGCCCCTCGGCCGAGGTGAACCAGAAGTGCTTGGGATCGGGCGCGTCGATCTCGGCGATGCGCGCGGCGTTGAACGTGGTCAGCGGCACGTGGCCGTCGCCCGCGAGACGGACGATCTCCGGCGGCTGGATCGCGCGCTCGAAGATCGCGGCGAGACCGCCGTCGATCGGCGTGACGGTGCGGTAGGCGCCGCGTCCCGTCGGCAGCAGGGGCTCGACCGTGCCGCTGGACGTGGGCACGCGGAACACGCGCGCGAAGCCCTCGTCGAGCGCATCGAGATAGGCGGTGCGGCCGTCGGTCGAGATCGAGAATCCGGCGACGAGACGATCCCAGCCTTCGGTGACGATCGCGGGCTTGCCTGGCTTCGGCCAGGCGAAGCGCGCCAGCTGCGCCGCCGTCTGGCCCGCGCCCGGGGGCTTGCGGATCGCATAGAGCGCGTCGCCGGTGCGGGAGAACTGCGGCTCCGCGAAGCCTTCGGTCGGATCGGAGATCATCCTGGGCTCGCCGCCGGCCGCGGGCACCTGGAACAGGCTGGTCTCGGACTCGACGTGCATCATCGAGTCGGCGCCGATCTGGGCGGCGAAGACCACGGACCCGCCGTCCGGCGCCCACTGCGCCGCCAGCGTCTCGGTCGTGTCGAGCTCGGTCTGGCGGAAGGCGCCGCCGCGGAACCCCGGCGCCCTGGCGAATTCGGTACCCTTCAGCAGGTCGAGCGACGCGGCACCGGGCTCGAGCTCGATCACCAGCGGATGCGGCCGGCGCTCGTCCAGCCACTTGTTCCAGAACCGGACCGGCATCTCCTCGAAGATCCTGGCCGAGGATCTCGGCGCCGCCTGGCTGCCGTCGGCGGCGCAGTCGACCTCGTAGAGGATCGCCGTGCCGTCGGGACGCCACTTCGGATAGCGCGCCGCCCCTTCGCCCGAGGTCACCCGCTCGGGCTCGCCGCCTGCGACGGGCATCACGTAGACCTGCATGACCGAATCGCCGGCACGCCGGCTGGCGAAGGCGAGCCGCGTCCCGTCCGGCGACCAGGCCGGTTGGCCGAGCGGCGCCGCGCCGCGGACGAGGCAGCGGGGCGGCGTCCTGCCGTCGGCGGCCCCATCAGCCGATACGACCCAGAGCGCCGTGACCTGCTCGGCCGGGTCGTAGGCCGGCTCGATCACCGCGACCGCCAGCCAGCGCCCGTCGGGACTTGCGGCGGGATTGCCGACCCGGTGCATCAGCCAGATGTCTTCCTGCGTGACCGGCCGTCCGGCCACCTGCGACGCCAGCGCTTCGGTCATCTTCCCCGCTCCCTCGGCCGCCCCGGCCCGCATCCTAGCGGACCGCTTGCCTTCGCCGCGCGATCCTGGTGGACTGTCATGGAACTTTAACCAAGAAGACACTTCGCGGTCTTTAGGTCCGGCCGATACCAACGGCTGGTCCATTCAGAGGGAGGCTAGAGATGAAGCGGATGCTGTTGTCCTCGGTTGCCGGCCTGGCCACGCTGCTCAGCGTCGCCAGCGTCCAGGCGCAGACCCAGATCGAGTGGTGGCACGCCATGGGCGGCAACCTGGGCGAGGCGGTCAACGCGCTGGCCGACCAGTTCAACAAGGAGCAGTCGGCCTACAAGGTGAACCCGGTCTTCAAGGGCTCCTACACCGAGACCCTGACCGCGGCGATCGCCGCCTTCCGCGCCAAGCAGAACCCGCACATCGTGCAGGTGTTCGAGGTCGGCACCGCCAGCATGATGGCGGCCAAGGGCGCGGTCTACCCGGTCCACCAGCTGATGGCCGACACCAAGGAGCCCTTCGATCCGAAGAGCTTCATCGGCCCCGTCTACGGCTACTACTCGACCACCGACGGCAAGCTGCTGTCGATGCCGTTCAACTCCTCGACGCCGGTGTTCTACCGGAACAAGGAGATGATGAAGAAGGCCGGCCTCGATCCCGAGAAGGCACCGGCGACCTGGCCCGAGCTCGCCGACATGGCGAAGAAGGTCGTCGCTTCCGGCGCCAAGTGCGGCTTCACCTCGCAGTGGCAGACCTGGGCGCTGATCGAGAACTTCGGCGCGCTGCACGACCTGCCCTTCGCCACCAAG
>CAZDGR010000114.1:0-11249 GCA_964504845.1 uncultured Rhizobium sp. | reverse complement strand
AGCGGTGCGGCAGCGTGTCGCCGGAAAGCGCCGGGAACCCCTCGGTCGGCAGCGTCTGCAACGTGAAGGTCGAGCGACCGGCGAGCAGCGTGACACGGCCGGAATCGGACGCGGCGAGCTCGACCTGCGAGCCGTCCGGCAGCTTGCGCACGATGTCGTGCAGCGTGTGCGCGGGGCAGGTGATCGAGCCCTTCTTCTTCACCTCCGCCGGCACCGACTCGACGATGTCGATGTCCATGTCGGTGGCGCTGACCGAGACCTTGCCCGAGGCCGCCTGGATCATGACGTTGGAGAGGATCGGGATCGTCGTGCGCCGTTCGACGACGCTCTGGACATGGGCCAGAGGCTTCAGGAGCGCAGCGCGATCGAGGGTGAAATGCATGGTTCCGAAGGCCCTTCCAGGGGTCTTTCAATTGTGAGACGGCCGCCCCCCGGAGGCCGTCGGACGAGGGTCAGCGAGTATACCACAGAGGGCCGTTCGCCAAGGGTTTTTGGCAGGCGGAAAAGGGCCCCTAGTAGGGCGATTGGTAGCGCCTTTGCCAGAACTCGCGGGACTGCCGCTCGCCGATGTCGCAGCCCGGCGGATAGGCGGACGAGGCCAGCCGGAACGTCGCTTCCGGAATCCGCCATCGCGCATGGGGCGAGGTGAGGTCGGCGATCTCGATGATCATCTTCTTCCGAATCGCCTCGGCGAAGGATTCGAACCCCTCGGCGACGACGATGAAGGCGCCCGGGCCGCCGATCACGCAGTGCTGGAAGTAGAGGTCGAGGTCGGGAAGCTGCGGGAAGCCGGTCACGTTCGGCCGGTTGTTGATGATAGGCACGCCATTGATCGTGATGCCTCGGGCGATCGCGTTCTCGCGCGAGATGTCGATCAGCTGTCCGGCGTTGTTGGGGCCGTCGCCGGAGATGTCGAGGACGCGGCGGGTTCCTTCGAAGGCGCGGCCGTACATCGGCATCGCGTAGTCGATCGCGCCCGAGATCGAGGTCGACATCGCCGAGCGTATCGGGAAGGTCGCCAGCTTCGCCGCCGCGGCCTTGGCCGTCGCCTCGTCCTCGATCAGCGTCCAGTCGAGCAGCAGGCGCTTGGTCTCGGGCCCCGACCACTCGAAGTAGGCGATGGCGATCTTGCCCTCGATGCCGGAGCGGATCGCCTTCAGCACCTCGGGATCGTTGAGCGCCTTGATGTAGCCGTCGCGCTGGAGCCTGCCTTCGTCGGCGTCGACCGAGCCCGAGATATCGATCGCGAGCACCAGCTCGAGGTCGACACGCTCGATCGCCGCGGCGGCACCCGTCGTCAGGATGAAGCTAAGCAGTACCAGGAGTGCGCGGCGCATCGGCCTTCCCCCTCGTGCGAGCGGCGAAGTCTGCGCCTATCCGGCGTCCGCGATCAAGGCATCGAGGGCATCGCTCGATTCGGCCAGGATGACCTTGCGCGCGATGTCGAACGGAAATCCGGCGCGGCCGAGCACCGCCAGATCGCGTTCGCGATGCTCGCTCCGCTGAGCGGGCGGCCGGAACGGTCCGATCCGGCGGCGGCGCGCCAGGGTCGCCGCCGCGCCCAGCTCCTCGGCCGGCGTCCGCGTCGGCGCCAGCGCCTCGTCGATCACCTCGCGTCCGACGCCCTTCATCTTGAGCTTCTCCGAGATCGCGCGGACCGAGCGGCCCTGCCGGCGGAGGCTCGCGGTCCTCGCCTCCGCGTAAGCCTTGTCGTCGAGGAGGCCTGAGCGGCGGTAGCGCTCGATCAGCGCCTCGACCCAGGCCGCCCCTTCCTCGCGGTCGGTATCGTGGCTGCGTGCCGAGCGCTCGACCTTGCGCAGGAGAACGCGCCTCAGGCTCTCGGCCGAGGCGGCGAAGCGTTCGAGATAGGCCAGCGCCGCGCGCTCCAGATACGCCGGAGAAACCTTGCGCGGCGGCTTGCGTGGCGCTGCAGGCATGGCGCGACCGTGCCACGGGCGAGGCCCTTGAGGCGAGACCTTCGCGCGCCTATGGTGCCGGCCTCATGCCCGACACCGCCCCGCCGCGCCGCGAAGCCCGCGCGCTGGATCCGCGCCCGCTCGGGCCGATCAACTGGATCGGCCTCTGGACGCTCTACCGGAAGGAAGTCTGGCGCTTCTTCAAGGTCGGGACCCAGACCGTGGCGGCGCCGATCGTCACCACGCTGCTGTTCCTCGCGGTCTTCGTGCTGGCGATGGGCCGGAGCGGCACGATGATCGGCGACGTGCCGTTCATGGAGTTCCTGGCGCCGGGCCTGGTGATGATGGCGATCACCCAGAACGCCTTCGCCAATACCTCCTCGTCGATCATGATCGGCAAGGTCCAGGGCAACATCGTCGACGTGCTGATGCCGCCGCTGGGACCCGGCGAGCTGGTGATCGCCTGGGCCGCCGGCGGCGTGACCCGCGGCCTCGTCGTCGGATGCGCGACTGCGATCGCGATGTGGATCGTGGTCCCATTCCAGATGCCGCACCCGGTCTTCGCGATCTTCTACGCGATCGCCGGATCTCTGATGCTGGCGCTGATGGGCGTGCTGGGCGGGCTGTGGGCCGAAAAGTTCGATCACCTGTCGGCGATGACCAACTTCGTCATCACGCCGCTGGCGTTCCTGTCGGGCACTTTCTATTCGGTCGAGCGCCTGCCTGAGGCGTGGCGCTTCATCGCGCACCTGAACCCGTTCTTCTACATGATCGACGGGTTCCGCTACGGCTTCATCGGTCACGCGGACGGCGATCTCGCGATCGGGATCGCCGTCCTTGCGCTGATCAATCTGGCGCTGTGGCTCGTGGTCGACGGGCTCGTGCGACGCGGCTATCGCCTGAAGGCGTAGCTCAGACCGCCGTCCCGACCTTGCAGAGGTTCCAGCTCTTCCCCTTGAGGCCATAGGTCGCAAGGATCTTGTCGGAGCCTGACGTGGTGACGACGACACGGAGCTTGGCGGCGTCGCCGCAGGGGCTGGCGGCACGCGCGGTCGCCGGGATCTTCTTGGTCGCCGCACAGTCGATCGCTGCCTGCGGCACGGCGTTCATCGCCTTCAGCGGCCTGCCGTTGACCACCGCCTGGTAGTCGGTGGCAACCCCGCCCTTGACCGTTGCCTTCATCTCGATGCGGCCGAAGCGGCTCTTGTAGAGGCCGGCGTCCTGCTCGCCGTCGCCCATGCCCTGGGCCACCGGGCGAAAATCGATCGCAGCACAGGACGGCGGGCCCTTCTTGTCGGCGGCGAGGGCAGGGGAGGCGAGAAGCGCTACGCCGAGGCCGAGCGCGAGGAAGAGACGCATGGATTCCTCCGGGAGGGACGGGTTGGGGACGCCCAAGTCATCGCTCTCCCGCCGCGCGCTCGCAAGCCCTCACCCGAACGTGACGGCTCGCATCGGCGCCGCGCGGGTTAGCATCGCCGCATGCGCTTCCTCGTCACCTCGCTCGCGGCTTTCGCCATGCTGATTTCTGCCGAATCGGCCAGGGCCGGCGGCCCGGTGCTGGTCGAGCTCTTCACCTCGCAGGGCTGCAACTCCTGCCCGCCGGCGGACGCCTACCTCGGCGACCTCGCCAAGCGCCGCGATGTGGTCGCGCTCGCCTTCCATGTCGACTACTGGGACTACATCGGCTGGAAGGACATCTTCGCCGACGCCGCCTGGACCAGGCGGCAGCGCGAGTATTCGCGCTCGCTCCGCACCACTCAGATCTATACCCCTCAGATGGTGGTCGACGGCGGCCAGCACGCGGTCGGATCCGACCGCCGCGCGGTCGAGCGCCTGATCGGCGATGCGGCGAAGCGCGAAAGGCCGGCACTCGAGCTGAAGCGTGCGACCGACGGGCTCGTCCTCAAGATCGATGGGCAGGGCGAAGCCGAGATCTGGATCGTGGGGTTCGACCCGAAGCACGAGACCAAGGTCGCGCGCGGCGAGAATGCCGGGAAGACGCTGGCCGAGTTCAATGTCGTCCGCGGCCTCAGGCGGATCGACGCCTGGCAGGGCGGGGCGCTGTCGAGGACGCTGGCGGCGAGCGAACTGCCGCCTGGGAGCGCCTACGCGGTGCTGGTCCAGGAAGCGGGTCTCGGCCGCGTGCTCGCGGTCGCGACCCTGCCTTAGGCGACGAGGGCCCTAGAGGACGAGCCCCCGCTCCATCATCGCGCCCATGCGCCTGGCGAAGGCGCGGGGATCGGCCACATGCTCGCCTTCGAGCAGGCGCGCCTGGTCGAGCAGCAGGTGAGCGGCTTCCTCGAGCACGGAGGAGGCGCCTTCCTTGCCAGTCATCTCGGCCAGCTTCTTCACCAGCGCATGCTTCGGGTTGAGCTCGAGCACGCGCTTCACCGCCTTGTCGAGCTGCTTGTGCTGGCGGAGCAGGCGTTCGAGCCGCATGTCGAGATCGCCCTCGGCAGCGACCAGGCAGACGGCTGAGTCGGTGAGCCGGGCCGATGCCCGGACATCCTTCACCTCGTCGCCGAGCGCCAGCTTGAACAGCGCCATCAGCGCGCCGAGCTCGGCCGGCGTCTCCTCGGCCTTAGGCTCGTCCTTGGCGTCGGCCTTGACCTTGTCGAGGTCGAGCGCGCCTCTCGTCGCCGACTTGAACGCCTTGCCTTCGTAAGTCCCGACTGACGGCAGCCAGAACTCGTCGACCGCGTCGGTCAGCAGCAGGACCTCGACGCCCTTGGCGGCGAAGCCTTCGAGCTGCGGGCTGGCGCGGAGCGCGTCCAGGTCGTCGCCGCTGGCGGTGTAGATGGCGTCCTGGCCTTCCTTCATCCGGCCGATGTACTCGTCCAGCGTCACCGGCTTGTCGGAGGCGGTCGAGTGGAAGCGGGCGAGCTTCAGGATTTCCTTCCGGTGCTCGTCCTTGTCCTCGTAGAGGCCTTCCTTGAGGACCGCGCCGAAATTCTCCCAGAAGGTGAGGTAGGACTCAGGCTCGTCCTTCGCCTTCTTCGTCAGCTCCGAGAGCACCTTGCGCGTGAGGCCTGAGCGGATCTTCGCCAGCAGCGGGTTCTTCTGCAGAAGCTCGCGGCTGACGTTGAGCGGCAGGTCCGGCGTGTCGACGACGCCCTGCAGGAAGCGGAGCCACGCCGGCAGCAGATCCTTGGCGTCGTCGGTGATGAAGACGCGCTTCAGATACAGCTTCACCCGGTGCCGGCGATCCGGGTTGAACAGGTCGAGCGGCCGCGTGCCGGGCACGTAGAGGAGGGCGGTGTACTCGATCGTGCCCTCGGCCCGGTGATGGATGGTGAGCCACGGCTCGTCCATCGCGTGGCCGACGTGCCGGTAGAATTCCTTGTACTGGGCCTCGGTGATCTCGCTCTTCGGCTTCTGCCAGAGTGCCGACCCGTCGTTGAGCGCACTCTTGTCGGCTCCGGCGCGAAGCTCGATCGGCACCGGCACGTGGTCGGAATAGCGTCGGACGACCTCACGGATCTTGTAGTCGGCGAGGAACTCGTCCTCGTCCTTCTTGAGATGGAGGATCACGTCGGTGCCAGCCTGATCGCGCTCGGCCGAAGCGACCGTGAACTCGCCCTTGCCGTCGGAGGACCAGCGATGGGCCTCTGCCTCGCCGGCGCGGCGGGAGACGACCTCGACCTTGTCCGCGACCATGAAGGCCGAGTAGAAGCCGACGCCGAACTGGCCGATCAGGCTGACGTCCTTCTTGGCGTCCCCGCTCAGATCCTTGAGGAAGGCCGAGGTGCCCGATCGGGCGATGGTGCCGAGGTTCTTGACTAGGTCGTCGCGGCTCATGCCGATGCCGTTGTCCGAGACCGTCAGCGTCCGGGCCGGCTTGTCGATGGTCAGCGTGATCTGGAACGGCTGGTCGGCGGGCGTCAGGTCCGGCTTGGTCTGGGCCTCGTAGCGCAGCCGGTCGCAGGCATCCGCCGCGTTCGAGATCAGTTCCCGGAGGAAGATCTCCTTCTCGCTGTAGAGCGAGTGGGCGACGATATCGAGGAGCCGGCTGACTTCGGCCTGGAAGCTCAGCTTCTCCTCGGGGGCGGCGGCGGTCTCGGTCATGGCGCGATTCTCGAATACGGCGGGTGAAATCGCCGCCTCATATGGGAATGACCGTAGCCCGCGCAAGGGCTCTCTCGCGCCTTCTTGCAGACCGGCCGCGGAAGGCCGATCTTCGAAGGCATGACGGCCAGCTTTGGCGGGCGCATCACCGCCGTCCTCGGGCCCACCAACACGGGCAAGACCCATCTCGCGATGGAGCGAATGATGGGTCACGTCAGCGGCATGATCGGCTTCCCGCTGCGCCTGCTCGCCCGCGAGAACTACGACCGGATCGTCCGGCTCAAGGGCGAGCGCGCCGTGGCGCTCATCACCGGCGAAGAGAAGATCGTCCCGGAGAACCCGCGATACTTCGTCTGCACCGTGGAATCCATGCCGGTCGACCGGCCGGTCTCGTTCCTCGCCGTCGACGAGATCCAGCTCTGCGCCGACTGGGAGCGGGGCCACGTCTTTACCGACCGGCTGCTTCACGCCCGCGGGCTCGACGAGACGATGTTCCTCGGCGCCGACACGATCCGGCCGCTGCTCCGTAAGCTGGTACCGCGGGCCGAGGTGATCACCCGACCGAGGCTTTCGACCCTGGTCTATGCCGGCCCCCGCAAGCTGGCGCGCCTGCCGCGCCGCTCGGCGGTGGTCGCCTTCTCGATCAACAACGTCTACGAGCTGGCCGAGACCGTCCGCCGCCAGCGCGGCGGCGCTGCCGTGGTGATGGGGGCGCTCAGTCCCCGCGTCCGCAACGCCCAGGTCGCGATGTTCCAGGCCGGCGAGGTCGATTTCCTGGTCGCGACCGACGCGATCGGCATGGGCCTCAACATGGACGTCGACCATGTCGCCTTCGCGCAGCTCAAGAAGTTCGACGGCCGCGCGCCGCGCCGCCTGATCCCCTCCGAGATGGCCCAGATCGCCGGCCGTGCCGGTCGCCACATGGCCAACGGCACCTTCGGCACCACCAACGAGGCCGGCGAGCTCGACGAGGAGGAGGTGAGCCGGATCGAGGAGCACCGCTTCGAGCCGATGCAGCGTCTCTGGTGGCGGAACGACGACCTCGACATGCGTTCGGTGACCTCGCTGTCGCGCTCGCTGGAGGAGAAGCCGCCGTCGTCGCTCTTGATGCGCAAACGCGACGCCGACGATCATCTGGCGCTGCAGGTGCTGGCGCGCGATCCGGAGATCCAACAGCTGGCGGAATCGAGGGCGAATGTGCGCCTGCTCTGGGAAGTCTGCCAGATCCCGGACTTCCGCAAGATCCTGGCCGATGCCCATACGCGGCTTCTGGGCCAGATCTACCGTCATCTCACCGGGCCGACCGGGCGGTTGCCGACCGACTGGGTCGCCCGCCACGTCCAGGCGCTCGACCGCACCGAGGGCGATATCGATACGCTGATGCAGCGCGTCGCCCATTGCCGTACCTGGGCTTATGTCGCCCATCGCCCCGACTGGCTCGACCATGCCGGCCAGTGGCGCGAGAAGGCGCGCGCGATCGAGGAGCGGCTGTCGGACGCGCTGCACGAGCGCCTCACCCAGCGCTTCGTCGATCGTCGTGCCGCGGCGCTGACCCAGAAGCTCGCCGACACCGGCGAGCTCGTCGCCGCGGTCCGCACCGACGGCGAGGTCGTCGTCGAGGGACACTCGGTCGGGCGGCTGGAAGGCCTTCGCTTCGTCCCCGACGTCGGCGACGAGCCCGAGGCCCGCCCCGTGCTCGCGGCGGCGCGGCGCGTCGTGCCGCGCGAGATCGTGCGCCGGGTCGACCGCCTGGAGGCGGCGCCGGACGGCGCCTTCCGCCTCGACGGTTCCACGCTCGCATGGGATGGCGCGCCGATCGCGCGCCTCGGCCCCGGCCGAACCACGATCGAGCCTCGCATCGAGGTGCTGTCGAACGACTACCTGGAAGCGCCGCAGCGCGACCGCGTCGTCCGCCGTCTTGCCGCCTGGATCGCGCGCCATGTCACGCGGGTGCTCTCGCCGCTGACCCAGCTTCGCGACGCGGCGCTGTCCGGCTCTGCGCGCGGCCTTGCCTTCCGCCTGGTCGAACGCCTGGGATCCATGCCGCGCGCCGAGGTCGAGGCACAGGTGGCGGCGCTCACCCCTGCCGACCGCAAGGCGCTGGCCAGGCTCGGCGTCCGCTTCGGCGTGCATCATGTGTTCATGCCGGCACTGGCGAAGCCCGCGGCGGGCCGCTTCCTGGCGCTGCTCTGGTCGATCGCCGCCGGACGTCCGCCGATCGATGTCCCGACCGGGCCGGCGCCCGCCGCCGATCCCGCGGTGCCGCCCGACTTCTGGGCTGCGATCGGCCGCGCCGTCCTCGGCGGCCATGCGCTCGGCTGCGAGCGGATCGAGCGCCTCGCCTTCGCCGCGCGGACGCTGGCCGCGCAAGGTCCGTTCCTCGCCACGCAGCAGCTTGTCGATCTCGCCGGCTGCCGTCCGGGCGAGCTCGCCGGCGTGCTCGCCGATCTCGGGTATCGCGCCGAGGTCCGGCCCGAAGGCACGCTGTTCACGCCCCGCGGCGGGAAGCATCGCCGGCAGAAGCGCCGGCGCCAGCAACCGGTCGACCAGCGTTCCCCCTTCGCGCCGCTGGCCAACCTGCTGAAGCGCTCATGAGCGGCGAGAGCCTCCGCCTCGACAAGTGGCTGTGGTTCGCCCGATTCCTGAAAAGCCGGACGATGGCGGCGGATCTCTGCGCCGATGGCCGCGTGCGCGTCTCCGGCCGCGTCGTCGGCAAGCCGAGCCAGACGATCAAGGTCGGCGACGTGCTGACGTTTCCGCTGGGGCCGCATATCCGGGTGATCGAGGTGAAGGCGCTCGGCGCCAGGCGCGGCCCGGCGACCGAGGCGCAGTCGCTCTATGCCGATCTGTCGCCGCCGCAGCCGCGCGCGAAGGAGGATCGCCCGCCGCCGGTGGCCGCGCGCGAGCCGGGCGCGGGCCGCCCGACCAAGGCCGAGCGCCGCGCCATCGACCGCCTCACCGGCGAGAGCTGACGCGCCGCTTGCGCGGGCGGGACTGCTCGTCCCAGTAGGGCTCCGGCCCGAACTCGGAAATCAGGAAGTCGACGAAGCGGCGGACCAGCAGCGGCGGCTGGCGTCCGGCCGGCAGCACCGCGTGGATCGCGCTGTCGTCGAGCGGTTCACCGCACGGGATCGCCACCAGCTCGCCCTTCGCCAGCGCCTCGAAGACGATGAAGGACGGCAGCAGCGCGATGCCGAGGCCGTCGATCGCGGCACGGGCGAGGAAGTCGCCGTTGTTGGCGGCGATGCGGGCGCGTATCTGCGGCGCCGTGGTCCTGCCGCCGGAGCGCAAGCGCCAGACGTCGCCGGCAGCGCGGTTGGTGTAGAGGAGGCAATCGTGCCGGGCGAGATCGGCCGGTGTCTTGGGCTTGCCGCGGCGCGCGATGTAGGCGGGGCTGGCGCAGAGCACCATGCGCGACGATGCCAGCCTGCGGGCGACGAGGCTTGAATCCTTGAGGCGCCCGATGCGGATCGCCAGCGCGTAGCCCTCGCCGACCAGGTCGACGAAGCGGTCGTTGAGGTCGACGTCGATCTCGACCTCGGGATGGTCGGCGAGGAAGCGGACGACCGCCGGCGCCAGGTGAAGCTGGCCGAACGACATCGGCGCCGCGATCCGCAGCCGGCCCTTGAGGTCCGCCGCCGTGGCCATCGCGGTCGCTTCCGCATCGGCGGTCTCCTCGAGCAGACGGCGGGCGCGCTCGTAGAAGGCGCGCCCGGCCTCGGTCAGCGCCAGCTTGCGCGTGGTGCGCGCGATCAGCCGCGTGCCGAGCCGCTCTTCCAGCCGGCCGAGGCGCCGGCTGACCAGCGACTTGGCGAGGCCGAGACGTTCGGCGGCGCCGGTGAAGCTCCCGGCGTCGACGACGCGGACGAAGATCTCCATGTCCTCGAGACGGCCCACGGCGCTATCGCCGAAGCGCCGCGACGGCGTCGACCGCGGCGGCGACTTCGTCCTCGCTGTTGTAGTAGTGGACCGAGGCGCGGGTCATCGAAGCGAGCCCGCGCTGCTCCATGTCGACGCGGGTGCCGTTGACGGTCGTGGTCGAGACGTTGATCCGCCTGGCGGCGAGCGTGGCCTTCACCTCGTCGGCGGTCTTGCCCTCGACGGTGAAGGTGACGATGCCACAGCGCTCGGTGCCGAGGTCGCGGGTCCTCACGCCCGGGATCGCATCGAGCCCGGCGCGGAAATCCGAGGCGAGCGCCCGGACGCGCGCGTAGATCGCCTCCAGGCCGATGCCGAGCGCATAGTCGATCGCCGCACCGAGCCCGAGGCGGGTCGCGTAGTTGGTCTCCCAGTTCTCGAAGCGCCGCGCGTCCGGCCGCCAGGCGAAGGCGTTCCGCGCCGGCCAGGTCGCCGCGTGGGTGTCGACCATCGGCGGCTCGATCCGCTCCAGGAAGTCGCGGCGGACGAAAAGAAAGCCGGTGCCGCGGGGCCCCCGCAGGTACTTGCGGCCTGTGGTCGAGAGCATGTCGCAGCCGATCGCCTTCACGTCGATCGGCATCTGGCCGACCGACTGGCAGGCATCGAGCAGGAAGGGCACGCCGGCGGCCCGCGCCACCTTCCCGATCGCCGCGGCCGGATTGACGACGCCGCCGTTGGTCGGCACGTGCGTGAGCCCGATCAGCCTGACCTTGCGGTCGATCATCTTCTCCAGCGCCTGGACCGAGACCTGGCCGCTGTCGTCGTTCGGGATGACCTCGATGACCGCGCCGGTACGCTTCGCCACCTGCAGGTAGGCCTGGTAGTTGCTGACGTACTCGTGCGCGCCTGTGAGGATGCGGTCGCTCGGCGCGAACGAGGCGGCGAGGCCGTAGAACGCCATGTCCCAGGCGCGGGTCGCGTTCTCGATGAAGGCGATCTCGTCCGGCGCGGCACCGATCAGCGTCGCCGCCTTGCCGTAGGTCGCCTCGATCGCGGCGTCGGCTTCGGCATGCGCCTCGTAGCCGCCGATCGCCGCTTCCCGCTCGAGGTAGTCGACCGTGGCCCGGACGACCGGCGCCGGCATCAGGGCGGCCCCGGCGTTGTTGAGATGGATGACGTTGGCGGTTCCCGGCGTGTCGGCGCGGACCCGGGCGAGATCGACGGCAGGCATTGGGGCTTCCTTGGGGGCCAGGGCCCGAGACGGCGTTTTCAGGCGAGGGCGTCGATGGTATATGAGGCCGCCTTTCGCGCGGCCCTGCGATTCTCGCCTCTGTCGTCCTTGAATTGGACCCGCTGCCGCGCCCATCGGAGATCGGCGATGACCTATGTCGTGAATGAAGCCTGCATCAA
>CAZDGR010000113.1:0-11326 GCA_964504845.1 uncultured Rhizobium sp. | reverse complement strand
CATGGTCATCGCGCCGCCGATCGCGGCGCGGACTTCCGGCTCGGTAAGCTGCATCAAGAGATGGTCCGGGGAGGGGAGAGTGCGAACCCCAGTTTAGCACCCTCGCGTCCTGCCCCCTACCCCAACCCTCCCCCACAAAGGGGGAGAGGATACGAGACGCGCGTCGGGCTCCGGGGCGGGGGCGAGACTCGGCCTGGACTGCTACTTGCTGACCATCGGCAGGTAGATGTCGGTCAGCCACTCCTTCGGCGGATGCTCGCGCGGATTGTTGAGATACTCCTCGAAGCAGGGCCGGTCCGCAGGTTCCTCGCCGCTCTTGGGCAGCCAGGTCCCGAACAGCCACGCATAGGCGGTCGGCAGCTCGGCATAGGGGCCCTGGTGGCGGAGCACGGCATGGCGGCCGCCGGCGATCTCGTGCAGGCGGAAATCGCCGTCGAGCGTCACGTCAGGTCCGATCGTCAG
This sequence comes from uncultured Rhizobium sp., assembly GCA_964504845.1. Classification (GTDB taxonomy): domain Bacteria; phylum Pseudomonadota; class Alphaproteobacteria; order SHVZ01; family SHVZ01; genus SHVZ01. Next base: position 10,864 of record CAZDGR010000113.1, on the reverse strand, counting down.
GCAGGCATCCGAGCGCAGCGCCTCAGGCTTCACGGCGCTCTGGTCGTCGTAGAAGATGCCGAACATGCGGCAGCTCTGGGTCAGGAGCCCCTTCGGCCCGGCCCAGGCGAAGATCCGGTCGAAGGCGGTGCCGATTTCCATGTAGGGACCGACATGGCGAACAGCCGCGACGCGGATCGGCGGCGTCACGCGGACATCGACGGTGTGCATGCCGAGGTTCTCCTCCTCATAGGCGGGCTCCAGCTGCGAGAGCCGCCCGGTCTTGCGGTAGGCAGCCGGCGTCGCGCCATAGGCGGCGACGAAGGCGCGGGTGAAGGCGGCGGCGCTGGCATAGCCGGCGCGCTGCGCGATCCGCGGCATCGCGAGCTTGCTTCGCACCAGATCGCCGGCGGCGCGGCTCAGGCGGTTGCGGCGGAGCGTGTCGGCGACCGTCTCGCCGACGACCTGCCGGTAGATCCGGTGGAAGTGGAACGGCGAGAAGCATGCGACCTCGGCGAGCTTGTCCAGATCCAGCGGATCGTCGAGGTGCTCGCCGATGTGGCGCATCACCCGGTCGATCCGGCGGCCGTAGTCGCTCTGGGTCTGCGCGCGAAGCGTCATGCCGGCGACAGTATCGAAGCCGGCTTGATCGCGCTTGCTGGCTTAGCCGAGGTCGAGCACGAAGTCGAAGCGGCCCTGGCCTTCGGCAAGCGCGATCTCGAGCTCGCGCCGCCAGATCCCGTCGCGGGCATTGCCGGGCTCGCCCGGGAAGTAGAGCTGCGTGGTCAGCGGCCGCCCGCCGGGTGCCGCGACCTTCACGTGGATATGCGGCGTGCGTCCCGGATAGCGGCCGGGCCGGATCGTCGTGAGATCGTAGCGACCTTCGGCGTCGGCGATCAGGTGTCCCCGTAGCCGGAAGCCGGCATTGTCGTAACGGCCGGCATCGTCGGCCTGCCAGAATTCCAGCATCGCACCGGCGACCGGACGGCATCCTGTCGTGGTCACGCGACCGACCAGGCGCAGGCGCTCGCCGGCCATGCCGGGCTCGACCAGCGAGGCACGTAGCGGCGATTGCGGCTTGAAGTACGGGCCCTCGGTCTGACGGATCGTGACGCGGCCGCAGGCCGGCGTCGGCTGGGCCGAGGCGGGATGCGCGATGGCGAGTGACGCAGCACCAGCAAGAACGAGACGGCGAGAAAGGACCGGCATGATGCCTCTTGTTACGACGCGGCGGCCGCGGTTCCTGCGCTTTCGCCGGGCCAGCCGCAGGCGGCGAGCGCCTCCCTCATATGGGGCGGCACCGGTGCGGTCGCACCGACTGGCCCGCGCGAGGGATAGAGCGGCAGTTCAATTGCGCGCGAGTGGAGATGAAGCCTCGGCCCGGCCTTGCCGTAGACGGGATCGCCGAGGACCGGGCAGCCGAGATGCGCCAGGTGCACGCGGATCTGGTGCGTGCGGCCGGTACGCGGAAAGCATTCGATCCAGGCGCGGCTGCCGTCCGATCCCAGCACGCGATAGTCGGTGACCGCCGGCTGGCCGGCCTCGGCGTCGACGATCATCTTCCAGCCGGACTTCGGCGTCAGCTTGGCGAGCGGAAGGTCGAGGCGTCCCTGGCGTTCGGCGGGCACGCCGTCGGTCACCGCCCAGTAGGTCTTGCCGACGCGACCGGCCTGGAACAGCTTTCCGAGCTTCGACAGCGCCTTCCGATGCCGACCGAGAACAAGGCAGCCCGAGGTGTCGCGATCGAGGCGATGAGCCAACGACGGAGGCTGCGGCAGGCCGAAGCGGAGATGGCCGAAGTGCTGCTCGAGATTCTCGCCGCCGCCAGGCCCGGCATGGACCGGAATGCCGGCGGGCTTGTCGAGGATCAGGACCAGTCCGTCGCGGAAGAGAAGGCGGGAGAGAAGCTCGTCGGGTGTCATGCTCGGGTCGAGATGCCGGTCGCCATCGCCGCTGTCAACCGATCCGAGCATGCATGATAGGGTGCGCGCCCATGCCGCGCCCGCCCCGATCCCGCCGCCCGCAATCCCGTCCGGACTCCAGGCAGAACCCCCGGCAAGCCGAGCGCCGCGACCTCGCGCGCATCGGCGGGCTGCCGGCGGTAAAGGCGCTGTTCCAGACAGCACCGGAGCGGATCGAGCGGCTGTTCTTCCTGCCGTCGATGCGCGGCCAGATCGACGACATCTGCCGGATGATGGCGGAGGCGCGGAAGCCCTATCGCGAGGTCGAGTCGGAGGAGCTGGCCAAGGTCGCCGGCAGCCTCCTTCATGGCGGCATCGTCGCCATCGCCGCACCGAGGACCGCGCTCGACTTCGATCCGGCCAAGGCGCGGGAGGCGGCGGGGGAGGTGCCGCTGCTGCTCTGCCTCGACGGCGTCGCCAATCCGCACAATCTCGGCGCCATCATCCGCACCGCCGCGTTCTTCGGCCTCGACCGTGCCGTGCTCTCGGATCATCCGGGACAGTCCGGCCCCTCGGATGCCGCGCATCGCGTCGCCGAGGGCGGCTTCGAATACGTGACGCTGTACCGGGCGAAGCATTTCCCGCAGACGATCAAGCACCTGAAGCCGGCCTATCGCGTCGTCGGCACCGCGCTCGATCGCGGCAAGCCGCTCGCCGGCCTGCCGCTCGACAAGCCGGTGGCGCTGATCCTCGGCAACGAGGAGTTCGGCATGAACCCGCAGGCGCTCGCCAATTGTGACGACGTGGTGAAGCTCGAGGGAGCGGGGCGCATCCAGTCGCTGAACGTCGCGGCGACGGCAGCGATTCTCATCCACCATCTCGCAAAGAAAAAGCCCCGCCAGGCCTGAGCCGGGCGGGGCTGTCCGCCGATACCGCATCAGCCGTCGAGGCCGATCCCGATGCTTCCGCGCGAGGCGATTGCCGACGGTGTGTCCTCCAGGCCGAGGCGGTCGTCGAGGCGATCGATCATGCGTCCGCTGAGCGGCCGGTCTATGGCCGCGCGCAGGTCCGACCGCGCCGCCGTGATGGCGGCGGTCTGCGCCGCCGGATCGTTGAGCGCCATGGCGGCGATCATCGCCCGATCGTAGGCGGCGATCGCCTGGAGCGCTTCGACGCGGTCGTCGAACCGGGCGTTGACCGCGGTCGCGCGGGCATCGGCCCTGGCGATCGTCGCCGCGGCCAAGGCATTCGCGCGCTCGACGACGGCGACGGCGCGGGCTTCGAGACGCGCCGGATCCTTGGCCGTCGCCTCGCGTGCCCGGAGCTCGGCCGCCCTGGCTTCCGCCCGGGAGATGATCTCGGCGGCACGGCGATCGCCGGCGGCGCGGATCTCGGCGGCGATGCGGTCGCCGCGCGCATCGAGCGCCGTGGCACGCGCCTCGATGCGTGCCGGGTCGACCGGGAGGTTGCCGAAGCCGGCGCCGCGACCGAAGCTGCCGCCGAACCCGTGATGGTGGTGGCCGAAGAAGTCGTGGAAGTCGCGGTCGCGGCGCCCGTCACGGCGTCCGTCGCGCCGGTCGTCGAAGGAGACGCGCGAGAAGTCGCGGTTGCGGTCGGAGCTGCGGCTGCGCTCGGCGCCGAGCTGTGGCGACGCGCCGCGGATGCCGAGCATCGCATCGACGCGCGCGATGTTGCCGGCCGTCAGCGGCTTGTTGGCCGACTCCGCCAGCTGCTCGCGGGCCGCGACGATCGCGGCGTTGCGGTCCGAGCGGTCCCGGATCGCCAGCGCCGCGTTCATCTGGCTCTCGTAGGTGGCGATGCGGCCGACCATCGAGTTCGGCGAGGCGTTGGCGCGCGCGGTCGCCGAGGCGTGCGCCGCATTCAGGTTCCCGAGCGTGTTCTTGCCGCCCTCGTGCCGGTCGCTGAAGCTGCGCGAGCCGTCTCGGCGATCGCCATCGCGGCGATCGCTGACGCTGCGGTCGACACCGCGCGCCACGTCGCGCCCGCGATCGCTGCGGCCGACGTCGCGGCCGAGGCTTGCGACGCTTGCGTCGCGGCCGCCACGCGCATCGTGCCCGCGTCCGTCATGGCCGCGCGAGGCGACATCGTTGCCGCGGCCATTGCCACGATCGCCGCGGCCGCCGTCGTCCCGGCCGGCGCTCTTGTCGGGACCGCCCTTGTCGGGACCGCCCTTGTCGGGACCGCCACCCCGGTCGCCGCCACCGCCATTGCCGCCGCCGCCCTTCGCCCAGGCGGCGTTGTCGGCCGGGCCCTGGATCGTCATGCCGACGGGCACGATCGCGAGCGCTGTCGCCAATGCCGTTGCGCTCATCCAGCGGGCGGCCATTGGGGAAATCTTGCTGAATGTCATCACAGTCTCCTGTTTGCCCCCCCGCGGGTGGTTTCTTCGGCATCGGGGACGTCTAGGGACTGAACCACGAGGCACGGGCGGTCACTCGTACGAGGAAGGTGACCGCCCGTGATTGATCGACGATCTAGCCCACCGTGTTACCGCACGGCGCCGAGCTCGGGCGGTGCGCCCTGGATGCCCAGCAGCCCATCGACGCGCGCGACCGCCGTCGGGGTCAGCGACTTGTTGGCCGAGAGCGCCAGCTGCTCGCGGGCCTGGGTGATCGCCGCGTTGCGTGCGATCGGATCCCGGATCGCGAGCGCCGCGTTCATCTGGTTCTCGTAGGTGGCGATGCGGCCGACCATCGAGTTCGGCGAGGCGTTTGCACGCGCGGTCGCCGAGGCGTGAGCCGCATTCAGGTTGCCGAGCTCGTTCGCGGCCTTGCTGCGCGCTTCGGCCCGTGACTTGTCGGTGCCCCGGGTGGTCGCGGTCTGGGTCGATGGGTTGCGATCGCGGGTCGTGGTCGCCTGGTTGCGGTCGAGCTTGCCGTCGGTCCTCGGCGTGGCGTTCAGAAGGCCAGGCGCATTGCCGCTGTTGCCGGGGCCGGTGCCGGAGTGCCCGGGCGCGTTGGCGCTGTTTCCGGGGCTGCCGCCGTCGCGGCCGCTGGCGTTGCCGCCGCCGTTGCCGCCGCCACCGCCATCATTCTTGGCATAGGCCTGCGACAGGTGATCCGGTGAGGTAAGCGAAAGCGGTGCCGCCGCGAGAAGGGCGGCGAGGGAGGTCGCGAGGAGAAGTTGGGTGCGCATCGGATGCTCCGTCAGTCGTGACTGCGAGGAAAATGATCCTCACTAACCGGCTGAGCCAGTGACGGAGCGCACAGATCCCCGGCATGCAACAGCCGGTCACGAAAATGCCCCCGCGAGTCTTACGTATTCCAAAGGGCGAGGTATCGCTCGACCTTAGCGACGCCAGATTCGCCGATCGAGGCGTCGAAAACGCGGCACGCTTCCGCAACGTGCCGGTGCATAAGCGGTGCGGCGAGTTTCCCGGCTGGTGCGGTTCATGGCGTCCAGGCCGGCGCGACGAGCCGGCGCTTGCCGTCCTTGCTCTTGAGCAGGTCCGGCTCGTCGAGCCCCTGCCGGTCCCAGAGCTTGCAGGTGACCTGCGCGTGCTTCTGGTCGAGCGCCTCGCAGTAGTTCGTGTATTCGCAGACCCGCACCTCGGCGCCGCGACCGAGCCGCACCTTGAGGAACCAGTCGGGATCGGCGAGCGCCTGGCGGGCGAATCCGACGATGTCGGCCTTCTCCTCCACGATGACCGCCTCGGCCTGGGCGAAGCCATGGATGCCGCCGGAGACCACGACCGGTGTCGCGAAGCCGGCCTTTCGTACCTCGGCGCGGATACGGGCCGCCGGCTCGAGGTTGCGGCCGAAGGGGCCGCGCGCATCGGAGATGAACTGCGGCATGCACTCGTAGCCGGAGGGGCCGGTGTAGGGGTAGGCCGCCTCGCCGATGGCCGGCTGCTTGGCATCCTCGAACTTGCCGCCACGCGAGAGCGAGAGAAAGTCCATGCCGGATGCGGCGAAGCGGCGGGCGAAATAGGCGGCGTCCTCGACCGTGTTGCCGCCCGCGATGCAGTCCTCGGCGAGGAAGCGGCAGCCGACCGCGAAGGCCGGCCCGACGACGCCCCGCACGCGGCCATAGACCTGCAGCGGCAGCCAGGCGCGCTCGGTCCTCGACCCGCCGTATCCATCGGTCCGGTCGTTCAGTGCCGAGAGGAACGACGCCATCGTGTAGGCATGGGCGTAGTGCAGTTCGACGCCGTCGAACCCGGCGGTCTCGGCCCGCTTCGCGGCATCGGCGAAGAGACCGGGCAGGACCTTCGGCAGGTCGCGCACATGCGGCAGGTGCATGTCGGTGACGCGTTCGCGGTATCCGACCCTGAGGGCCTCGATCTCGCGCGGATCGAGCACCCGGGAGAGGGACTCGTCGTCGAGGGCAATCAGCTTGCCGCGCACCTCGTCGTCGGTCGTGACGCCGAGTGCCTGCCGGTGACGGTCGGTGATCTTGAGATAGCGGCGGAAGAAGGTTTGAGGATCCGGCCGGCGGCGGATCGCGAGGAAATCGATCAGCTGGATCAGGAGCCGGGTCTCGCCGTTGCTCGCGGCGCGCACCCGCTTCACCAGCTCGGCCAAGCCCGGGATGAAGCGGTCGTGACCGATGCGGAGGAGGGGACCGGACGGCACGTCGCGGATGCCGGTCGCCTCTACGACGATCGCCGCCGGGCGCCCGCGGGCGAAGCGTTCGTACCAGGCAAGCACCTCCGGTGTGACCTCGCCGTCCTCGGTCGCGCGCCACGGCACCATGGCCGGGACCCAGGTGCGGGAAGCGAGCTTCAGCGGACCGGCATCGATCGGGCTGAAAAGGTGCGAGGCCGCGGCTTCCTCAGGCGTCGGCCAGCGGCCGCCATCGGGTTTCCAGCGGATGCGTTCGGGCGGCCGCCACATCAGACCGATGTCCGTCGCCGGTAATGGCGTTTCGCCTTGGCGCGGTTGCCGCAATCTTCCATCGAGCACCAGAGCCGGTTCGCCTTGCGGCTGGCGTCGAGGAAGATCCAGCCGCAACCGTCGGCGGCGCAGAGCTTGATGCGGGCGGTATCGTCGCCGGCGAGCAGCTCTCCGGCCGACCACAGGACAGGGGCGAGCAGGCTTTCCAAAGTCTCGTCCGGCCACCGCCAGCCGAGGCGGCCGCCACGAAGGTCGAGACCGGCGCGCGGCGCCGTGCGCGCGAGCCAGCGGTTGATCAGGCCGAGATCGGCTTTCGCCGGCGCCTTGTCGCGGGACCGGGCGAGGAAGGTTCGGAACAGGGCGTCGCGCAGCCGGCGCGCCTCGGCGAGAACCCGGTCGGCTTTGCCGGGATCGGCCTTTGCCCGTGCGGCGATCCGGCGGGCGCGGCCGGCATCGATCGCACCGGTCCCTCGGACCCAGGCGACGAGGTCGCCATAGGAGTGCAGCCGCTCCGCGGCTTCGTCGGCCAGGCGCCAGCCGACCGTGTTAACGAAGTCGAGCGCGACGGCGCCGCCGACCCGCTTCAGCGGGCCGCCGGACAGCTCGACGGATGGATAAGCCTCGGCCATATGGACCAGTCTAACCGGCTAGGCGGTTCCCATCAGCCCCGGAAACAGGTGGCGGAGCCCGGTCGCGATGATCTCGACCGCGATTGCGGCGAGCAGCAGGCCGAACAGGCGGTTGACGATGTTGAGGCCGGTGCGGCCGAGCCGGGCGCCGATCGGCGCCGCGAGCCTGAGGCTCGCCCAGAGCAGGAAGCAGACCACGACGATGCTGGCGGTGATGAGCGCCTGGTGCGCCAGTCCCTCGCCGCGCTGCATCTGGATGATGACGGCGGAGATCGAGCCAGGGCCGGCCAGCAGCGGCACGCCGAGGGGAACCACGCCGATCGCCTGGCGATGCTCGGCCTCGTCCTTCTCGCCCGGTGTCTGCTGCACGCGGCTGACCTCGGCCGAGAGCATCGAGAGCGCCATCAGCAGCAGCACGATGCCGCCGCCGACCCGGAAGCTGTCGAGGCTGGTGCCGACCAGGCGCAGCACCACGTCGCCGGCGAAGGCCGTGAACACCAGGACGCAGAGCACGGTCAGCGCCGCGGTGTCGGCGGTGCGGGCCCGGTAGGCGTCGCTGCGTCCCTCGGTGAGGCCGAGATAGATCGGAATCGCCGCGAACGGCGTCAGGATCGCGAACAGCGCGATCAGGAAACGCGTGTATTCAGGCCAAGGCGCCATGGTCTCCCCCGAGACGAGGCGCTCAGCATACGCAATTGCCGGCCGGGATGACGAGATGCGGCGGACGGTGGGGCATCCGTCCGCCGCGAGAGATCACCGAACGACGAGGTCGTTCTTGACGCCTCGGACGCCGTCGACGCGACGGGCGATCTGCTCGGCGCGCACCGACATGTCCCGGGACTGGACGAAGCCCGAGAGCTGGACCACGCCCTGCATGGTCTCGACGCCGACCTGGGCGGCCTTGACCTGCGGGTCCTCGACCATCTGCGCCTTCACCTTTGTGGTGATGGTGGCGTCGTCGATGTACTGGCCGGCGGTCTGACGGCCTTCCATCACGGTGCAGCCCGAGGCGAGCAACGCCAAGGCGAACGGGGCGGCGAGGAGCTTGCGGCGATCGAGCATAGGGACTTCTCCTGGGGAAGCCGGGGACGACGAGGACTCGTCGCCCCATGAACAGCCATGCAGGTACCGGGTTCCGTCGCGATCAGCGCTTCCGCGCCTTGGCGCCGTCCGGGTAGACGAGCGGCACCGCCGCTTCCGGCGCCAGCAGGCGGAAGGTCAGGCTCTCCTCGATGAAGAGCCGGACGGACCTGTCATCGTGGCTCAGGTAGCCGATCGAGAGATCCTGGCCGACGGTCAGCTCGAAATCGCCGCCGCGGAGCGACAGCACGATCGCGCCGGTCAGCGCCGCGGCGCGGAAGATCGGCCCGTCGATCAGTCGTTTCACGTGCTGGATCACCGGATAGCCGCCCTTGGTTTCCTTGGTGAGCCCGGTGAAGCAGCGATCGCTGAGCACGGTCGCGTAGGGTCCGTCGACACCGTCGTCGCGAAGCCGGCCGATCGCTTCGGCGACGGCGGCCGGGTAGGCCTCGTAGTCGTCGCTGATCGAAAGCGCCTCGCCGCTGCCGCCCTGGGTGATCCCCTTGATGCCGGCCTCGGCGTAGCCGTTGAAGATCGCATGATCCTCGGCAAGCGCGATCTGGCGCGCGGCCTCGATCGCCGGATCGAAGTCCGGATCCTTTGCGCCGCGATCGATCGCCTCGAGCTCGCTTCTTGCCATCTCGAACGGTGCACGGAACTCGACCAGCGGCTGCACGCGGCGAAGGCGCGCGAGGATCAGGCGGTCGGGCGGCGCCGGAATGTCGTCGAGACGCCCCAGGCTGATGGAAGAGGCATCGTCGCCGAGCGGCCCGGTGAAGTCGACGATGCGCCGGCCGGCCAGCATGGTCTTGAGGGCACGCCGCACCTCGTCGTCGAGCGCCGCCCATGCGGCGTCCGACATCGGCGCCAGATGCCGGTTGAGACGGCTCATGACGCGGCTCCTTCGCCGCGGAGCGAGCCGATGCCGAGCGAGCCGTCGCTCTTGGCCTCATTGCTCTTTCCCGGCCCCTCGGCCTTCCCTTCGATCCCGAGGATCGAGCCTTCGGTGAACAGGTAGGTCCGGAGATGCTCGTCGAGCTTCCTGTCGCGGCGGCGGAGCCATTCGAGCGTCATCGCCGCGTGCTCCTTCTCCTCGTCGCGGTTGTGCGCGAGGATGTCGCGAAGCTCGGGGTCGGTACTGCCGGCGACACGCTGGTTGTACCAGTCGGCCGCCTCGAGCTCCTCCATGATCGAGACGATCGCCCGATGCCGGTCGATCACCTCCGGCCCGAGGACGTCCGGGTCCTCGTGCAACGATCCGCTACCCTGTGCCATGAGGCCTCCTGGTGACGCGGCCGGGAACGGAGCCCGTTACCGCATCTCCTCAACGGCAGGGACCTTGAAACGGTTCCAATCCACATCGTCGACGGACGCCCAGGCGCCGGGCTACCCTCCGGGCCCCAAAGGAAGAAATCGGATGCCATCCGCCAAACCGTCGCTGCTGCTGATCGGCTGGGGCGCCATCGGGCGCCTGGTGATCGATCGCCTGGGCGCCGCCGCCGAGGTGATCGTGCTGGTTAGGCCTGGACGGGCTGAGGCGGCCCGCGCCGCGCTCCCGGATCAGGTCGCCGTCTTCGAACGTCTCGACGCGCTGACGTCGCTTCCGCCGTTGGTGGTCGAATGCGGCGGACACGGCGCGGTCCGCGAGCACGGTGCTGCCGTGCTGTCGCGCGGCGCCGAGCTGGTGGTGGTTTCGACCGGTGCGCTTGCCGATCCGGCGCTCTTCGACGCGCTGAAGAAGGCAGCGGAGAAGGGCGCAGGCCGATTGTCGCTGGTGTCGGGCGCGGTCGGCGGCATCGACGCGCTCGCGGCCGCGCGCGAGGGCGGGCTTTCGAAAGTGGTCTACACCGGACGGAAGCCGCCGGCGGGATGGCGCGGCACCGCGGCGGAGAAAGTCGTGGACCTCGACAGGATCGCCGGGCCGACCGAGGTCTATCGCGGCGACGCGGGCGAGGCGGCACGACGTTTTCCTCAGAACGCGAATGTCGCGGCGACGATCGCGCTCGCCGGTCTCGGGCTTGATGCGACCGAGGCGAGCCTGATCGCCGACCCCTCGGCGACGGGCAATATTCATCGAATCGAAGCGGAAGGGGCGTTCGGTCGCTTTTCGCTCGAATTTTCGGGAAAGACCCTGCCGGGCAACCCGAAAACCTCGATGATGGCGGCGCTCAGCGTGATACGCGCGGTTCGGAACCGGATCGAGCGGGTCGCGATCTAGGGTTAATGCAGTGAGACCTTGACCGTAAACGCCCGTAAAGGCTACGCGGCGTATCCGGGGAGGGACTTCATGGATCTGCTGCGGCTGAGAGCCGGGCGGCTTGCGGTCGATCTGGCGCCGCATGCCGGTGGCTCGATCGCGCGCTTTGCCATCGAGGAGAAAGGCCGGCTTCCGATCGACCTGCTGCGGCCGACGGATCCG
>CAZDGR010000112.1:0-11365 GCA_964504845.1 uncultured Rhizobium sp. | reverse complement strand
TATCTCGCGCTGATGCCGAAGAAGGCGGCGCCGGACCTCTCGCGCTTCCTGCTCTCGCCGATGCCGGGCCTGCTGGTCTCGGTCGCGGTCAAGGCCGGCCAGGAAGTGAAGGCCGGCGAGACGCTGGCGGTGGTCGAGGCGATGAAGATGGAGAACGTGCTGAAGGCGCCGCAGGACGGCAAGGTGGCCCAGGTCCACGCCAATGCCGGGGACTCGCTTGCGGTCGACCAGAAGATCCTGGAATTCGCGTGAGCGAGCGCCCTCGGGCAGATTTGGCGGTCGTCCGGGTCCGTATCGAAGGCAAGGTCCAGGGGGTGTGGTACCGCGGCTGGACGGTCGGCGAGGCGACGAAGCGCTGCCTCGACGGCTGGGTCCGCAACCGCCGCGACGGTTCCGTCGAAGCCGTATTCTCCGGCCCCGCAGGCGAAGTCGCGGCGATGATCGCCGCCTGCCACCAGGGCCCGCCTGCGGCCCGGGTGGATCGCGTGACCGCCGAGCCTGTCTCGGAGACGCCGTCTCCCGGCTTCGTTCAGCAACCGACCGGCTGAAAGCAAATCCCCGATGACCCTTCCCCGCGCCTTCCTGCTGACGGCGCTTCTCTATGCGATCGTCGGCATGGGCCTCGGCATCCACATGGGCATCGCCCATGACTTCAGCGGGACGCCAATCCACGCACACATCAACCTGGTCGGCTGGGTGACGCTGGCGATCTACGGCCTGATCCACCGGGCATATCCGGCGATGTCGGCGAGCCGGCTGGCCTGGCCGCAGTTCTGGATCGCCCAGGCGGGTGCCCTGGTCTTCCCGATCGGGATCGCCCTGTCGATCTATCGCGACTGGCCGGTGCTGGCGATCCTCGGATCGCTCGCGGTATTCCTCGCGATGATCCTGTTCACCTTGATGGCCTTCGGCAACCTCAGGGACGACGCGCCGCAGCGCTGAAGCTTCCCTCCGGGCCGAACACTTCGGCGAAAGCGCCTCTGAGCGCGGCATCGAGGTCGGCCATCGTCGCCGGGATCCCGAGGTCGACCAGCGAGGTCACGCCGTGCTGCGAGACGCCGCAGGGAATGATCCCGCCGAAATGGGAGAGGTCCGGCTCGACGTTGAGCGCGAGCCCGTGGAAGGTGACCCAGCGGCGAACGCGCACGCCGATGGCGCCGATCTTGTCCTCGACCCAGGGGGTGTTGCGGTCGGTGCGCCGGACCCAGAGCCCGATCCGGTCGGGCCGGGTCTCGGCCTCGACGCCGACGCAGTGCAGGGCCCGGATCGCCCAGTCCTCCAGGGCATGCACATACGCGCGGACATCCGGTCCCCGGCGCTTGAGGTCCAGCATCACGTAGACCACCCGCTGGCCCGGCCCATGATAGGTGTAGCGGCCGCCGCGGCCGGTCTCGTAGACCGGGAAACGCGGGTCCAGCAGCTCCTCGGGCTCGGCCGAGGTGCCGGCCGTATAGAGGGGCGGATGCTCGACCAGCCAGATCAGTTCCGGCGCCTCCCCGGCGCGGATCGCATCGACCCGGGCCTCCATGGCCGCGACCGCCTCCGGATAGGGCAGGGGGCGGGCCTCCCAACGCCACTCCGGGCCGGTCCCGGGGCTGGTTTCCGGGCCTGCCCCGGGGGCTCTCGCGGTGGCTATCGCTGCTTGATCCATGGGTCGCGATTTGCTATTCCCGGGCGGCGTTCTTGGCAAGGACCGGATGCCCATCCCGGCCTTGTACTCCACGCAATGCGGTCGTGGCGGAACTGGTAGACGCGCAGCGTTGAGGTCGCTGTGGGGGAAACCCTGTGGAAGTTCGAGTCTTCTCGACCGCACCATTTTCTGAGAGGCCCGCCGAGAAATCGAGCGGGCCTTTCGCTTTAAGAACGGTACGATACTAAAGATCGGTACCACACGGCCCCGGACAGCGGGGGAGCGGGAGGGGCATGGCCGACGAGGACGTGAGGGCTGCGGCGCTGGACTATCACCGGCGCGCGCCGGCCGGAAAGATCGGCATCATCCCGACCAAGCCGCTGGCGACCCAGCGAGACCTGGCGCTGGCCTATACGCCCGGCGTCGCCGCCGCCTCCGAGGCGATCGCCGGCGACGTCTCCCAGGCGGCCGAGCTGACCGCCCGCGGCAACCTGGTCGCGGTCGTCACCAACGGCACCGCCGTCCTGGGCCTCGGCGCCATCGGCCCGCTCGCCGCCAAGCCGGTGATGGAGGGCAAGGGCGTCCTTTTCAAGAAGTTCGCCGGCATCGACGTCTTCGACATCGAGGTCGACGAGAGGGACCCGGACAAGCTGGTCGACATCGTCGCTGCGCTCGAGCCGACTTTCGGCGGCATCAACCTCGAGGACATCAAGGCGCCGGAGTGCTTCGAGATCGAGGAGAAGCTCCGCCGGCGGATGAAGATCCCGGTCTTCCACGACGACCAGCACGGCACCGCGATCATCGTCGCCGCGGCGATCGTCAACGCGCTCCGCGTCGTCGGCAAGTCGCTGGGCGAGGTGAAGCTGGTGACCTCGGGCGCCGGTGCCGCGGCGCTCGCCTGCCTCGACCTGCTCGTCACGCTGGGCCTCAAGATCCAGAACACCATCGTCACCGACATCGCCGGCGTCGTCTACGCGGGCCGCAAGGAGCTGATGGATCCGCGCAAGGAGAAGTACGCGCGCGAGACCAATGCGCGCTCGCTGGGCGACGCGATCGGCGGTGCGGACATCTTCCTGGGCCTCTCGGCTCCCCGGGTCCTCAAGCCCGAGATGGTGGCGAAGATGGGCGAGCGGCCGATCGTGATGGCGCTTGCCAATCCGACGCCCGAGATCCTGCCGGAGGAGGTGCGGTCGGTTCGTTCCGATGCGGTGATCGCGACGGGACGCTCGGACTACCCGAACCAGGTCAACAACGTGCTGTGCTTCCCCTTCATCTTTCGGGGCGCGCTCGATGTCGGTGCGACCCAGATCAACGAGGCGATGAAGGTCGCCTGCGTGAACGCGATCGCCGACCTGGCGCTGGAGGAATCCTCCGACATCGTCGCCGCCGCCTACGGCGAGGCGCCGCCGGCCTTCGGTCCCGACAACCTGATTCCGAAGCCGTTCGATCCACGCCTGATCACCCGCGTGGCGCCGGCCGTCGCCGAAGCGGCGATGAAGAGCGGAGTCGCGACGCGGCCGATCGCCGACATGGAGGCCTATCGCCAGCACCTCTCGGGATTCGTCTTCCGCTCCGGCCAGGTGATGCGCCCGGTCTACCAGCGCGCCAAGCTGGAACCGAAGCGCGTCGTCTATACCGACGGCGAGGAGGAGCGCGTGCTCCGCGCGATCCAGACGGTGATCGACGAAAAGCTGGCATGGCCGATCCTGATCGGCCGGCCTTCGGTCGTCGACATGCGGATCCAGCGCTTCGGCCTCCGCATGCGGCGCGGCGAGCACTTCGACCTGGTCAATCCCGAGGACGATCCGCGCTATCCCGAGTACTGGAAGCTCTATCACCAGCTGCTCGAGCGCCGCGGCGTCTCGCCCGACCATGCCCGCACCGTGGTGCGCACGCGGACCACCGTGATCGGCACGCTGATGGTCAAGCGCGGCGAGGCGGATGCGATGGTCTGCGGCTCGGTCGGGCGATATCCCGACCACCTGAAGCATGTACGCGAGGTCATCGGCCTCAAGCCGGGGTCGCACTATTTCGCCGCCCTCAACCTGTTGATCCTGCCGCGTGGCTCGTTCTTCATCGCCGACACCCACGTCAATACCGACCCCAGCGCCGAGGCGATCGCCGAGATGACGCTGATGGCGGCGACCGAGGTCAGGCGCTTCGGCATCCAGCCGAAAGTCGCGCTGCTCTCGCATTCGAGCTTCGGCAGCCGCGAAGTCGCTTCCGCCGCCAAGATGCGCGAGGCGCTGTCGTTGATCGTGAAGAGGGCGCCGGATCTCGAGGTCGAGGGCGAGATGCAGGGCGATGCCGCGGTCTCGGAGCTGATCCGCGAGCGCATCTTCCCGAACTCGCGGCTCAAGGGCGCCGCCAACCTGCTGATCATGCCGACGATCGATGCCGCCAACATCGCCTTCAACCTGCTGAAGATTCTTGGCGAGGGCCTGTCGGTCGGCCCGATCCTGCTGGGTGTCGCCCAGCCCGTGCACATCCTGACCCAGGCCGCGACGGTCCGCGGCATCGTCAACATGACGGCCTTCGCCGTCGTCGACGCGCAGAGTCGCGCCGCCGGCCCGGCGGACTGAGGGGCGATGACCGGGCCGACCGACGCCTCGCTGGCCGACGGGACCCGTCGGCGCGCATCGGAGGTCGCCCTCTACGGCCTGACACCGCCGGTCGAGCAGGCGATCCTCTCCGCCATCGACGCCGGCCGTCCGAACCAGATCCGCGGCCTGATCCGTCCGCTGCATCCGGCCGACGTCGCCGACCTTCTGTCGCGGCTCGACACCGAGCAGCGCCGGGTCGTCATCGAGGCGATCAAGACCCGCTTCGATCCCGAGATCCTTCCTTATCTCGACGAGTCGGTGCGCGAGGACGTGTTCGACGTGATGGGTGCCCGAGACGTCGCCGCGGCGCTCGCCGAGCTCGACTCGGACGACGTCGTCGACTTCGTCACCGACCTCGACGAGGACGAAAGGAAGCTTCTTCTCGAAGCGGTGCCACCGGCCGAGCGTGTGGTCCTCGAGCAGGGCCTCACATTCCCGGACTCCTCCGCCGGTCGCCTGATGCAGCGCGAGGTGGTGGCCGTGCCGACCCATTGGACGGTCGGCCAGACCATCGACTTCATGCGCACCGACCAGGAGCTGCCCGAGAGCTTTCAAGAAATCTACGTCGTCTCCGCCGGCAACCGCCTCGACGGAGTCGTTCCGCTCGCCAGGCTGTTGCGCTCGAAGCGGCCGGTCCGCGTCGCCGACATCATGTCGGCCGAGATGCGACCGGTGCCGCCGACCACCGACCAGGAGGAGGTGGCGCAGATGTTCCGGCGCTATGGCCTGGTGTCGACGCCGGTGGTCGACGAGAGCGGTCAGCTCCTCGGCCGGATCACGGTCGACGACGTGGTCGACGTCATCGACGAGGAGGCCGAGGAAGATCTGCTGAAGCTCGGCGGCGTCTCCGAGTCCGACATCTCCAGCAGCCTCCTCGAGACGGCGCGCTCGCGCTTCGTCTGGCTGCTGGTGAACCTGGTGACGGCTTTTGTCGCCGCCTCGGTGATCGCGATGTTCGCCGACACCATCGCGCAGGTGGTGGCGCTGGCGGTGCTGGCGCCGATCGTCGCCTCGATGGGCGGCAATGCCGGGACCCAGTCGCTGACCGTCGCCGTGCGCGCGCTGGCGATGCGCGAGATCGGCCGCACCAACGCGCTCCGCGTCATCGTCAAGGAAGTGGCGCTCGGCATCATCAACGGCGCGATCTTCGGGCTCGTGGTCGGGCTGGTCGCCTGGGCGTGGTTCGGCAAGCCGATGATCGGCGTCGTGATCGGCCTGGCGCTGATCCTGAACCTGATGGCGGCGGGCCTCGCCGGCATGACCATCCCGCTGATCCTGGAGCGGCTCGGGGTCGACCCGGCGGTCGCTTCCGGGGTATTCCTCACCACCGTGACCGACGTGGTCGGCTTCTTCACCTTCCTCGGGCTTGCGACGTGGCTGATCCTCTAGACGCCGGCTGGCTCCGGGATCTCTGGTACCTGGCGGTTCCCGGAAGCGAGGTCGGCCGCGGCCGCATGACGGTCCGCACGCTGCTCGGCCAGCGCCTCCTGTTCGGGCGCACCACCGAGGGCGAGGTCTTCTGCTTCAAGGACGTCTGCCCGCATCGAGGGATCCCGCTCAGCTTCGGGCGCTTCGACGGCCGGGAGGTCGAGTGCTGCTATCACGGCTGGCGCTTCGGCGCCGACGGCCGCTGCACGGCGATCCCGGCGCTGGTCGAGGGCCAGGCCTTCGAGCCCGGCCGGATCAGGGCGAAGACGCTTCCGGCGCGCGAGGTGCAGGGGAACATCTGGATCTTCGCCGGACCCGATCCGGCGGCGGCGCCGCCGATCCCGGTCGTGCCCGA
Organism: uncultured Rhizobium sp.; assembly: GCA_964504845.1. Taxonomy (GTDB): domain Bacteria; phylum Pseudomonadota; class Alphaproteobacteria; order SHVZ01; family SHVZ01; genus SHVZ01. The sequence goes on along the minus strand of CAZDGR010000112.1, from coordinate 5,349 downwards.
TGTCGGCGACCGTCGCGCCGACCTCTCAGAGACCATGCCCTTCGACTCCGGAATGGATCACGCGGTGGTCGGCCTGATGGACCCGGCGCACGGGCCCTTCGTCCATCGCTCCTGGTGGTGGCGCTCGGCCGAGTCGATCCACGAGAAGGCCAAGCACTTCGTGCCGTCCGACCTCGGCTTCACGATGGCGCGTCACCGGCCGTCCTCGAACAGCCGTGCCTACCGGATCATCGGTGGTGCGCCGGAGACCGAGATCGCGTTCCGGCTTCCCGGCGTCCGCATCGAGCACATCAGGACCGGGAAGGTCGTGGTGGGGGCCTTGACCGCCGTCACGCCGGTCGATGCCAAGACCACCCGGATCCATCACGCGATCTGGTGGACGCGGCCCTGGCTCTCGCTGTTCAAGCCGTTCTTCAGGCCGTTCATGCACAAGTTCCTGAGCCAGGACCGCGACATCATGGCGATGCAGGCGATCGGCCTCGCCGACGATCCGCCGCTGATGCTGATCGACGACGCCGACACCCAGGCGAAGTGGTATTACCGGCTGAAGAAGGAATGGGCGGCGAGCCGGGCCGAGAACCGGCCCTTCGACAACCCGGTCAAAGAACGAACCTTGCGCTGGCGGAGCTGAAGACGGATGCCGAACACCGATCGCGACGGATTTCTCGCTCTCCTCGGCCGCCTCGGCGGCGCCGACGATGCCGACGTACTGGCCGCTGCCCGCGAGGTCAGCCGGCGGGTCTCCGCTTCGGGCCTCGACTGGGAGGATCTGCTGCGTCCGCCGCCGGCGCCGAAGGTCGAGATAACGGGCGACGACGGCGACGCGATCGAGCGCCTGCTGGCTTCGGCCTCGGTCTCGGCCTCGACCAAGGACGAGCTGCGAGGGTTCAGAGACGACCTCGCCAAAGGCGCGCTCGATCCGTCCGACCGCAAATACATCCGTGATCTCGCGCGCCGGATCGGCGGCTGACCAAGACACCGACAGGGGGAACCATGAATCTCGCCGCCTTCCGCAAGCGCTACCCGGAGAGGACCGTCGCCGCCGGCCGCCTCAAATGGGGTGTGATCGAGGTCGCGGGCAAGAAGGGCCAGCCGACGCTGGTGCTGGTTCCGGGAACGCTCGGCGTCGCCGACATCTTCTGGAACCAGATCGTGGCGCTGAAGGGCAAGGCCAGGATCCTCGCCATCACCGTGCCGCCGTCGCTCAGCATCGTGAAGCTGGCCGAGGGGCTCAAGGGCCTGTTCGACAAGCTCAAGGTCGACAAGGCGCATCTGCTCGGATCGTCGCTCGGCGGCTTCCTGATCCAGCACTTCGCCGCGCGCTATCCTGAGCGGATCGAGAAGCTCTATGTCGCCAACACGCTGCTCGACCCGAAGGCGAAGGAGCTGAAGGGCCCGCTGCCGGCCGAGGCCAGGAAGATGACGGCGAAGCAGCACCTGGAGAAGTTCTACGCGAACATCGCCGGCATGCCCACTCCGGACGCCGGCTACAAGCTGCTGAAGAGCGTGCTCAAGGACAATGCCGACCGGCTCGGCGGCGCGTGGCTCAAGTCCCGCGTGCTGGTCGTCCGCGACGGGCCGGCGGTGCCGAAGCTGAAGCTGCCGCAGTCGAAGATCATCGTGCTCGACTGCGCCGACGATCCGGTGGTCGCGGCGCCCGTGCTGGCGGCGGTGCGCAAGCGCTATCCGAAGGCCGAAGTCTTCCACCTCGAGAGCGGCGGCCACTTCCCCTACGTGACGCGGCCGAAGGACTACATCAAGCTGTTCGAGAAGACGCTGGCTTAAGGCGCGTAGGCCTTCAGGAAGCGGTCGACGACCTCCCGGGCGTGGGCGGTGAGTTCCGCCTCGCTCGGGAGCGGCATCCCGACCAGGATGCGGATGTGGATGTCGCCGCGAAGCATCGCGAAGAACGTATCCGCCGCGTGGAGAGGATCGGGCACGCGCAGCAGCCCTCCGGCGTCGGCATGGCGGAGGAGCTCGGCGAACTTCAGTCGGCCTGCGCCAGGCGCATTGTCGTAGAAGATCCGTCCTAGAGCCGGATTGCGCGGCGCCTCGGCAGAGACCACCCGCAGCAGCGAGACCGGATAGCCGCTGGTGATGAAGCGGACATAACGCTCGGCAACCTCGCGCAGCTTCGGGATCGGGTCCAGCTGGCCGATCTCGGCGCTGGTGATTTCCGGCCAGGTGCGTCGGCACTCGGCCTCCGTCATCGCCGCGAACAACTCCTCCTTGCTGGAGAAGTGGGCGTAGACGGTCGCCTTGGAGACGCCGGCGACCTTCGCCACCGCGTCCATGCTGGTGGCCGAGAACCCGTCCCTCAGGAACAGCTCCCGGGCGGCATCCAGAATCTGCAAGGGCTTGGCGGCCCGGCTCCCCGGGGCGGCGACTGCTGTGTCGGTCATCACATCCATTCTGGACTGCACGGTTTAGTTTTCTGTTGACACTGTAGCCCGTCGGGTGCAGTTTGGCAAACGAAACTGAACCGTTCAGTTTATTTACGCCCGGGAGCAGCCGGGTCCGGAGTCACAAAATGAAAAAGATCCTCCGCCTTACCCTGATCGCCAAGGTCGCGCTCGGCGCCCTCCTTTTGGCGGGCAACTACGGCTGGAACTGGTGGACCACCGGCCGTTTCCTCGAATCGACCGACAACGCCTATGTCCAGGCCGACATCGTCACGGTCTCCGCCAAGCTTTCGGGCTATATCCGCGACGTCCGCGTCGCCGACAACCAGACGGTCAAGGCTGGCGACGTCCTGGCCGTGATCGACGACGACGACTACACCGCGAAGGTGGTCGAGGCCCGGGCCGCGGTCGAGGCCAGGAAGGCCGCGATCGCCGCGACCGAGAAGCAGCTCACCTGGCAGAAGGCGATGATCCAGCAGGCCGAGGCCGGGATCGTCTCCTCCGAGGCCGACCGCGAGCGCTCGCGCCAGGACCTGGCCCGGTACCGGAACTTGGCGTCCAGTGAATACGTCAGCCGCCAGAAGCTCGAGGTCGTCGAGGCCGATGCCCGGAAGACCGAGGCCGGCACCTCGAAGGCCCGGGCCGCGCTCACCGCCGAGAAGGACCGGATCGCGATGATCGAGGCCGACCGGCGCCAGGCCGAGGCCGCGCTCAAGCAGGCCGAGGCGGCGCTCGCCACCGCGGAGATCGCGCGCGAGGACACCGTCATCCGGGCCGCTGCCGACGGCATCGTCGGCAACCGGACCGTCCAGGTCGGCCAGCTGGTGAAGCCCGGCAGCCAGCTCATGGTGCTGGTGCCGCTGCCCGAGGTGCACATCGTGGCCAACTTCAAGGAGACGCAGCTCAAGCGCATGCGGCCCGGCCAGAAGGTGACGCTCGAGGTCGACGCGTTCCCCGGCCGCCCGATCGAGGGCACGGTGGAAAGCTTCGCGCCGGCTTCCGGCTCGCAGTTCAGCCTGCTGCCGCCCGAGAACGCTTCCGGCAACTTCACCAAGATCGTGCAGCGGCTCCCCGTGCGGATCTCCGTGCCCCGCGACAACGCGCTCGCCGGCCTGATCCGTCCGGGTCTCTCGGTGGTCGCTTCCGTCGACACCAGGGACAGCGTTGCCGAGGCGCCGTTGCTGGGCTCGCTCATGGGCTCGGCGCTGGCGGCAAGCAAGTGACCGCCGCCGCCACCTCCGCCGACGACGCGCCCGCCCTTCCGGCGGGCGCGTCGCATCAGCCCCAGGCCATGCCGTCGGGGAAGCAGATCCTCGGCTTCTTCACGATGGTCTTCGGCATGTTCATGGCGATCCTGGACATCCAGATCGTCTCCAGCTCGATCGGGGAGATCCAGGCGGGTCTCGCCGCGAGCTCGGACGAGATCAGCTGGATCCAGACGTCCTATCTGATCGCCGAAGTCGTGATGATCCCGCTGTCCGGATATCTCTCGCGCCTGATGTCGACGCGGATCCTGTTCGTGATCTCTTCGCTGGGATTCACCGTCTTCAGCCTCGCCTGTGCCTTCGCCTGGAACATCGAGTCGATGATCGTGTTCCGCGCATTCCAGGGCTTCCTCGGCGGCGCGATGATCCCGACCGCCTTCGCCACGACTTTCGCGCTGTTCCCGGCCGACAAGCGCACCGGCGTCACCATCCTGATCGGCCTCGTCGCGACGATGGCGCCGACCCTGGGCCCGACCCTCGGCGGCTGGATCACCCAGGCTCTCTCGTGGCACTGGCTGTTCCTGATCAACGTGATACCCGGCTTCATCGCCAGCTTCCTGGTCTGGTCGCTGCTCGACATCGACAAGGCCGACTGGTCGCTCCTGAAGACCTTCGACCGCATCGGCCTCATCCTGATGGCGGTCTTCCTCGGCACGCTCGAGTACGTGTTCGAGGAGGGTCCGCGGAAGGAGTGGTTCGCCGACCCGCACATGGTCGAGCTCGCGATCGTCTGCGCGGTTTCGGGCGTGCTGTTCTTCTGGCGGGCCTTCACCTACGCGAATCCGATCGTCGACCTTCGCGCCTTCAGCGACCGCAACTTCGCGATCGGCTGCCTGTTCAGCTTCATCCTCGGCGTCGGCCTCTACGGCGCCGTCTACCTGATGCCGCTCTATCTGGGTCAGGTCAGGGGGCTGAACAGCCTGCAGATCGGCGAGATCATGTTCGTGACCGGCGCCTTCCAGTTCGCGTCGGCGCCGATCGCCGGTGCGCTGTCGCGGGTGCTCGAGCCGCGCGTCATGCTGGCGCTGGGCCTGGCCACCTTCGGCACCGGTGTCTGGATGACCGGCCAGATGACGGCGGACTGGGGCTTCTGGGAGTTCTTCCTGCCGCAGGCGGTGCGCGGCCTCTCGCTGATGCTCTGCTTCATGCCGATCAACACGATCGCGCTGGGCACGCTGCCGCCGGAAAAGGTCAAGAACGCCAGCGGCCTCTACAACCTGATGCGGAACCTGGGAGGTGCCATCGGGCTCGCACTCCTGAACACGATTCTCTCCGACCAGAAGCAGCTCCACTGGAACCGCATCGCCCAGCAGGTCAACGCGGGCAGGGACTCGGTCAATATCTGGCTCGAAGGGGTTGCCGCCAAGCTCGGCGCCTCCGTCGGCGATGCCGAGACCGCGGCGATGAAGAAGCTGGTCAACATGGTCGCCCGCGAGGCGGCGGTCATGAGCATGAACGACGCCTTCCTCGCGATGTCGGCAGTGTTCTTCCTGGCGCTGTTCCTGATGCCGCTGTTGAAAAAGGCGCAGGCCGGAGCCGGCGCCGACGCGCATTAGGTGTCCGAGAAGCTCAAGCGTGACGAGCCTCCGGGAGCCGATCGCGATGACGGTCGTCCGGAAGAGACCGAAGTCCCAGGTGGGGACCTAGGGGAAGCCGGCGGCCCGGCGGCGGGGAGTCGACCC
>CAZDGR010000111.1:0-11371 GCA_964504845.1 uncultured Rhizobium sp. | reverse complement strand
GCATCAGGATCGAGGCCATGCCGGGAGTCATGCCGAGCTCCATGCCGGCGAACAGGAAGGCGAACTGCAGCACGAACATGAACAGCGACAGCGTCAGCAGGCGTGGCCACGGGAGCACCGGGCGCCGCACGAGCATCACCGGTGCCGCCGAGATCGCGAAGCGGAGCGCGATCAGCAGCAGTGGCGGATAGGCATCCAGCCCCCAGCGGATGGCAATGAAGTTGAATCCCCAAAGAGCGGCGACGAGGACGGCAAGCGCGACATGGCGAAGCGGCATGGCGCGGAAATGACCGATGGCGGATCTGGACGCAAGCGTCGTCTTCAAGAGATGCTACGATGGCGGCGATGGACCTTTCACCCGAGGAACGCTGCATCGCCGATGGGGCCGACGGTGCCGCCAAGGCGATGGCAATGCGGCTGGTCGCAGAGACCGGTCGGCTGCTCGGCGCCCCGCGCCTGCTGCCGATCGCCTCTTCCCATGTCGACGGCTGTCTCTATCACGGCGATTCCGGCACCTATTTCGCTGAACGGCTGGCATCGGACGGCGGCAAGGTCGCGGTGCCGACCACGCTCAACGTCGGCGCGCTCGACCTTCTGCATCCCGAACGCGTGAAGGGTGACGCGCATCACCGCGAGATGTCGCTCCGGATGATGCGCGCCTACGAAGCGCTCGGCTGCCGGCCGACCTGGACCTGCGCGCCCTACCAGGCGGGCCACCGTCCGGCGGTTGGCACCGATGTCGCCTGGGGTGAGTCCAACGCCGTCGCCTTCTGCAACTCGGTGCTCGGCGCGCGCACCAACCGCTACGGCGACTTCCTCGACATCGCCTGTGCGCTGGTCGGCCGCGCGCCGGACTATGGCCTGCATCGCGCCGAGAACCGGCGGGCGACGGTCGTCGTCGACACGTCCGGCCTGTCGCTGGCGCTGCGTGACGCCGATGTCTTCTATCCGGTGCTCGGCACATGGCTCGGCGCCGAGATCGGCGCGGAGATCGCCGCGATCGATGGGTTGCCGCCGAAGCAGAGCGAGGACCGCCTCAAGGCGCTCGGCGCCGCGGCAGCATCCGCCGGCGCCGTGGGCCTGTTCCACGTGGTCGGATCGACGCCCGAAGCGCCAACGCTTGCCGCCGCGACACAGGGAGGCGCCATGCGCGCGATCCGCCTGACGCCCGAGATGGTCCGCGCGGCACGCGACCGGCTCTCCACCGCCCGCGACGGCGCGATCGATTGCGTGGCGCTGGGCAGTCCGCATTTCAGCGAGGCCGAGTTCGCAGCTCTCAAACGCCTTGCCGCGGGCCGGCGCTTTCGCGTGCCGCTCTATGTCTGCACCCGCCGCGACTTGGTCGAACGCGAAGATCTCTCGGGACTCGAAGCCGCCGGCGCGGTGATCGTCGCCGATACCTGCGTCGTGGTGACGCCGATCCTGCCGGCGGGCGACGGCACGGTGATGACCAATTCCGGCAAGTTCGCGCACTACGGTCCGGCGAACCTGGGATACGACGTCGTCTACGGCAGCCTCGAGGATTGCGTCGCCTCCGCCGTCGAAGGCCGTGTCGTCCGCGACGAGAGCGTATGGCGATGATGCTCGACGGTGAGACGCTGATCGCCGGACATGGTGCCGGCACGATCCTCCGGGTCGACCATCCGATCAGCTTCTGGGGCGGGGTCGATCCGAAGACCGCGGTCATCTCCGATCCGCGTCATCCGCGTCACGGCGAATGCTTGACCAACCGCGTCGTCGCGATCGCCGAACTCAGGGGATCGAGCTCGTCGTCGGCGGTGCTGCTGGAGCTGATTCACGCGAAAATCGCGCCGTCGGCGATTCTGCTCCGCGATACCGACGCGATTCTTGCGCTCGGCGCCTTGGTTGCGCGCGAGATGGGGTACGGCGCTCTGGCGATGGTAAAATTGCCGCGAGACAAGTTCATCCTTCTTGCCGAGGGCCGGCGCGCCCATGTGGAAGGGTCGCGCGTCACCCTCGATTGAGGAGCCTGCCCCATGCCTTCCCCGCCCACACCCGATCCGTTCGCCGATCCGCAGGTCCGTCCACGTTATACAGGCGTTCCGACCTTCATGCGGGCGCCGTTCGTCGAAGACTGGAAGGGCATCGACATCGGCCTGATCGGCGTGCCCTTCGACGGAGGCGTCACCAACCGCACCGGCGCCCGGCACGGACCGCGCGAGGTTCGCAACATGTCGAGCTTCATGCGGAAGATGAACCAGTCGACGAAGGTGGCGCCCTTCGATATCTGCCGCGTCGCCGACCTCGGCGATGCCTGGGTCAGGAGCCCTTTTCATCTCGTCAGCAGCCTGGACGAGATATCCTCCTTCTACGCGAAGGTGAACGAGTCCGGCATCGCCCCGGTCTCATGCGGCGGCGACCATTCGATCACCCTGCCGATCTTTCGCGGCATCGCCAAGCACCGGCCGGTCGGCATGGTGCACTTCGACGCCCATTGCGACACCGGCGACGACTATCTGGGATCGCGTTTCCATCACGGCGCGCCGTTCCGGCGAGCGGTCGAGGAGGGACTTCTCGATCCCAGGCGCACCGTCCAGATTGGCATCCGCGGGTCGCTTAACGATGCCGATCTCTGGAAGTTCAGCCACGACTCCGGCATGCGCGTGATCTACATGGACGAGTTCTACGAGCTTGGCCCCAAAGGCGCGATCGCCGAGGCACGCCGTATCGTCGGCGATGGCCCCGCCTATGTGAGCTTCGACGTCGACGGCCTCGATCCCGTCTACGCGCCGGGCACCGGCACGCCCGAGGTCGGCGGCTTCACGACGGTCGAGGCGCTGATCATGCTGCGCGGCCTGCAGGGGTTGAACCTGGTCGGCGGCGATGTCGTCGAAGTGGCGCCGCCCTTCGACCAGACCGGCAACACGGCGCTGGTCGGCGCCACGGTCATGTTCGAGATCCTCTGCATCGTCGCGGACGCGGTCGCGAAGCGGCGCAACGCCGCTTAGTCTTCTCGTTTCGCCGATCGGAGCGAGCTTTTCCGATCGGACAGGATTTGGTGCTAGCGTCGACCATCGATGGAGACGCACGGCGTCCTGTCCCAGGAGGAAACCATGCACGCTCACGCACGTAACGGCGCGCTCGCCCTCGCGCTGACCTTGCTCGCCACGACCAGCCTCGCCCACGCGCAGAAGCGAGGCGGCGATCTCGTGATCCTGCAGCAGACGACGCCGACTTCGCTCGATGCGATCACGACCATCGAGCAGGGTTCGCGCAACGTGAACCTGCACATGTTCGAGATGCTGGTCGCGCGCGACGAGGGGTCGAACCCGATCCCGGACCTCGCCTCGAAGTTCGAGGAGAGCGCCGACGGCCTGACCTACACCTTCGCGCTTCGCCAGGGCGTGAAGTTCCACAATGGCAAGGAGATGACGAGCGAGGATGCGAAGGCCAGCGTCGAGCGCTATGCCCGCATCGGCTTCGACCGCACCGACTTCGCCAAGATCAAGGCGGTAACCGCACGGGACAAATACACGCTCGTCATCGCCTTGAACGAACGCGTGCCGAGCTTCATCGACCAGCTGAGCTCGCCCCGCGCGCCGATGGTCGTGATCCCTGCCGAGGAGGCGGGCAAGGAGGCCGGAAAAATCAACCTGATCGGCACCGGTCCCTACCAGTTCGTCGAGTATCTCGCCGACAGCCACGCTAAGCTCAAGCGCTTCGACGGATACATGCCGAACGAAGCGGCGAAGGACCGCGACGGCTTCGGCGGGAAGAAGGTCCCTTACGTCGACACGGTGACCTTCCGCATCATGCCCGAGGCGAATGCCCGGCTAGCGGCGCTCGAGACCAAGGCCGCGCATTTCTCGGAGTCGGTCCCGAACCAGGCCGCCAAGCGCCTCAAGGACAGCAGGGATATCACCATCCTGAAGCTGCTCCCGTGGAGCATGGCCTTCACGATCATGAATGCCGGTCCGGGCGGCGGCGCGACCGCGAAGCTCGGCGTTCGCCGCGCCATGCAGGCCGCGATCGACGTCGAGGAACTGATGCTCGCCGCCAACGACGACGTGTTCCGGCTGGACCATGCCTTCATTTATCCCGAGAGCCAGTATTCGACCGGCGATGTCGGCAAGGCGGTCTACAACCAGGCCAATCCCGAGAAGGCGAAGAAGCTGCTCGCCGAGGCCGGATACAAGGGCGAGGAGATCGTGCTGCTCGCGGCCTCCGAGGTCGCCGCCGTCAAGAACCAGGCGGTGATGTTCGCCGAGCAGCTGAAGGCGGTCGGCATGAAGGTGCGCATCGACTACTTCGATGCGCCGACCTACACGGCGAAGGCCCAGCAGCCGGAAGGCTGGAACGTCTATATGGGCGAGTTCGGCCTGGCGCCGGCAGTCGGTCCCTACGGCCTTCCCAATTTCTGGACCGGTCCGAAGAACTGGCAGAAGCTCCAGGATCCAGAGCTCGATGCGGCCTTCCTCGACCTCAAGAACAAGCTGACTCTCGACGAGCGCAAGGCCGCCGCTGCGCGCTTCTACACGCGCGTCACCGACCAGGCGTACTCGGTCCGGCTCGGCGACAACGGCCTGCTCCAGGCGGTGCGCAACGAGGTCAAGAATTTCACCCCCTACCGCATCCCGCGCGCATGGGGCGTGTGGCTCGAATAGCGCTCACGTTAGGAAGCACCCATGGCGCGTCCGAACATCGTCCTTCTCATGCCGGACCAGCAACGGGCGGATTCGCTCGGCTGCTACGGCAACATCTTCACCAGGACGCCGGAGGTCGATCGGCTCGCACGGCAGGGCGTGCGCTTCAACCGAGCCTTCACCACCTGGCCGGTCTGCACGCCCGCGCGCGGCACGATGTGGAGCGGGACATATCCCCACAAGCATCAGCTGATCGACAACGTCTATGGCGTCGACGATGCCTTCGCGACGCTAGCCGCCGTCCGCACCACGCTGTTCGACGTGCTCAAGGCTGCAGGCTACACGACCGCGCATTTCGGCAAGTGGCACCTCGGCGAGAAGCAGCCGAAATACTTCGACGTCTGGGAAGAGACCTTCAATTCGCGCGTCCATCACTGGATCGGAGGCGTCGACTCCGGAGTCTGGCGGCCGGGGCTTCAAACCGATCGCTGCATCCAGTTCCTGAACTCGCGCAAAGCGGACGACCCGCCCTTCTGCATGGTGCAGGGCTACTACCCACCGCACGATCCCTATACGGCGCCGAAGGAGTACTTCGCGCACTATCGCGACAGGGGCGTGCCCTTCGCCGGCTACTACGCCTCGGTCACCGCGATCGACCATGAGGTGGGGCGCATCCTCGACGCGCTGGAGCGTAACGGCCAGCGCCACAACACGCTGGTGATCTTCTTCGCCGACCACGGCGACACCTTCTTCTACCGCGACGACGGCGAGCACAAGTTCGTCTGCACGGACGACTCGATCCGCATCCCCTTCGTCCTGAGCTGGCCGGCAATGCTGCCGCCCAACACCAGCTGCGAGCGCATGGTCGGGCTGCAGGACCTGATGCCGACGGTGCTCGACGCCGCCGGCGTCACTCCGCCCGACGGGATGCACGGCAAGAGCGTGCTGCCGATCGCCCGCGGCGAGAACGCCCCCTGGCGCGACCACTACTATGTGCAGAACCGCACGCACCGCCGCTCGATCACCCAGCGCGCCTATCGCACTGACGACTGGAAGCTGATCGGCAGCGTCGAAGGCGGCAGCCACGCGCTCTATGACCTGAAGCGCGACCCGGAGGAGGAATGGGATCTGTTCGTGACGCCGCGCGAGGACGTCATGAACCGATTCCGCACCGAGCCGAGCTATGCCGGCAAGGCACGCGAGCTCGCCAACGGCATGCGTGCCGCCGCCCAGGCGATCGAGGACAGCGAGGGTATGGCGATCGCCGACCGCGTGCTGACGGCGCTAGCCGGTCGCTAGGCACCAGGCGCGCCAGGCAGCGCGGAAGGCCTCGCCGCGCGCCTGGCCGTAGGATCTGCGGTCGGCGAGGCGCGAGGCGCTCGCTTGCGCACGCAAAGAGGCACGGATCTCGCGCAGGCGGCCGATAGCGGACGCGAGCATTGCGGCGCGCGCGACGTAGTCCGCCTCGTCGGCCGCAATGCCCTCGGCGAAGCCGACCGACGACAGCAGCGACATGCTGTAGCGCCCGGCCATGCGGTCGCCGGCGAGCGTGACCACCGGCACGCCCATCCACAACGCCTCGCAGGTCGTAGTGACCCCGCCGTACGGGACCGGATCGAGCGCGATGTCGATCTCGCCGAGGAAGCTCAGGTGGTCGAGGAAGCCGGACGTCCAGGGCCGGAGCTCGACGCGATCGTCGCCGCCCCCTTCCCGCTCGAAGAGGCCGGCGAAGTGCGCGCGCACCCGCTCCTCGGAGAAGCCGCGTCCCTTGATCACGAGCTTCGCCCCCGGCACCGCCCGCAGCACATTGGACCACAGTGCCACGGTCGACGGCGTGACCTTCACCAGAGCGTTGGTCGAGCCGAAGGTGACGTGCCGGTTGGCGAGCGCCGGCAGCGGCCCGACCGGCGGCAGGTCGATCAGCGGATCGTAGCAATAGCCGAGAGGCAGCCTCAAAACGCGCTCGGTGAAGTGCGCATCGTGCCCCGACGGCGTCAGCAACGGATCGCCGATGATCCAGTCGGCCGCGGTCGAGCCGGAGGTTCCGAGCGCGAGGTCGAGGATCACCACCGGCGCGGGATGGCGGGCGACCGCCGGGAAGCGTGGCCCGCCGAGATGGCCTACCACGTCGACAAGCACGTCGATGCGGTCGCGACGGACGAGATCGGCCAGCGCCGTGTCGTCCATCGCCGCCGTGACCCGCCAGCCGTCGCTGGCGAGGCGATAGCGCTTGGTGTAGCCGTCCTCCTGGCCCGCCGGAATGTCGGAATAGGTGATCACCTCGATTCCGTGCGCACGACGGTCGAGCCCTTCGAACCCGGGAAGCGCGACGAAGGCGTGTGTGTTGCCGCGAAGGTTCGGTCCGCCGATCACGCCGACGCGGATCGCGCGATCGGGATCACGAGATTGATCGAAACCCGGCGGTGCCGTCGGCGGCAGATGCTTTCGGCACCAGTCTTCCCGGATCCGCCGGATCGCGGCGCCGTCGAGGGCCGGATCGAAGACCAGCGCCGAAAGGATCGCCCGGTTGGCCTCGGGATGATCCGGACGCTGCGCCAGGATCTGGCGGTTGGCCTTGTTGGCGCGATCGAGGAGGCCGAGGAAGTTCAGCAGCGTCGCCAGCGGGATCAGCGCGTCGAGAAACTCCGTCCTGAGCACCACCGCGCGTTCGTAGGCCGAGACCGCGGCCTCGATGAAGTTCTGGTTCTGTTGCGCCGAGCCTAGGTTGAACCAGGTGTCGCTGCGCGCCGGCTCGAAGACCAGCGCGCGCCGATAGCTTCGCGTCGCGACCGGAAGCCGCCCGGCCCGCTGATCGGCGGTACCGAGATTGTTGTGGGCATCGGCGAGGTCGGGCTGCAGATGCGTGGCCCGGCTCCAGGCGCGGCGCATGCCGTCGGCATCCGCGCGCGCGGAGAGCGCGCCGAGATTGACCCAGGCCGGTGCGATCGTCGGATCGAGAGCCAGGGCACGTCGATAAGCATCGATGCGTCCGCGCTGCCGTCCGGCATTCGCCCAGTTGAGGGCGCGCTCGCTCGCCAGCGAGGGTTCGCCGGGCGCCAGGCGGGACGCGGCAACATACGAGCGGTCCGCGGCTTCGGCGTCGCCCAGGCGCGTCAGCACGCGCGCCAGCCGGACATGGGATTCGAGCCGCCCCGGCCGAAGCGCGACCGCCCGGCTCCACGCAGCCGCAGCTCCCGGCCAGCGCTCGAGGCTTTCCTCCGCCATCGCCAGGCCTTCCCAGGTCGGCGCGGCCCGCGGTGCGAGGACCGTCGCGCGCCGCATCGGAGCGGTCGCCGAATCGACTTCGCCGCGTGCCGCCAGAACGAAGCCGAGCTTGAGCCAGCCTTCCGCCGCTTGCGGCGCTTCGGCCAGCGCCCGCTTGAGAGGCATCGGATCGAGATTGACCTGGGTCACGCGGACCAGCTCCGCCACATCCGCCGGTAGGCTCCCTCGACCGCACGGGCGTAAGCCGGGCCGTTGCAGAGACGCGAGGACGCCATCCGCTGGCGGAGCGTCGCCCTCAGTACGGCGAGCCTGGCCGTGTCCTCGGCGAGTCCGGCCGCGCGTTCGACATAGGTGTCGACGTCGTCGACGGCGAGCTCGGGCAGACCGACGGCTTCGAGGAAGATGCCGCCGTATCGGCCGAGCACCCGATCGCCATTGAGGGAGACGACCGGCACGCCCATCCACAGCGCTTCACAGGTACTGATCACGCCGCCATACGGAAAGGTGTCGAGCGCGATGTCGATCTCGCGGAAGATCGCCAGGTGCTCTCCTTGGGTCGCGGTCCAGCCCCGAAGCAGGATGCGGTCGGGATGGATGTTGCGGGCATCGAAGAAGGCGAGCAGCCGCTCGGCCACCGCCGGATCCTCATAGGCCTTGGCCTTCAGGATCAGGCGCGAGTGCTCGACGTGCCCGAGGACATTGGCCCAGGCTTCGAGGCAGCGACGCGACAGTTTCGCCGGCTGGTTCAAGCTGCCGAAGGTGACGTATCCGGCGGTGGTCGCCGGCAGCGGCGAGACTTCGGGCGTGGTTTCCAGCGGATCGTAGGCGAAGGCGAGGTCGATCCGCTCGATGCGCTCTGAGAAATGCGGTTCGGCTTCCTTCGGCGTGAGACGCGCATCGCCGATGGCCCAGCCGACCGCCTCCATGCCGAAGCTCCCCATCAGCAGCATGTTCACCTGGATCGGTGCCGGCCTGTGCGCCAGGGCGAGCAGCCTCGATCCGGTCGGGTATCCGAGGATGTCGACGGCGATGTCGATGCGGTCTTCGCGGATACGCCGTGCCAGCGCCTCGTCGGAGAGGCCGTGGGTCACATGGAACGTCGAGGCGGCTCGGTATCGCTCAGTGACCGCATCCTCGGCGGTCGCGGGCAGATCCGAATAGCAGACGACCTCGAAGCTCCGACGGTCATGCGCCTCGACCAGCGGCAGGATCGACACCGAAGCCGTGTGCAGGCGAAGGGCGTCGGCGCCGACATAGGCAACGCGGAACTTGCGATCGGGATCCCGCCGGTCCGGGTAGTTGCGTGGTGCCAGCGCCGGTAGCCGCATCGCCAAGGGCCGCGCATAGAGCGCATCGAAACGCCGGCAGAGGGCGAGCTCGCCGGCTCCGGTCGACGTGTCGAGCAGGCGGACCAGGTTGATCAGGTTGGCGAGGATACCCGGCTTGTCGGGCTGCAACGCATGGGCGCGGCGCATCGAGAGGGCCGCCGCCTCGACGTCGCCCCGCGCATGGTGGATGCCGGCGGCGTTAAGCCAGGCGGAGCCGTTGCCGGGCGCGAGGGCCAGCGCCTGACGATAGGCGGACCTCGCCTCGTCGAAGCGGCGCTGGGCGCGACGAACGTTCGCGAGGTTGAAGCAGGCATCGGCGTAGTCGCGCCTCAGCGCCAGCGCCGACCTGAGGCTGCGGACCGCGCCGTCGAGGTCGCCTTCCGTCTCGAGCGCAACGCCGAGGTTGTTGTGCGCTTCCGGCACCATCGGCGCCCGCTTGACCGCCTCGCGATAGGCCCGCAGCGCCTCGGCCCGGCGGCCGAGCGTACCGAGGGCATTGCCGAGATTGATGTGGAACTCGCCGCGCCGCTGGCCGAGCGCCTCGGCCTTGAGCACGGCCATCCCGATCAGCGTCACTGCACGGCCCGCATCGCCCTTTCGCAAGGAGACGATGCCGAGGAGATGCAGCACGTCGGGATCATCCGGCAATGCCGCGCTCGCCGCCGCCAACGCCGTCTCGGCCGCATCGAGCCGTCCCTCGCCGAGCGCGCGATGTCCTTCCCGCAGAAGCGCCTCAGGCCCGCTCACGGCGACGCGCACCAGTCGCGCCACACGCCGCGGATCGCCGCCTCGAAAGCGCGCGCATGCGCAGGTGCATCGAGGTGAGGCGACGCCAAAAGGCGCTCACGAAGCTCCGTCCGAAGCCGGGTTCGCCTGGGCAGGTCGGCCGCCAGGGTCGCAGCGGCGGCGACATACGCCTCGTCGCCGACTGTCGCGAGATCGGTCAGCCCGACCTGCGTGAGGGTATCGAGGGTCATGCGCCCGATGAAGCGGTCGCCGATCCGGGCCACGACCGGCACGCCCATCCAAAGGGACTCGTAGGTCGTGGTCGAGCCGTTGAAGGGAAACGGATCGAGCGCCACGTCGAGCCGACGGAATTCTTCCAGATGCCCGTACCTCGACAGTTGTTCGCCTTCGAGCATAAGGCGCTCGCCGCCGATATCGTGCCGCGCGAAGAGCGCCCGGTATCGGGCCGATGTCGCCGGATCGCCGAACCGCCGTCCGTTCCGAAGCAGCAGCCGGGAGTCTGGAACCGCTTTCAGCACCCGCGACCAGAGTGCAACCACCTCCGGCGTGACCTTCGCCGGGTTGTGGAACGAGCCAAAGGTGACGAATCCGGATTCCCCCGACGGCGGCGGACCCGGATCGGGCGATCCCGTGATCGGCGAATGCGGAACGAGGCAGGGCACCCGGAGCAGCCGCTCGGTGAAGACCTCGCTGCTTCCCCGCGGATGCAGGATGTCGTCGGTCAGCCAGTAGTCGACGGTCGAGAGCCCGGTCGATCCGATGGCCCAGAGCGATATCACGACGGGCGCCGGCTTGGCCGCCAGCGGCACCGCCGAGTTGTAGGCGGTATGCGGCGCGACCGCGACCAGGACGTCGATGCGGTCGTCAAGGATCGCTCCGGCGACCGCCTCGGGTCCGGCACTCGCGAGGTCGCGGAACCCGTCCGACATCGCAGCGAACTCCCCGGTCGTCTCGTCGGCCAGCGGACTGGTCGAATAGAGGCGAACCTCGTACCGGCTGCGGTCGTGATTTCGGATCAGGCATTCGGCGCTCCAAGCGACCGGATGAACGCGGAAGTCGCCGGAAAGATATCCGAGGCGGATCCTCCGCTCCGGATCGCGGTCGTTGGCGAAGCTGGGAACAGAGGTCGGGACGCGCGCCGCCCAGGCGCGCTGCGCGGCAGCGAGCGTCTCGGCGGACGAGCGGGCATCGTATGCCAGCGCGAACAGGAGATTGCTGCCGGCGTCGTGATAGCTCGGCCTGATCGTCGTCGCGCGGCGAAGCGGCACCTGCGCCCCATGCGCATCGCCCAGTGCGACCGTCGCGTTCCCGAGCATGTCATGGGCTTCGGCGCTTGCCGGGGCCAGGCCGATGGCCCGCCTCAGCGCCACCAGGCTCTGGCCGATGCGCCCCTGCCAGGAGTACGCGCCGCCGAGATTGCGCCACGGATCGACCGCGCGCGGCGTCAGCGCCAGCGCCCGCCCGAAC
>CAZDGR010000110.1:0-11386 GCA_964504845.1 uncultured Rhizobium sp. | reverse complement strand
CACGAAGTAGTTGGCGATCGCGGCGACGCGGACGGCCGGATCGAGCGCCGCGTAGAAGCCGTAGAACCAGCCGACGATCGGCATCTGCACCAGGAGCACGACGAAGCCGCCGACCAGCATGCCCGGCGTCTCGGTCACCTTCTTTTCGTAGATGCGGTCCGCGAGGTAGCGGGTCGCGACCATCATCAGCGGCCCCGCCGCCACCAGCGAGAAGCCGAAATTGTAGATGACGATGATGCGGAAGACCTTCATCTCCTCCTGGTCGAGCCAGTTGAGGCCGATGATGTCGATCGCGCCCAGCGCCAGCACCGTCATGATCCAAGGGCCGGTCGAGACGACGGAGGCATGCGTCAGGCTGGCGACCACGCCCATCAGGTCGTCGCGCCTGGCCAGCTTGCGGAGCTCGAAGCCTATGCCCGCCATCAGACGGCTTCCTTCTCTGGCTCGGCCGGCGGCTCAGGGATCTCCGGCGTCATGTCGTCCTGCTCGGCGAGCTGCGAATAGAGATCGCCGTAAGCCTGCTCGACCGCGCGCTGATCGTAGTAGGTCTTGCAGCGCTCGCGGATCGCATTGGCGCAGCGGTCGAACCAGTCCTGGTCGGTGATCAGCCGGCGGATCGCCGCCGCGGTCGCGCGCGGATTGGAGAGCCCGGTCACCTCGCCGCCGGGGCCCAGGCGCGGGCTCTCGTCCTCGCGCCCGTAGATCAGCTCCGAGCACGAGCCCACATTGGTCGCGACCGTCGGCACGCCGGCGGCGCCGGCCTCCAGCACCACCAGCGGCTGGCCCTCGCTGATCGAGGTCAGGACATTGACGTCGATCTGGCCCAGCACCTCATCGAGCTTCTTCCGGCCGGTGAACTCGAAGGTGCCGCCGAGGCCGAGGCCCTCGACCATCTGCCTGCACTCTTCGTAGTAGACAGGGTCCTCTTCGTAAGGTCCGATCATCAGGCACTTCACGTCGGGAACGCTGCGCCTCAGGATGTCTGCGGCACGGATGAAGGTCTTCACGTCCTTGATCGGCACGACGCGGCCGATCAGCGCCACCGTCGGCGGACGTGGCCCCGGATCGCGCTTCACCTTGGAGAAGCGCTCGACGTCGACGCCGTTCGGGATCACCCACATCTTCGAACGGTCGGCGCCGTCGGCCATCTGCAGGCGCTGATTGCCTTCGAACAGGGTGATGATGCCGGTCGCGGCCTCGTAGCAGGCGCGGCTGTATGTCAGGAAGCTGTCGACCCAGAGGTCCTTCAACCCCTTCTCGCCGCTCTCGACCGTGAGGCCGCTTGAGCCGACCTCGAACAGCCAGTCCGCCATCGCGATCTCGACCCGCCGCTCGTTGGTATAGATGCCGTGCTCGGTCAGCAGCAGCGGCCGACCGGTCTCCAGCGCCGCGCGCGCGCCCCAGAGCCCGGCGTAGCCGGTCGAGACCGCGTGATAGACGCGGCACAACGGCACTTCCGACAACATCACCGAGTAGAGGCCACCGATCAGCGCTCGCCAGGTCCAGAAGTAGTGGAGAAACGAGCTGCCCTTGAGCGTCCGGCGGTACATGCGGACGAGCTGGCGCCAGGCCGCCGGCGAGTCGAGCAGCTGGGTACGGCCGATCTTGGCCTTGTGCGAACCAAGCACCTTCATGAGCCGCGCAACATCGGCGAGCCCGCCTCGACGGTGGATCCGCGTCAGTATCGGCTCCAGCTCGCGCATCAGCTTCTCGGCGCCGAACATGAAGCGCCGGCCCTTCGGCAGGTCCTGGATGAAGATGTGGCTGATGCCGGTGACGTTCGGCGGAACCTCGTAGCGCATCGTCCGCGGCTCGTCCTTGGCAAGCAGCGAGATGATGTGGAAGGTCTTGTCCTTGCTGCCGCGGATCAGGTCGTGGGTCCAGGTCGACACGCCGCCGGCGACGTAGGGATACGTACCTTCGAGGATCAGGCAGACATCGGCGACCGGCGTTCGGGCGGACGTCATGCGGCCGCCTTCCGGGTCGGGCTCGCGCCCCAGAGCCGAAGCACGTCGGGCACCTGCGGAGGATGCTTGCCGCCGGCCTGGAACAGGTGGCTGTGCTCGGCGATCGCCTCGCGAAGCTTGTCGTAGCGGCCGAGCTTGAACAGCGCCTCCAGGTTCCACAGCACCATGTCGGCCGAGAGAAGGCCGCGCGCCTCGGCGACGGTGAACCAGCTCGCCGCCGCGTCGTAGCGCCGCTCGCGCACCAGGAGCCGGCCGATAGCGAGCCAGAGGCTCGACTCGCGCGGCCGCACCTTGAGCGCCTCCTGGTAGCCTTCGAGCGCGCGGATGCGGTTGTCGCGTTCGCGCTCGGGATCGAGCAGGCCGGTGAAGGCATAGTCGTCGTAGTGGTGCGCCAGCCGCTCGCGCCGGACGAAGCTCCTCGGCCGCTCTCGCACCTTCCGGTGCAGCTTCTGGGCGCGGGCGAGGAAGCGGCCCTCGATGGTGGCGACCGCGGTCGCCGCCTGGGTGCGGACCGAGGGGTCGTTGTCGGTCAGCGCCAACTTGAGCGCCGGCGCGAATCCCGGGCGGAAGTGACGGGTGAGCAGCCCGATCACCAGCCGCTTCTTCGCCGCGTCGCCGCTGGAGAGGATGTCGGCGAAGCTTTCGACCGCGCCGCCGGCGGTCGAGCGCTGGCGGCGCAGCAGGGACTCGTAGAGATCCTTGACGCGCGAGCGCGTTTCGGCCGGGAACAGGCTCGCGTACCAGGCCTGGAAATCGAACCAGTCCCGATGGAACAAGACCAGCAGAGCGCCGGTCACCAGCGCCGTGAACGGGCCAAGCGGTCCGAGCGCGGCGGTCGCGACGAACAGATACCAGGCGACCTGGTTTCGGCGGATTCGCCGGCCGACCCACTTGGCCCACACGAACAGCACCAGCGACACGGCGAGGTGGAGCACAAGCCACTCGATCACGCTGATGTCCCGGTCGAGAAGCATGAAAAGGATGGCGATCTCCGCCGCCAGCGCCGGCGGCCCCGGGATCAGCAGAAGAAGGCGCTGACCGATGATGATGCCGCGCTTCCTGGCGACACGCCGGCGCATCCGGGTCAAGGGCTTAGCGCTTCGCTTCACGACGATGCAGCTCCTCGATCTCGAAGGTCAGGCGCACGCGGTCCGCCATCACGTTGAGGCGCATGCTGATGTCGTCCTTCAGCTTGCGCATGACAAGTCGCGCGCCGGCACTGTTGGTTGCCGGCAGAAGCACCGCGAAGCGCCGGCCGACCGGCAGCCATTGGAAGGCGAGATCGGTCTCGCGAAGCCACTGGCCCACTGCGACCGCGACGATCTTGCCGACCGACAGCGCCTCGTCGCGGCTGAGCTCGCCCTCGCCCTCGAATCCCACGATCAGCATGGTGAGGTCGAAGTCGACGCGCTCGGCGAGCTTGACCAGGAACTCCTTCTGCCGATCGAAGAGCTGGGCCGAGAGCAGGCCCGCCTCGGGATCGAGGATGCGCTCGGACTGCGCATCCTCGTAGCGCTTGGCGATCGCCAGGTTGCTGCCGATCCAGTCGCAGAGGAGCTGGAAGTTCTCGATCGTCGTCGGCGTCAGGTCGAGGAGGCCCAGCACCTCGATCTTCAGCATGCCGTAGACCTCGTCGGTCTCGGGATCCTGCAGCGGCCCGGCCAGCACGCCCTCTGTCGCCAGCACCTTCTCGTCGGCAACCCGCGCGACGCACAGCACGCTGCGATCGGCGACGGTCCGCCGGTACAGAGGATGGTCGTCGAGGAAGACGCGCTTGTAGCGCTCGTCATCCTTCCAGCCGACAGCGCGCGTCATCTCGATCTCGGCGTCCTTGAGCAGCCAGATCGAGAACTTCTCGGGATTCAGGATCGCCGCCACCAGCGCGTTCGCCCCTTCGAAGACACCGGCGACATCGAGCCGCTCGACCGCCATCGCTGCTCGGAACACGGTCAGCAAGGTGCGGAACTGTCCGGCGATGCGGGCCTCGAGCTCGTCCTTGGCCGCCGACATGCCTTCGAAGGCGGCGGTGATGACCTGAGCCTGGGTTTCCGACTCGGCCAGGCGCGTCCGCAGGTCGGCGCGTTCGCGGAGCTGGCGCGATCTGAGCTCGCCGACGACGAGGCCGGTCGCCGCCCACATCAGAGGCGTCTTCGAGAGGTCGAACAGGTAGGCGAAGAGATCGAGCGCCAAGGGCTGCGGCGGGACGTTGCCGACCAAGAGCGCCGCCGAGGACGCGACCGCCGCGAGCAGACCTTCGTTGGTCCCGTACTGGAGGCTGATCAGCACCACGACCGCCCAGAACGGATGCGGTGCCACCTCGCGGAAACGGTCGCCGTCGAAGGCGTAGCGGTCGAGCAGGAGCGCGATCGTGAAGAAGATCGCCATCTCGACAAGGGCCGTGGCGCGAAGCCCGAATATCTCGCGCGGGGTGTCGTCCTCGACCCTGGTCGAGCTCATCGGTTCTAGGGCGCGGTCCGTGCCGCGAGACGATCGGCGACGGTCGCCGCGAGCTTCTGGGCAATCGCGGTCACGGTGTCGCCGGCACCGCTCATGGCGCCGCCGACCTCGCCGAAGCTGCCACCCCAACGGACGGTGCCGTCGCGCCCGACCAGGCGCACCGTCGCTGCTACCGCCGGATCCGGCTTGAGTCCGTAACGGTAGCCGAAGTCCTGGACCGAACCGACCAGCACCGCATCGACCGCGAGCGCATCGGCGACCTCGCGCGCGGCCGTTTCGCGCCCCACCTCCTTGCCGTCGAGACGCTTCTCGACCAGGCGGCGGCGGACTTCGCTTTCCTCGACCTGGGTGAACAGGCGGCGGTTGTAGAGCTCGGTAGCGATCAGCTGGGCGACGATCTGGCCGGCATGCGGATGCGCCGACAGGTTCTCGAACGGCAGCACCGCGATCGCCATGCCGCGCTTCGGCGCGGCGCCGTCGGCGACGAAGTCCCTGAGGCTGCTGACGCCGCTCGCGCAGGCCGTCAGCGCCCATGCCATCACCGCCGCCGCAAGGCCGGATCTCAGAAGCGCCACAGGAAATACCCTCCGAGCCGCGTTACCGTGGAGTCGGTGCCGCGCGACGCGGTCAGGCTGTGGCTGGCGACGAGCCCGAGCTCGAAGCTGGTGTAGGGCTCGTAGACGAGTTCGGCCCCGAGGAACGGGCCGTCGGAGTTCAGCCGGTCGTAGGCATAGCCGCCATAAAGGCTGTAGCGCGAGTACGACGACAGCGTGCCCGACACGCCGACGGTGCCCGAATGGACCTCTCGCGAGACCACCGACAGGAGCGGATACTCGGCACCAAGGGAATCGGTCGCGACCTTGCGGCCGCCGAGATACTCGGCATCGAGTCCGTAGGCGAAGGTGATCGAGGGCGGCCCCTGGAAAGCGGTGTAGGCGAGCTCGAAGCCCGGGCCGATGAACTGGGCGACGTCGGAACGCCCTTCGATGCCGTAGCGGCCAGCGGCGAGCCGGCCGGCGATGCGCCAGCTGGTGCCGAGGATGCGCTCGTACCCGGCCTGCACGCGATCGGTGCGCGCCTCGTTGACGAGGCCGTCGACGACGTCCCAGTAGGGATCCTGCGCGATCGCCGCGAGGCGGAGCGTGCCGTCGGCGAACGGGCGCGTATGGCGGATGCCCGCGCCGACGATGCCGGTGCCGCCGATCAGCGACAGGCGCGTGATGCCGCCCTTCTCGTGATCGAGCGAGACGTAGCCTTCGCCGCGGAATCGCTTGCCGTCGAAGCTTTCGAGCGCGCCGTTGGGCCTGCGGACCAGCGGGGTGTCGAGATCGTTGGCCTCGAGCGCGAAGCCGGCGATCGATCCGCCGGCAAGCGTCTCGCCGGAAAGCCGGGCGACGATCTGGCGGTCGGCTTTCTTGACCTTGCGGTGATCGATGTCGAAACGGACGCGCGGCCCGTATTCGCGCAGGAGCTCCGCCTTGGCGCGGACCAGGCTGGGATCGTCGGGATTGAGGCCGAGCGCGCGGTCGTAGAGTCCGACTGCGCGGCGCCAGCCGCCGAGCTGGGTCTCGACGCTGGCGAGCGCCGCCATCACCTCGATCGAGCTTGGAACCTCTCTCAGGAGAGCTTCGAGCTCCGCCTTGGCGCCCTCGGCGTCGCCGGTCTCCATCAACAGCCGTGCCTTGGTCAGGCGCAACCGCCGCAACGCCGCAGCGGTCTCGGCATCCGGCGCCGGTGCGGCCTGCGCCACCTCGCTGGTAGGAACGACAGTGACCGAACCGATCATGAAGCTCGGCTGCGGCGACGGCGCCTGGGCGACCTGGACCGGGGGCGCCGGCGGCGACGACAGCAACGGCGCTTCCTTGGCAGGGTTGTTGGCCGTGGCTCTGGTCTGGGTCAGCCGGATCTCGATCCCGCGCGGCAGCGCGGTGACTGTGGCGCTCCGGCCGGGCTGCGGCACCAGCTTCAGCCGGCGCCCATCGGCTTCGGCGGCCTCGATCCAGGCGGGCAGCATCGCGGCGGCGTCGCGGACGGCCCTGGCATCGACCTCGCGGTCGACCGTGACGACCACGCCGGCGCCGTCCGGCTCCGCGGTGGCGACCACCTTTTCCGGCCAAATGAAGCGCAGGCGCGCCGTCCCGTTGGCGCTGCTGGCCTCGACCGAAACGGGCGAAACGGCGGCGCCAGCACCCGGCGCCCCGGCGAGCAGGGCGACGAGGCACATCCCGAGACGAAGCGAGGCCGGAATGCCTGTGAACCTCATGAGCGCCGGGCTGCCGATCCTAAACGAGTTAACATCTTGGGAATATACGGCATTTTTGGTGAATCCCAGTCAGGCATTTTTGCCCCGGCTTTTCACTGCCCGGAAAGGACGCGGCGGGCCTGGTCGTACAGCTTGTTGTCCATAAGCAGGTTCGCGTAGTCGGCGCGAAGCCCGGGATCCGACGGCCTCTCGCCGACCAGCGCCGCCATCAGGGCCAGCGCCTGGTTGGTGTCGCCAAGCCGGTTGAGCAGCTGGGCGCGGGCAACGCGAGTCGCAACCGAGCGGTCGCGGCTCGCCTCCAGCTGCTCGAGCGCCCGGCGGAAATGGAATCGGGCGGCGTCGCGCTCGTTCGCCTGGAGCAGGATCTCGCCATAGGCCGCGTTGACCTCGTGATCGGCGAGCGGCGTCTCGACCACCTGGGCCAGGTGCCGGCGGGCGAGCCCAGAGCGGCCTGAGGCGAAGTCCTGCAGTCCCAGCCAGCGCGACGCCTCGGGATCGTTCGGGATCTGGCGGGCGATCTTTCCGTAGACCTTGGCCAGCGCCACCTTGCTGTCGGCCTCGAGGCCCTGCTTTGCGAGCTTCCGCAAGCGTCCGACGTCGTTCTCGACCTCGGCCCTGGCGGCGATGACGCGGCCGGCTTCCTCGGTGCGCTTCAGCGCCGTCAACGCATCGATCCTGATCGCCGCGGTCTCCTCGGGCTCCGTCGGCGATGCGACGCCCAGCGCCGCCAGTGCGCGTGCCGGCTCCTCGACATCGAGCAGCTGGCGTGCCCAGAGCGCTCGCTCTCCGGCCGGCGCCGACGCGGCACGGGCGGCAAGCCAATCGGCGGCGGCCCGCGCCTGCTTGTTCTCGCGCCAGAGATAGACAAGCTCGCCGACGATCGGGTCGGAGGGCGGCGCGCGATCGGCGAGCGTCTTGAAGATGCCGATCGCGGTGTCACGGTCGCCCATCTCGATCAGGCGGTAGGCGATCTCCTTGCGTTCGGTCGGGCTGGCATCCGGGCGGGACGCGCGCACGATCAGGAACTGGCGGCGCTCCTGCGTGCGGCCGAGCTTGCCGAGCGCCTCGTCGTAGACATTGGCCCAGTCGCCGCCATAGGCATCGGCGAAGCGCCTGAGCTCGGGCAGCGACGCTTCGGGACCGGCAAGCTCGAGGAACGCGTACATCCGCGCCTCGCGCCGCTGCTTCGCCAGATCGGCCCGCTTGAGCTCGGCAGAGAGGAACTGCTGGAGATCGGCCTTCTTGCCCGCCTTCTTCGCCGCCTCGACATAGGCGTAGAACCACTGGTCGGTCGCGTCCTCGCGCGCGAGGCGGGCGATCTCGCCCAGCGCCTCGACCGAGCCGCCGACGTCCATCAGCGCGAACAGCGCCTGCTCGCGCGCCTTCGCGTTCAGGTCGCGGCGCTCGAGCTGGCGGGCGAAGAACGCGCGCGCCTCGACCTGCCTCCTCGCCTTCTTCGCCTCTTCGGCCGCCGCCGACATCCAGGTCTCCGGCTGGCGCTCGGCGAGCCAGAAGATCGCCGGCATGGTCTCGGCACCGAAACCCTTGTCGAGCAGGTTGTAGACGAGAACCGAGAGCGTATCCGGCTCGAGCCCGGGCTTGGCGAGAAGCTGCTTCCAGAACTCGGCGAGCTCCGCCTGGGCGGCTGCATTGCCGCGTTTGGCAACCGTCGACAATGCGATGACGTAGAGCCTCTCGGCCTCCGGAGAGTTGGACCTGAGCGGCCGGACCTCGGTCAGCACCTCGTCATGACGGCCAAGCGCGGCGAGCGCGCTGGCGAGCTGTAGCCTCGTGTCGTCGGCGTCGCGGACGGCGATCAGGCGGCGTGCGGCGGCGAGCGCCAGCTTCGGCTGGCCGTTGGCCTCGGCAAGGCCCGCAAGCTGGGCGAGGATCGCGGCATCGAGCTGCGCTGCCTGCGGCGTCTCCAGCCATTCGACCACCTGGTCGGTGCGGCCGGCCGCGGCCGAAAGCAGCGCCCAGGCGGCGTCGATCGCCGGCGCGCGCTGGCGCTGGCGGTCGCGCGCCGCGGCGACCCGGCGCCATCCGTCCTCGGCGCGCCCGAGCCGGATCATCGCGTTGGCGAGGTCGAGCGCGATCGCCTCCTCCCACCCGAAACGGTCGAGCAGCGCCGTCATGTGACGCCGAGCCGGCTCCGCGCGGCCAAGGTCGGCCAGGATGAGGATCAGGCCGAGGATCTGATCGGAGGACAGGTCGGCCGAGTTGGCGAGCGCGCGCTCGGCCATCTGCAGCGCGCGAGCGGTGTCGCCGACCGTCTTCAGCACCGAGGCGGCGAGCACGGGACGGCGCTCGAGGAACTCCGGTGCCGCCATCACCCATTTGGCGACCGCGTCCGCCTGGTTCGGCGGCGCCATGCCGACCAGCGAGGAGAGCTGCCAGTCGGGAAGGCGCATCGGCGAGTCCTTGAGCGCGATCGCGAGCGCCATCGGGATCAGGTTGCGCTCCAGGGCGAGGTCGATGAGATCGTCGTCGAGCTCCGACGGCAGCGTGCCGGCGGCATAGGCGGCCCGGAGACGCTGGAACGCCGTGTCCCGCCGGCCCAGACGCAGCTCGAGGCGGACGCGCTCGGCGAACATCACCGGCTGGTCCTGGATCGCCGGCTGCAGGCCGTCGATCAGCGCCAGCGCCTGGGTCTCCTTGCTCGCCCCGATGAACTGGCGGACGACGCCGAGCGCGGCCGGCAAGGTCGTGCCCGCGTCGAGCCAGGACGTCGCCAGCTGCATGGCCTCGGCCTCGCGACCGGTCCGCGCAAGGATCGAGATGTAGAACTCGACTGTCCGCTGAGTGCGCGGAACCTTGAAGTTCCGGTCGAGGGACACCAGCGCGTCGGACGCCGCCTCGAAGTTGCCGAGGTCGGCCTCGATCTGGGCGAGGTCCATCCAGTCGTCGAGGCGCGGGCGGAACTTCTGCACCAGCACGCGCAAGACCTCGACCTGCTTCTCGATCGCACCGTGGTTGCCGTAGTGATCGGAGAGCTCCCGCAGGATCTTCTCGGTCGGCCGGACTCGGACGAGGTCGGCGAGCAGCTCGAGATAGTCGTACATCCGGCTCGACTGCTTGTAGAGCTGAGCCAGTTCCTCCTTGACCTCGGCTTCGTCGGGATTGGCCGCGGCGAAGCGCTCCATCAGCGCCACCGCGGCCTCGAACTCGCCGATCTCGAGATAGACACGGGTGAGCGGGATCACGACGCCGACCGACATGTCGTCGGCAGCCAGGCGCTGCTCCAGCGCCGACTGAGCCGACTCGTAGTCGAGTCCCTTCAGGTACATCAGCGCCAGCTCGCGATCGCGCGGGATCACCGCGACGCTTGCAGCGACTCCGGCACCGACGAGAAGTGCCAGGACGATATGCGGCGCGCGCATCAGCCGCCCGAAATCCGGCTGACGGTCACCGTCGCCGGGGCGTAGCGCCTGGTCCTGACGGTGAAAGCGAGGAGACCGTCGCCACCGGCCTCGGCGAAGCTCTCTACCGATCTCTCGTCGTCGGAGGCGACGATCCGGTAGCGCTGCCCGGCCTCGCCCCTCCACGTCATGCTGCCGATGCCGAACCCTTGGGCCTGGAAGGAGAAGGCGCTGTCGCCCATCGTCAGCTTCCGGATCGGCCAGCGGCTTTCGACGAGATAGGGTCGCGGCGCCGCGGGCGTGCCGTCGTTCGGATCGGAAGCGGCCAAGGCGACGATCGGCGCGACGTCGTCCGGATCCAGCGCGACGTAGAGGCTCCCCTGCAGGTGCATCTGGCCGATCACGCCCGACGACCGCGCGAAGTCGACGCGACGGTCGATGGAGCGGTCGAAGCGGATCGTCGCAAGCCGGCCGCGATTGCCGATGCGCCACCTGGCGTCGCCCAGATCCTCGATCTCCGCCGAGAAGAATCCCAGCGCCAGGGCCGCATACTCGCTCGCGGCGATCGGCGCGATCGGCTCGGACTCGACTTCCTTCAGATTGTTCAGGAGCGCGCGGAGGCTCGCCGTCTTCTCGCCCGAGTACATGTGATAGTAGAGGTTCTTCGGCTTCACCCTGACCGGCTGCTCGGTGTTGCGCCAAGTCTGGCTTAGGAAGGTGAAACCGAAGAAGCGGCTGGTCCAGAGATCGGTGTAGACGTTCTCGTTCGCGTTCGAGGAATAGATCTGCACGCCGCGCGCGAGCTTGCGGCCGATCGGCGCGACCGAGGTGTAGCTCGGCTGCTCGCGGTCGAAGCGCGTGTCGCCGCCGTTGATGTTGTAGACCCCGGCTGCGTAAGAGCCGACGATGGCCTCGTCCCACGGCAGGCAGTTACCCGACCACTGAAGCAGCATCACGCGCTTGCCGTCGGGTGCGAACTGGTTGAGGTAGTCGATCGCGCCGCCGATCTCGCGATTCAGGTCGAAGGGCTTGACCGCGTAGGCACGCGGAACCGAATAGGTGCCGAAGATGCCGAGGAACTTCGCCGAATAGTCCTCCGTCTCGGCGACCGACCTGCGAGCGGCGGCGCGAATCAACGGGCGCCAGGCCTCGTCGTCGTTGCCGCCGACGCGGCGCGGATAGCGCTTGAGAAGGCCGACTTCCTTGGCCGCGTCGCCATCGGCGAAGAACCCCCAGTCGAACGGATGGCTCCAGGTATGGCTCGCCATCTCGACCTGGGGAAGCGCGAAGATGTCTCGGGCGAGCGCCTGCGACTGCTCCGAGCCGAACCAGGAAGGATC
>CAZDGR010000109.1:0-11432 GCA_964504845.1 uncultured Rhizobium sp. | reverse complement strand
TCGTGGGCAACGTAGTAGCGCGGCATCTGCCCGATCGCGGTCAGCTGCTTGCGCGCCGTGGAGTTGGCTTCGAGATATCCTGCGCCGAGCTCGGCCAGGCGCTCGGCCTCGGCCAGCGCCGCCTCGATGCGTTCGTCGGTCGAGCCGGTCGCGCGCTGGGCCATCTCGCTCAGGAGTCGGCGGAGCGGCAGGATCGGCGCCCAGCCCGGAAGGCAGTTGTAGCTGAGATAGACGACGCCGCCGAAAGCGAGCTTGTCGCGGATGAACTCGACGATCGCCTTCCGGTGCTCGGCCATCACCCAGGAATAGATGCCGTGCAGCACGATCACGTCGAACGGCGGCAGGTCGAGCGCGGCGAACTCCTCGAACGAGGCGTCGAGGACGTTGATGTTCGGGATGTCGGCGGCATCCGCCAGCCGGCGGGCGGTCGCGGCGAAGGCCGGGTTGAAGTCGGTGGCCCAGACTTCGGCCTCCGGATGGGTCGATGCCACGACGTTGCAGGTGAAGCCGTGACCGGCCCCGAGCTCGCAGTAGCGGAGCTTGCCGGTGGTCTTCGGCGGCCGGATCCCCTGGGACAGCAGCGCGAAGGCGAGGAAGGGCGGGGTCAGCTCGCGGTAATAGCCCTGGCTGTAGTCGACGTCGGCGATATAGCCCTTGGTCCAGTCGTCCATCGGCCCCTCGTTGCCGCTGCTCACCAGTCATAGCCCTGGCGGCGGACGGACGGTAGACTCATCGCCATCCCTTCCGGAGGACCGCCATGACCGCCGCCCCGAAGCCGCTCGTCGCCAAGACCGCCGACAACGATGAACAGCAGCCCTGGCAATGGTCGGAGGCCAAGTGGCGCGCCGTCTCCGGCAAGATCCGGCCCGGCCGGGCGCTCCGGCCCAAGGCCTGGAAGGACGGCGCCCGGGTCGCTGTCGGCATCTCCTTCGACTCCGACCACGAATCGGGCGAGCTCCGCGACGGCGGCAAGTCGCTTGGACGCATGTCGATGGGCCAGTACGGCGCCCGCGCCGGCATTCCCAGGATCATGAAGCTTCTGGCGAAGCACTCGGTCCCCGCCTCGTTCTTCACCCCGGCGGTGGTGGCGATGCTCTATCCGGACGAGCAGAAGCGCGCCGTCGATCTCGGCCACGAGATCGGCATCCACGGCTGGATTCACGAGCTCAACTCGATCCTGCCGGGCGAGATCGAGCGCGACTTGATGTTCCGCTCCTGCGACACGCTGGAGAAGATCACCGGCATCCGCCCGGTCGGCATCCGCACGCCGTCGTGGGACTTCAGCCCGAACACGTTGCAGATCATCCGCGATCTGGGCCTGCTCTACGACTCCTCGCTGATGGCCGATGACGATGCCTATGAGCTGAACGAGGACGGCAAGCCGACCGGCGTGGTCGAGCTGCCGCCTGAGTGGATCCGCGACGACGCGGTCTACTTCAACATGCACCGCTTCACCGGGCTCCGCCCCTACACGCCGCCCTCGGCCGTGCTCGAGATCTTCACCAAGGAATTCGACGTCGCCTACGAGGAAGGCGGGATGTACATCCTGACCATGCACCCTCACATCATCGGCCACCGCTCCAGGCTCACGCTGCTGGACGAGCTGATCCAGCACATGAAGACGAAGAAGGGCGTGTGGTTCGCGACCCACGCCGACATCGCCAAATACGCGCTGGAGCACGCCGCCTGAAGCCAGACAATGTCGGCGCCGGCCCAATCCGAGGGCGATCCGGTCACGGTTAATTTCCGTGGCCAGCCGGTGACGTTCAAATTTGCCGGCCAGCTCACGCCCAGGGCAAATCGAAGCCTGAGCGCCGGCGAGCTCGAACGGGCGCATCAGCTTGCCGATCGCATCGCTGCGCTCAGGTTGCCATCCGCGAGCGGCGTGGCGAAGGGCGCGAACAACTGGGCCGGAGACCTGGCGGCGGACTGGCATCCTTTCTTCGACCCGGCGGCCCGGCCCTTCGAGCACCTGCGCCTGTTCTGCCAGCCCTTCACCGGCTACGATCCGATCGAGAACGTGGCGCAAGGCCTGCCGCCGAAGTCGATACCGCCGGACATCGACGCTCTCCTGAGCCGCCATGTCGAGGTGAGCATCGCGCTGATGGAACTGCTGCTCGATCAGCGGCGTCTTCCGGAACGGTGGCGAGTCCGGATGCCGATGATTTTCGGCGAGTACGGACCGGTCTGCGATGGGGTCATCGCCAACTACGATGCCTGGAGCCTGCAAAAGCAGATCACCGGCCTCTACGCTTCGGGCATCACGGCACGGCTGGACGACCTCGCCGGCCGCAATGGCCGCGTGACCGTCGTCGACATCGGATCCGGTTTCGGCGGCTTGGGATATCAGCTCGGCCGGGCGTTCCCGCCTGGCCGGTTCCGCCTCGTCGCCCTCGACCTTCCGGACTCGCTCCTCTTCGCCGCCGTCTATCTGGCGACCCTGTGGGCCGACAGGCCGACCTACATCGCGACGCCGGAAGGCTATCTCTCGACCGCGACATGGCAGGTGACCGAGAGGTTGCCTGACGATTTCGCCGCGCTCTTTGCGCCGAACTATCTGGCCGAGCGCGTGCTGAACGACCTGCGCCCGGTCGATCTGATCACCAACTTCCGCTCGATGCAGGAAATGTCGGACGAACAGGTCGCGTACTACGGCGTGCTCGCCCGCGTGAGCCTCGGCGGCGACGGCCTGCTCTACGAGCAGAACGACATGACGCGTTCGGTCGACCGCGACGTGAAGGCGATTCTCGCCAAGATCATGCCGCATGGAGGCGTGGTCGAGGAAACCGTCCCCGATCATCGGCCGATGGGTCAGGCGAGCGTCTGGTCCAACCGTCCGGTCGAGCTGATCCGCCCGGCGTCCTAGCCGACGACCAGCGGATCGAGGCCCGCCTTCGACAGAGGCTCGGCGCCCCTGTCGTTGACAAGGCTGGTGCGGCCCAAGGTCATCGCGAGACCCGAGTCAGAGTCCATCAGGATCATGTGGATGAAGAAGACCATGCCGGGCTCGGCGATCACCGGGTTCCCGGTGTAGAGCATCGGCCAGTCCATCCAGTTCGGCTGGAACAGGGCGCCGAGGCTGTAGCCGCAGGCGTTCAGCCGATGCGCGCCGAATCCTAAGCGATCGAAGACGCGCGCATGGGCATCGAATACCTTGCCGATCGGCTCACCGGGCTTCAGCGCCGCCTCGCAGGCATGCAGCGCCTCCTTGCAGGCGGCGTGCATGTCCATCTGGCGCGGGACCGGCTTGCCGATCCTGACCGTCCGCATCAATGCCGAGTGGTAGAGCCGATAGGCGCCGGCGAACTCGAGCGTGAGCTGGTCCTGCGCATCGAGCCTGCGCCGTCCGGTGAAGTACCGGCAGAGCAGCGCGCTCTCGCCCGAGCCGATGATGAAGGGATTGCCGGAATAGTCGCCGCCGCCCTTGAACACGGCACCCTGCATCGCCGCCAGTACGTCACCCTCCTCGGCGCCGGGACGGATCACGGCCATGCCGGCATCCAGCGCCGCGTCGGTGAGCTCGGCTGCCTTCCGCACATAGACGATCTCGGCCGGGCTCTTCACGATCCGGAGCCTGCTCACCATCTCGGATGCCTCTTCGAGCCGGCAGAAGCCGTCGAGCGCATCCGACAGACGGCGGCCGTTGCGGGCGGTCAGCCCATAGGCCTCCCACTCGACGCCGAGCCGCTTTCCCCTGCAGCCGAACTCATCGAGGATTGCCTTCAGCTCGGTCGCCGGGGAAGCGCCGTCGCGGTCGACCCAGATGCGGACATCGCCGATCACCGAGGTCTGCTGCGCCTGACGCAGATCGGCCGATCGCGTCAGCAGCACCATGCGACCGTCGGATCCCAGGTAGAGGCACTGGAAGAAGACGAAGCCGAAGGTGTCGTAGCCCGTCAGGTAGTACATGCTTTCCTGACGGAACATCAGGAGGCCGTCCAGGCCCTGTGCCTGCATCGCCGCGATCGTCCGCGCCCGCCTTCCTGACAGTTCCTCGCGCGAGAAGTGGAGCGCCATCGGATCAGTTCCTTATCGCGATCGCCGAGACTTCGCAGCCGAACTTCTTCTCGCCGGCAAGGCAGGTGCGGCGATAGCTGAAGAAGCGGTCCGCCTCTGCGCAGGTGTCGCGCCCGAGCGACGTCACCGACTTGAGTCCCAGCTTCTCCAGCCGCTGAACGATGTATCCCTGGAGGTCGAACATGTGCCGGCCCTCGCGCACGCCCGTCCTGAAGAAGCGGGCATTGGCCGCGTCCTCGGCGAGGAACGGCTCCGGAAACTCCGGCCCGACCTCGTAGCTCGCCTGGCCGATGCAGGGACCGAGCACCGCCTCGATGCGCTTCGGATCGGCACCGAGCTTCACCATCGCCTCGACCGTCGCTTCGGCGATGCCGAGCCTGGCGCCGCGCCAGCCGGCATGCGCCGCGCCGACGACGCCAGCCTGAGTATCGGCGAACAGCAGCGGCCCGCAATCGGCGGTCAGAATGCCGAGCGCCAGGCCGGGCACGCGCGTCACCATGCCGTCGGCCTTGGGCCTGGCTTCCATCGCCCAGGGCTCGGTCACCTCGACCACGGCATTGCCGTGCACCTGAAAGGCGGAAGCCATCTCCTCCACGCCCATCGCCTCGCCGACGCGTCGGCGATTCTCTCCGATGTCCTCCATGCGGTCGCCGGTGGTGAGCGCACAGTTCAGCGAATCGAACGGTCCTTCGCTGACGCCACCCTGGCGGCCGAAGAAGCCGTGGACGATGTCCTGGTGGCGAAGCGTGTCGGCGACGAGATGGGGTGCAGTCATGTCTCAGGTCTCGAAGCCGGCAGGTACGGGCAGATCGGGATGCGTGATCGCGATCGCCTGGAACAAGGTGCCCATTTGGTCGAAGTCGATCAAGCGTGCAAGCGCCTCCGGCATGCTGGCGTCGCGCTGGGCAAGCCGGTCTGCGCGCGGGCGGATACCGAGCCGCTCGAGGAACAGTCCCTGCCCGACCGGGCCATGAACGGCAGCACCCGCGAGCCGCGCCGCGCGCACCAGCTCGCCAAAGTCGACATGGGACGTGATATCGGCGGTCCCGGGTTCGGCGAGCGGCGACCAGGTCTTGTGCGCGCGGATCGCCTGGAACGTACCGCCCGCCCGGCTTTCCGGCGGGCCATAGTCGATCAGGAGGGCTGCACCGCCCTGCGCGACCAGGCGGCGAGACAGCAGGTCGACGACGGCGATGCGCGCGGGCGAGACCTCGACCGTCGTCCCCGGCAGCGCGTCGGCAAGGTTCGGCGGCACCAGGCCCGAAAGCGCCGTCGGCCCGAAGACGTAGGCGAGCTCGTCGCCCCTCAAGCCGACCAGTCGCTCCTCCCAGCCGCTGCCGTCGCGCACGAGCTGGCGGATCGGCAAGGTGTCGAGGAACTCGTTGGCCAGCACAACGGCCGGTCCCTCGGGCACGCCGGCAAGCTCGGCGTGCCAGGTGACCCGCCAGTCGGAGAGCGCGGCGCGCTGACGCTCCATCAGCCGCTCGCCGACCTCGACCAGGTGGAGGCGGATCGCCTGGTGGAAGCCCGGAACCGTCCTGGTCGCACGGAGCGCGTCCGCCATCAGCGTGCCGCGGCCCGGCCCGATCTCGACGAGGCGGAATGGGTCGGGGCAATCCATCTGCTGCCATGAGATCGCCGCCCAGGCACCGATCAGCTCGCCGAACACCTGCGAGACTTCGGGCGCGGTGACGAAGTCGCCGGACGCGCCGAGCGGATCGCGCCGGCGGTAGTAGCCCTCTTCCGGGTCGGTCAGCGCCGCGGCCATGTAGTCGGCGAGCGTGATCGGCCCGAAGGCGCGGATGCGCCGTTTCAGCCGCTCTTCAAGGCTCACGCGCGCTTGGCCCGGAGGACCAGGACGATTCCGGCGATCACCATCGGCACCGACAGCCACTGTCCCCAGGTGGTGCCGAAGGAGAGGAAGCCGATGAAGGCATCCGGCTCGCGGAAGACCTCGCAGACGATGCGGGCGATGCCGTATCCCGCGAGGAAGACGCCGCCGATCAGCCCGTGACGCGCGCGCATCTCCGGCTTCCGCGCGAGCCAGGCAAGCAGCACGAACAGCACGAGACCTTCGAGCGCGGCTTCGTAGAGCTGGCTCGGATGGCGCGGCTCGGCCCCCCCGTTTGGAAACACCATCGCCCAGGGCACGTCGCTGGGGCGGCCGAAGAGCTCGGCGTTGATGAAGTTGGCGAGACGACCGAAGAAGAGGCCGATCGGTGTCGCTGCCGCGACCAGGTCACCGAGCGCAAGCCCCGGGATCTTGCGGTGACGGGCGAACAGGAAGATCGCCAGCAGCACGCCGAGCATGCCGCCGTGATAGGACATGCCGCCCTGCCAGACCTCGAGTATCTCGAGCGGATGGGCGAGAAAGTAGTCGGGCTTGTAGAACAGCACGTAGCCGAGGCGGCCGCCGAGCACGACGCCGAAGGTCGCCCAGGTCAGGAAGTCGTCGAAGGCGTCGGGCGAGACCGGCCCGCCCTTGGCCGCGAGGTAGCGGCAATAGCGCCATCCCAGCAGCAGACCCGCGATATAGGCGAGCGCATACCAGCGGACAACGAACGGACCGAGCGAGATCGCGACCGGATCGATGATCGGGAAGGCAATCGCCAGCATCAGAGATACGGATCCTGCTTGACCAGGTAGTCCCGGACATAGCGTCCGACGCCGTCTTCGAGTTGCGTGAACGGCTTGGCGTATCCGGCTCGGCGCAGCTTCTCCGGATTCGAGCGGGTGAAGTACTGGTAGCGGCCGCGCATCGCCTCCGGCATGTCGACGAAGGTGATCTGCGGCTCGCGGTTGGACGCGCGGAACACCGCCTTGGCGAGATCGACGAAGCTTCGCGCCTCGCCCGAGCCGACGTTGAATATGCCGCCGGTATGCTCGCCGGCCCAGAGTGCCACTTCGACGCAGTCGCCGACCCAGACGAAGTCGCGAAGCTGGCCGCCGTCCGGATACTTGGGCTCGTAGGACTTGAAGAGACGAGCCGGCTCGCCGGCCTTGACCCGTTGATGGATCTGCCAGGCAACCGAGAGCTGGCTCCCCTTGTGGTACTCGTTCGGGCCATAGACGTTGAAGAACTTCAAGCCGGCCCAGCGCGGCGGCTTGTGCCCGGCCGCGGCGAGGCGGACCGCGCGACGATCGAACAGGTGCTTCGACCAGCCATAGGCGTTGAGCGGCTGGAGCTTCGCCAGGGCTTCCGGGCTCTGATTGTCGTCGAAGCCGGCGGCGCCGTCGCCGTATGTCGCGGCCGAGGAAGCGTAAACCAGCGGCACCTTGGCGTCGGCGCACCAGTTCCAGAGGTCGAGCGAGGCCGAGAAGTTCTGGGAGAGGATCAGGTCGGCATCGGTCTCGGTCGTCGTCGAGATCGCGCCCATATGGTAGATGCCGTCGAGCTTCCGGCCCTTGAGCCAGTCCCCCAGGCGCTCGGGCGGGAACAGGTCGGCGAGCTCGCGTTTGCTCAAGTTCCGCCACTTGTCGCCGTGGCCGAGGCGGTCGCAGACCGCGACCTCGGCCCCCTTCGCCTCGAGGGCCGCGACCAGGTTGGAGCCGATGAAGCCGGCGCCGCCGGTGACCAGGAACATGCGCGGCTTTATAGGCGTTGGGCTTGCGACCGGCAACGTACCGCCTTCAGAATGGTATTTGGCACAATGGTCCGCCAGGAGACCCGACATGCAGACCGACAACCGAATCCTCGACGACCTCGCCAAGCTCGCGACCAACGCCATCGGCACCGCCGCCGCCATGCGCCAGGAGGTCGAGGCCCGGTTCAAGGCCCAGCTGGAGCGGCTGCTGGTCGAGATGAACCTGGTGACGAGAGACGACTACGAGGCGGTCAAGGAGATGGCGGCGACCGCGCGGTCGGAGCAGGAGTCCCTCGCCGCCCGGGTGGCGAAGCTGGAGGCCGAGGTCGCCGCCCTCAAGGCCTCAAAGCCGGCGTAGCCGCGGCGAGACCCACCAGGGCGTGAGCGCGAGCGAGATCGAGGCCCAGGCGACGACGAAGTTCGCCTGATAGCCGCCGAAATAGTCGTGCAGCGTGCCGCCGATCCAGGCGCCGAAAGCGGTGCCGGTGCCCATTCCGATCACCAGGAATCCAAGCACGCGGCCCAGTGTCGAACCGGCATAGATGCGCTGCGCGAGCGAGGCGATCAGCGGCCCTCGCGATCCGAGCGAGAGGCCGAAGGTCATCACGTAGAGGACCAGCAGCACCGGGCTCGGCCACACCGCCATCAGCGCCAGCACGCCGAGACCGATGGCCGTCGAGAGATAGCTCAGCGACAAGGTCAGCCGCCGGCCGATCCGGTCGGCGAGCCACCCGAAGATCACCATCCCGACCGAGGCCGAGAGACCGGCGAAACCGACCGCGGTGGCAGCAGTCAACGACGAGAATCCGACCTCGACCAGATAGGCGACCATCTGCGGCTGGATCACCGAGATCGCGGTCGAGGTCAGGAAGTAGACCGCGAACATCGCCCAGATCACCGGCTCGGTGACGGCCCGGCGGATGCTCCAGCCGGCCGCCGCCGGTCCCGGGCCGGTGCCGTCGCGCCCCGCTTCGATCCGCGTCCAGGGCAGGAATACCAGGGGAACGACGAGCAGCAGGGCCACGCCCGCAAGCGACCCGTAGGCGACGCGATATCCGTAGAGGTCGATCAGCACCTGGGCCATCGGCGCGAAGATCAGCGCGCCGATGCCGGTGGCACCACCGATGATGCCGAGCACGGTCGAGACGCGCCCCTTGAACCAGATCGCGATCAGCGGCGTCTGCGCGACATTGCCGAGGCAGGCCGAGGCGAAGCCGATGCAGATGCCGAGCGCCAGGTAGAAGTGCCAGAGCTCGGTCGCGTAGGCGGCGCCGGCGTATGCCGCGAACAGCGCCGCGGCGCCGACGACGTAGAGCCAGCGAGGTCCTAAGTGATCGATCAGGTATCCGGCGACCGGCCCGGCGAAGCCGATCGCCAGCGCCGAGATGCCATAGATGCCGGTCACCTGCGCACGATCCCAGCCGAAGGCCTGCTGGAGGGGCAGCAGGAAGACGCTGAAGGTCTCGCCGGTGCCGCGCCCGACCAGCGCGAACAGGAAGCAGGTCGCAAGCACCGAGCCGGGCAGCCAGTTCGGCGTGGGTGGCGCCGGTTGCACCGGAGCCGTCACGCGATCTCGGCCCGCCCGTTCGAGAGCACGACCTGGTCGCGCTCGACCGCGCGGGTACGGAACGCAACGACGCCCGCGCCCTCGCGCCAGATCTCGGTCCGGAGCGTCTCGCCCGGATAGACCGGCGCGCTGAAACGCCCCTCCATCGCCGTCAGGCGTTCCGGGCGATAGCCGCAAAGCCCCTTGAGCAACGCATGGCCGACGACGGCGAAGGTCGCGAGCCCGTGCAGGATCGGTCGCGGGAAGCCCGCCGCCTTGGCGACGGCCGGATCGGCATGGAGCGGATTGTAGTCGCCGTTCAGGCGATAGATCAGCGCCTGCGACGGAGAGGTCGGCAGGTCCACGGCGAGATCGGGCGCCCGCGTCGGCATCGGATGCGGCGGCCTCGCCGGCCCGGTGGTGCCGCCGCAGCCGCCGTCGCCGCGAAGGAACGTTGTCTGGCTCAACGTCGCGACGAGACTTCCGGCCGCGTCGATCACCTGCCGCTCGGAGTAGAGCAGCGCGCCCTTGCCCTCGCCCTTGTCGACCAGCCCGGTCAGCTTCGTGCGTCCGACAAGCCGTCCTTCGACCGGCAGATTCTTGTGGATGCGAATGCCCTGCTCGCCGTGCACGACCTTGACCCAGTCGACGCCCGGCTCGGGCTCCCTCAGCCAGAAGCCGGGATAGCCCAAGACCACCGCCATCGTCGGCAACGCCTGGAGCCCTTCCTCGTAGACGAAGCGGAGCTGGTCTCGATCCAGCGGATCGGCGCCGAGGCCGGCCGACAGCGCATAAAGGATCGTGTCGCGGACCGTCAGGTCCTGGACGACATCGGGCACGGCATAGGAAAGCAGGCGCTTTCCGTCGATCGGCATCAGACCGGATCCCAGGAGAACACGTCGGCCGAGACGTCGAGGTCGTAGAACGAGGCCTTGAGCGCCGGCATCGCGTGATCGGCGATCGCCTCCGGCGTCCAGCCGTCGCTCGCCTGCACGGACCGCACGGGACGCGGCTGGCTCATCAGGAAGATCTCGTTGTTGCGGACGGAGAAGATCTGCCCGGTGACCTCCTTCGCCGCGTCCGAGCAGAGATAGACGACCAGCGGCGCGATCTTGTCCGGTGTCATCTTCTGCAGCTTCTCGATCCGCGCCTTCTGCGCGTCGTCGGTCACCGGAATCGAGCCGATCATGCGCGACCAGGCGAAGGGCGCGATCGCGTTGGAGCGCACGCCGAACTTCGCCATGTCGAGCGCGATCGACTTCGAGAGCCCGGCGATGCCGAGCTTCGCCGCCGAATAGTTGGCCTGCCCCAGATTGCCGATCAGGCCCGAGGTCGAGGTGAAGTGGACGAAGGCGCCGGAGCCTTGCTCCTTGAAATGGTTGGCGGCCGCTTTCGACACGTAGAACGAGCCGTTGAGGTGCACGTCGATGACCGCGCGCCACTCGTCCAGGCTCATGCGGTGGAAGATGCGGTCGCGGAGGATGCCGGCGTTGTTGACGACCGCGTCGACGCGTCCGAAGGAATCGAGGGCGGTCAGGATCAGCCGCTCCGCGCCTTTCGGATCGGCGACCGAGTCGGTATTGGCCGCAGCCTCGCCGCCTGCGCCCTTGATCTCGCGGACCGTCGCCGCGGCCGGGCCGTCGTCGTGCCCGGAGCCGTCGAGGGCGGCGCCGATGTCGTTGACCACGACCTTGGCGCCATGCGCAGCCATCAGCAGCGCAATCGCCTTGCCGATACCGCCGCCCGATCCGGTGACCACCACCACCTTGCCGTCGACCATCCGCGCCATTCAGAAGCTCCTTCCGCCGCGACCCGAGGGCTTTCCCATAGCAGGCCCGGCGACCGGGAGGCTAGCTACCGGGCAGCAATGTCGAGCGATGTCGGGCAAGGAAGCTGGCGGAGATCGGCGCGATGAAGAGGTTGCCGGTGCGCGCGAAGACGCCTTCGACGGCGGGGTCGTCAGCCGGCGCCCGGCCTTCAAGTCGATCGAAGAATTCGTCGGTCGCCTCGGCGAGTTCCACCGGCGTGTTGGGCACGAGATCGACACCATGGTCGTCGAATCCACTGCCGCGGATCTCGCCGCGG
Organism: uncultured Rhizobium sp.; assembly: GCA_964504845.1. GTDB lineage: Bacteria > Pseudomonadota > Alphaproteobacteria > SHVZ01 > SHVZ01 > SHVZ01. The sequence continues at coordinate 200 of CAZDGR010000109.1, read as the reverse complement.
AAAGGCGTGTCGATCATCTCGGCGAGGGACAGCAGCCGTCCGCCGACCCGCTCGCGGTAGAGCTTCGGCAGCCAGATGTCGCGCGGCGTCGCGTGCAGCGTGCTGGCAAAGCCGTTGGTGTGGATGGTCGGCGTCCCGAAGGCGCTGGCGACGCTGACCGGGCCGGACAGGGTGGCGATCATCGCCCGCCCCGTCGCGAT
>CAZDGR010000108.1:0-11481 GCA_964504845.1 uncultured Rhizobium sp. | reverse complement strand
GCTCGGAGGCAAGGTAAACTTCTTCATCTGGCCCGCGAGCGGCGGCCGTCCGTCGCCAAGCGCGGTTCCGGCGGCCACGAGCGCGAATCCTCCGGCCAGTGCCGCCCGCCGCGTCAGTCCCCAGCGATTCCCAGGATTCATGGCCCGCAAGACCTCCAAGACCTCCGCTCGCCCCGCCAAGAAGTCAGCCAATGCCCCCAAGGCGAACACACTGTGGGGCGGACGCTTCTCGGGCGGCATGGCCGCCATCATGGAGCAGATCAACGCCTCGATCGACTTCGATCGGAGGCTCTATGCCGAGGACATACAGGGCTCGATCGCCCATGCCGAGATGCTGGCCGCCCAGAAGATCATCTCAGGCCCCGATGCGAAGGCTATCGTCAAAGGGTTGAGGCGCGTCAAGGACGAGATCGAGTCCGGCAAGTTCAAGTTCTCGCGGGCGCTCGAAGACATCCATATGAACGTGGAGTCCAGGCTGTCGGAGATCATCGGGCGCCCGGCCGGCCGGCTCCACACGGCGCGCTCGCGCAACGATCAGATCGCCCTCGACTTCCGCCTCTGGGTGCGCCGCCAGTGCGACGAGGCCGATGCGGCACTCGGCGACCTGCAGGCGGCGCTGATCGGCCAGGCCGAGGCTCATGCCGGCACCATCATGCCGGGCTTCACCCACCTGCAATCGGCGCAGCCGACGACCTTCGGCCATCACCTGATGGCCTATGTCGAGATGTTCGGGCGCGATCGCGGCCGGTTCCGCGATGCCCGTGCGCGCATGAACGAGTCGCCGCTGGGTGCGGCGGCGCTGGCCGGCACCTCCTTCCCGATCGACCGGCACCGGACGGCGAGGGCGCTGGGATTCGACCGGCCGACCGCGAACTCGCTGGATTCCGTCGCCGCACGCGACTTCGCGCTCGAATACCTAGCCGCCTGCTCGATCTCGGCGATGCATCTCTCGCGCTTCGCCGAGGAGATCGTGATCTGGTGCTCGGCGCAGTTCCGCTTCGTCAAGCTGTCTGACGCCTTCACCACCGGCTCGTCTATCATGCCGCAGAAGCGCAATCCCGATGCCGCCGAGCTGGTGCGTGCCAAGGCCGGACGCATCATCGGCGCGCTGAACGCGCTGCTGATCGTCATGAAGGGCCTCGCGCTGACCTACGGCAAGGACATGCAGGAGGACAAGGAGCCGACCTTCGACGCGGCCGATGCCTTCGCGCTCGCCGTCGCCGCGACCGCCGGCATGGTTCGCGACATGAAGCCGAACGCGCCTGTGCTCCGCTCCGCCGCGGCGGCCGGCTACGCCACCGCCACCGACCTCGCCGACTGGTGCGTGCGCACCTTAGGCATCCCGTTCCGCGAGGCCCATCACGTCGCAGGGCGCGCCGTGCGTCTGGCCGAGGAGAAGGGCGTCGATCTCGGCGAGCTCTCGCTCAAGGATTTCCAGAGCGTCGACAAGCGCATCACCAAGGCGGTCTTCAAGGTGCTGACGGTCGAGCGTTCGGCGGCGAGCCGCACCAGCTATGGCGGCACGGCGCCGGCGAACGTGCTCCGCCAGGCCAAGGCGGCGAGGAAGGCGTGGCTATGAGATCGCTGCTGATCCTGCTCGTCCTGACGGCGTCGCTCGCGGCCTGCGGCAAGAAGCCCGGTACGCTCGACCCGCCCGAGGACGCCAAGAACATTCCCTTCCCCCGGACCTATCCGACCAAATGAACGACTTCGCCTACAAGAACGGCCGCCTTCATGCTGAAGGCGTCGACCTCGCAACCGTCGCCGAAAAGGTCGGCACGCCGGTCTACGTCTACTCGAGCAGCGGCATCGAGCGCCGGTATCGCGAGTACGCGGACGCGCTCGCCGGCACGGACTCGATGGTCTGCTACGCGATGAAGGCGAACGACAACCAGGCGGTCCTGAGCCTCCTGCAGAAGCTCGGCGCAGGCGCCGACACCGTTTCCGAAGGCGAGATCCGTCGCGCGCTCGCTGCCGGCTTCGATCCGAAGAAGATCGTCTATTCCGGCGTCGGCAAGTCGGCCGAGGAGATGGCGTTCGCGCTGTCCTCGGGCATCGGCGAGTTCAACGTCGAGTCCGATCACGAGGTCGACCTCCTGGCCGACGTCGCCCGCCAGATGGGCAAGCGCGCCAAGATCGCGGTCCGCATCAACCCCGACGTCGACCCTAAGACCCACGCCAAGATCACCACCGGCAAGAAGGGCAACAAGTTCGGCATCGACCTCGACCAGGCGATGGACGTGTTCAAGCGCGCCGCGAAGCACGGCTCGCTCGAGCCCGTCGGCGTCGCCAGCCACATCGGCTCGCAGATCACGAACCTCGAGCCCTACCGCGCCGCCTTCGCGCGCATGGTCGACTTCGTGAAGGCCCTTCGCGCCGAAGGGATACCGATCAGCGTGCTCGACGTCGGCGGCGGGCTCGGCGTGGGCTACACCGGTGAGGAGCCGCCCAAGGTCGCCGACTACGCCAAGATCGCGCTCGACGCGGCAAAGGACGCCGGCTGCAAGCTGGTGCTGGAGCCCGGCCGGCGGCTGGTCGCCGAATCGGGCGTTTTCTTGACCAAGGTGCTTTTCGTGAAGGAAGGCTCGGCCAAGACCTTCGTCATCGTCGACGGCGCGATGAACGACCTGATCCGCCCGACCCTCTACGAGGCTCATCACCCGATCGTGACGGTGGCCGAGCCCAAGCCCGGCGCCAAGGCCCGTCCGGTCGATGTGGTGGGCCCGATCTGCGAATCGGGCGATTTCTTCGCCAAGGACCGCGATCTCACGCCGGTCGGGGCCGGTGACATTCTTGCGATCACCCACGCGGGAGCCTATGGCGCGGTGATGGCCTCCAGCTACAATGCCCGCAGACTGGCTCCGGAGGTGCTTGTCCGGGGTCACCAATTCGCGGTGGTGAGACCGCGGCCGAGCTACGAGGATCTTATCGGGCGCGACCGCGTTCCTGATTGGCTCTAGGGGGCTTCCGCTTCCGTCGAGCCGGCCGGCGCGAGCGGCCGTGAGGTGACTTGATGGAAGAGCGCGTCCCCCAGAGCCTTCTCGACCCCGGCACCCGAAGCCGGGTCGCCCGCCAGATGACGTTGGCGAGGGCGGCCCTGTTCTGGGAGCGGCTGTGGCCCGCGCTCTGGCTGCCGGCGACGATCCTAGGCGCCTTCCTTGCGCTCTCGCTGGTCGACGTGTTGCCGAGGCTCCCGGGCTGGGCGCACCTGGGCACGCTCGCCGTCTTCGCGATCGCCTTCCTCACCGCCGTCTGGCGTGCGCTGGGCACGCTGGCGCTTCCCGACGAGGCCGCCGCGCGGCGACGGCTCGAGGTCTCGAGCGATCTCGATCACCGGCCGCTCTCCGGCATCAATGACCAGCTGGCGCTGGGCTCGGCCGATCCGGTCAGCCGCGCACTCTGGGATGCGCATCGCCGCCGCCTGGCGCAGCGGCTCGCACGTCTTCGCGTCGGCGTGCCGGAAGCCGGCTGGGGCCGTGCCGACCTGCTCGGCATCCGCGCCGCCGTCGGCCTCCTGCTCGTGATCGGCCTTGCTGCCTCCTCGGGCGAGGCCTTCGACCGCGTGGCGCGCGCGATGACGCCGGACATGTCGGGCGGTACCGCCGGTCCCGGCATGACGCTCGACCTCTGGGTCAACCCGCCCTCCTACACCGGCAAGGCGCCGATCTTCCTCGATTCGCGTCTGCAGAATGCCGAGGTGCCCATCGAGATTCCGGTGCGCTCGGTCGTGCTTGCCCAGGTCAACGGCCTCAAGACTTCGCCGAACCTGATGGTCGACGACCAGGCGACGACGTTCGAGAGCCTAGGCCCGGCCAGCCATCGCGCGACGACGACGCTGGTCGAGGGCGGCCGCATCGCGGTTGCTGCCGGCAAGAAGGAGCTCGGCGCTTGGCGCATCCAGGTGGTGCCGGACAACCCGCCGACCGCTTCCTTCCGCCAGCCGCCTGCGCAGAGCGACCGCGGCGCGCTCCGCCTCGACTACGCCGCGACCGACGACTACGGCGTCGAGTCTGTGGCGGCCCGCGTGCGCCGCGCCGACGACGCCAATACCGAGATGGACGCCGAGGAGATGATCGAGCTGGCGCTGGCCCTTCCGGGCCTCGGCCTCAAGGAGGCCGCGAACGCCAGCTATCACGACCTGACCGCGCATCCGTGGGCCGGGCTGCAGGTGGCGGTGACGTTGCTTGCGACCGACGCGATCGGCCAGACCGGCGAGAGCGAGCCGCAGAAGCTGATCCTGCCCGAGCGAAAGTTCCGCCATCCGGTCGCGCGCGCGATCGTCGAGGAACGGAAGAAGCTGGCGCAGGCACCGACCCAGAACCGCGCCGGCGTCATGCGCGGCCTCGCCGAGATCGCATCCCGCCCGGGTGCCTATGGCGACGACATCGTCGTCTTCATGGGCCTCAAATCGGCGATGGGGCGGCTTCGCCACGACGACTCGAAGGACGGCCTGCAGTCGACGATGCAGCTCCTCTGGGACGTGGCGCTCAGGGTCGAGGACGGTGACGTCTCGATCGCGATGCGCGAGCTCAGGCAGGCGCAGCAGGCGCTCGAGGATGCGCTCGCGCGCAACGTCGAGGACCAGGAGCTGCAGCGGCTGATGGACGAGCTGCAGCGGGCGATCGACCGCTATCTGGAAGCGATGGCGCGCCAGATGATGGAGCAGCAGAAGAACGGCGATCAGGCCGAGATGCAGGCGCTGCCGCCGGGCACCCAGATGGTCGAGCGCCAGGACCTGCAGCGGATGCTCGACAAGGCGCGCGAGCTCGCCCGATCCGGCAACCGCGACGCCGCCAAGCAGATGCTCTCGCAGCTGAAGGAAATGCTGGAGAACCTGCGCTCGGCCCAGCTCGGCCGGCCGAACCAGCAGATGCAGCAGCAGATGAAGATGCTTCAGAACCTGCGGGACCTGGCCAAGCGCCAGCGCCAGCTGCTCGACCAGAGCCATCAGCGCCAGCAGGACCAGGAAGGCGCCGAGGGGCAGCAGGGACAGCAAGGGCAGCAGGGCCAACGCGGTCAGCAAGGCCAGCGCGCCCAGCAGGGCCAGCGCGGGCAGCAGCCGGGCCAGGGGCAGCGCGGCCAGCAGGGCCAGCGCGGGCAGCGCGGCCAGGGCCAGCAGGGGCAGGGCCAGCCCGGCGAGGGCGACGAGCAGGCCGCCTCCGGCGCTGCCGACACCCAGGACGCGGTCCGCCGGATGCTTGGCGACTTGATGCGCCAGATGGGCGAGAACGGCAATATCCCCGGGGCCCTGGGCCAGGCCGAACGTTCGATGCGGAGCGCCACCGAGGCGCTCCGCCGTCAGGGCTGGGGCGACGCCGTCGGCCCGCAGTCCGACGCGCTGGAGCAGCTGCAGCAGGGCGCCCAGGAGATGGCCGAGCAGATGGCCCGCCAGATGGAAGGCCAGGACCCGGGCGAGGGCGAAGGCATGGGTGAGCCGGCGCCGGGCCAGCCGAGGCCCCAGGCCGACCGCCAAGGCCGCGATCCGCTCGGCCGGCCGACCCGGAACTCCGGCGGCATGAACCGCGGCCATGTCGAGATCCCGGAGGAGGCCGACATCCAGCGCTCGCGCGAGATCTTCGACGAGCTCCGCCGGCGCGCCTCGGAGCCGACCCGACCGCAGATCGAGCGCGACTACATCGACCGCCTGCTCCGCCGCTTCTAGCGGCGGGTCGGGGCTAGTCGCTGTTGGTGAAGGTCAGGGTCAGGTCGACCGCCTCGGTCGACGGATTGGCGAACTCGCTGCCGAACTTCACGAACTCGCCCGGCACCAGCTTCGAGGTGTCGGCCGAGAACACCCAGCTCTGGACTTCCTGACGGCGCGAGTCGCGGAGGCTGACGCGCAGCTTCGGCACGTTCTTCACTTCCTGGGTCGGGTTCGCCAGCGTGCCGGTCACGACCAGGATCGGGACGCCGCCCTGGGTCATCCGCTCGGTCGCCACGTCGTGCAGGACCAGGCCGGCGCCGGGGACCGGCACAGGAAGGCCGACCATCTCGTAGAGCCGTGCCGAGGGCGGCCACAGGCCGACGATCGTGTTGCGCGCGAAGACGCCGCCGCCGATCACCGCGATGATGAAGAGGCCGAGCAGGACCCACCCGACAGGGAATCTCTTCTTCTCCGGCCGGCGGCGGAGCGCGGGAAGGTTGGAGCCGGGCCTGAGCGGCGGCGGCTCGATGTCTTCCGGCGGCGGGTCGATGACCGGGTCGTTGAAGGCGGGCGCCGCTTCGGTTTCCTCGGGCGGTGCCTCCTGGAACCAGGTCTCGCCGCACGCCGCGCAGCGGACCCGACGGCCGGCCGACCCGAGCGCGCTCGAAGGGACGAGATAGCGTTTGCCGCAGGCGGGACAGGTGAGAATCAAGCCGGGTCGGGCTCCCGTTGGCGGATGGCGCCGGGCGACCGCCCATCTATAGGGTGCGCCGCCGGCATTTTGCAAGGCGTGGCAGATGGTTGCGGGTGGGGAAGGGCAGCTTTACGGGCCTTTGCCCCCCGTGCGATGTTGCCGACTGCGGTCCTTCAGCGGAGGCGGGGCCGCAGACGGAAGGGACGGGCGCGGTTGGTACGCTTCGAGGACGTGTCGGCGCGATATGCCCGGGGGCCCGACGTGCTCACCGGACTCACCTTCGAGCTGGGGCCGGGGTCATTCCATTTCCTTACCGGGCCGTCGGGCGCCGGCAAGTCGACCCTTCTCAGGCTTCTCTATCTCGCCCTCAAGCCGGTCAGCGGCAGGATCGAGCTGTTCGATCGCGATGTCGCGGCGATCCGGCGCCACGAGCTGCCGGCGCTCAGGCGGCGGATCGGCGTCGTCTTTCAGGATTTCAGGCTGATCGGTCATCTCTCGGCCCTCGACAACGTGGCGCTGCCGCTCCGGGTCGCCGGCGCCAAGGAGTCCCAGATCCGCGATCACGTCGCCGAGCTGCTCGCCTGGGTCGGTCTCGCCGATCATCTGGACGACCTGCCCTCGACGCTGTCCGGCGGCCAGCAGCAGCGGATCGCGATCGCGCGGGCGGTGATCGGAAGGCCAAGCCTGCTGCTCGCCGACGAGCCCACCGGCAACGTCGACGACAAGATCGCGATGCGGCTGATGTACCTGCTCGAGGAGCTGAACAAGATGGGGACGACGGTGGTGATCGCCACCCACAACGACGGGCTCGTCGCCCGCTTCCCCCATCCGCAGCTCCATCTCGAAGCCGGCAAGCTCTATCGGATTCCCGGCCGGCCGCGCCCGGCGAAGGTGCGCGCCAGTGGCTAGGGCGGTGTCGAAGCGCGATCGCGAGCTGCCGCTCGCCGGCGACGACTCGGCGCGGTTCCTGCCCTGGGTCGCCGGCGCGATGGTGTTCCTGGCGGCGGTCGCGCTCGCCGGGGCTCTCCTGGCGCAGACCGTGGCGTCGCGCTGGCAGCAGGATCTTGCCGGGTCGCTGACGGTCGAGGTGCCATCGCGCGCCGGCGCATCCGCCGCCGAGCGCGAGCAGGCGGCGCTCGCCCTTCTCAAGGCGACCTCCGGCGTGCGCGACGCGGTTCCGGTACCGCGCTCCAGGCTCGAGCGGCTGGTCGAGCCCTGGCTCGGCGTCGGCGCGCATGTCGCGGAGCTGCCGCTTCCGGCGCTGATCGAGGTGCAGCTCGCCGATGATGCGCGGATCGACCTCGGCACGCTGGGCGAGCGGCTTGCGGAGGCCGTGCCCGGCGCCAAGCTAGACGATCACGCGCTCTGGCTCGCCGGCGTCGGTGCGGTGGTGCGGGCGGTCGAGGCGGTGGCGCTGGCGATCGTCGCGTTGATCGCCGTGCTTTCGGCTGCCGCCGTCGGCTTTGCCGTCCGCACGGGCTTGGCCATCCACAGCGACGTGGTCGAGGTTCTGCACCTGATCGGCGCGCGCGACGCCTATATCGCCCGCCAGTTCGCCGGGCACGCGTTCCGCGCGACGCTCAAGGGCGGGATCATCGGGCTTGCCGCGGCAGTCTCGCTGATTGCGGCCTTGGCCGAGGGTCGTGGCGCGCTCGGACCGCTGCCGCTGCCCGAGGTGAAGCTGAGCATGGTTGCCTGGGGCGCGATTGCCGCCGTCCCGGTCGCCGCGGCGGTATTCGCGCTGCTGGCGGCGCTCGCCACCGTTCATCGGCAACTGAAGCGGATGCCGTGAGGCTCAGCTTCCGACATCGCCGGAACGGCGGGCGGCGTTGGCCGGGCGTCCTCGCCGCCCTCCTGGCGATGGGTGCGTGGGCGGGCGGTCTCGCCTGGTTCGCCGGCGAGATGCCGCAGACCGCGAACGAAGAAGCGCCTGCGACCGATGCCGTCGTGGTGCTGACCGGCGGCACAAGGCGGCTTGCGGCGGGGCTCGAGATCCTGGCCCGGGGAGAGGCGAAGAAGCTGCTGGTCTCCGGCGTCCATCCGGACGTGGCGAAGGCGGAGATCGCCGGCGCCGACAATCGCCTGCAGGCACTTGCGGAGTGCTGCCTGACGCTGGGCTACGAGGCGACCGATACCGTCGGCAACGCCGGCGAAGCCGCCCGCTGGATGCGCCGGGAAGGTTTCGGCTCGCTGGTGCTGGTGACCGCGACGTATCACATGCCGCGGAGCCTGACTGAGTTCCGCCGCGCGCTGCCGGAAGCGCGGATCGTCGCGTACCCGGTGTTCCCGGAAAACTTCAAGCGCGACCAGTGGTGGCGCTGGCCTGGATCGGCGGCGCTGGTCGTGATCGAGTATCACAAGTACATGCTGGCGCGGCTGCGCTTCGGCCTCGCCGACCTCATCGCATCGCGTCCCCAGGCCGAGGCAGCGTCATGATCTGGATTCGCTCGGCGATCTTCAACATCGTCTTCTTCGCCTGGACGACCGTCGTCGTGGTGGTCGCGATACCGGTCCTGGCGATGCCGGAACGCGCGATGGTCGCCTATGCGCGTGGCTGGTCGCGGAGCGTGCTGCTGCTGCTGCGCGTGATCTGCGGCCTCCGCTATCGCGTCGTCGGCCGCGAGAAGGTGCCGGAAGGCGGCGTCATCATCGCGTGCAAGCACCAGTCGGCGTGGGACACGATCGCGTTCTTCTGCATCGTCGATTCCCCGGTCTACATCCTGAAGCGCGAGCTCTTGATGGTTCCGTTGTTCGGCTGGTGCCTGCTCAAGTCGGGCATGATCGCGATCGATCGCAAGGGCGGCGCCTCGACGATGCGAAAGACCATTACGAAGGCCGCGGAGAAGCTGGCCGAGGGCCGGCAGATCGTAATTTTCCCCCAGGGGACCCGCGTCGCGCCCGGGGTGAAGGCACCCTATCAGCCGGGCGCGGTCGGCCTTTACACGCACCTCGATACGGTCCTGGTGCCGGCGGCGCTCGACTCGGGCCGCTTCTGGGCCAGGCGCAGCTTCCTCAAGAAGCCGGGAACGGTCACGCTCGAGTTCCTGGAGCCGATCCCGCCGGGTTTGCCTCGGGCGCAGGCGCACAGGCTGATCGAGGAACGGATCGAGGCGGCCGCCGATCGTCTCCTCGCCGGCGCTTAAGGTCCCAGAAGACGATTGACGAAGTGGATCGCGGCGCCGACCAGGGCGCCGAAGATCGTGCCGTTGATGCGGAGGAACCGCAGGTCCTTGCCGACCTGGAGCTCGATCCGGCGGGCGGATGCGTCTGGCTGCTGGCGGGCGAGAAGCTCGACGATGAAGCTCCTGACCTCGTCGCGCCAGGCCGGCACGTTCTCGGCGAAGAAGGCTTCCACCGCGGCGTTGATGTCGCGGCGAAGCGCCAGGCTGTCGAGCTGATCGGCCAGCGACTTGGCGACGGTGTCGAAGGCCGCGCGGATCCTCGAGTTCGGGTCCTGAAGGTCGGAGAGCATCGTGTCCTTGATGGTCGCGAGCGCGCCGGCGACGATGCGCGACGTCTCCTCGTGATCGAGAATCTTGCCGATCACCTCGGGCAGCCGCTCGAAGCCGCCATCCGCCTCGGCGATCGAAGCGGGCAGCGTCTTGAGCCAGCGGTCGAGCTCGGCCCGTTCCGATGACGACCTGTCTTCCAAAGCCTCCAGCAGCTCGTTGACGCCGCCGACGGTCTTGTCGGCGATCTTGCGGTCGACGAAGCGCGGCACGAACCAGTAGCTGCGGGCGCCGACCCGCTCGCGGATCTCCTCGCGGTTCTCTTCCAGCCAGTCGATCGCCGTGTCGAGCAGGTCGTCGACCAGGCGCGCAAAGTCGGGGTGCTCGATCGCGTGACGGACCAGCCGCGCCACGGTAGGCCGGATGTCGCTGTTGGCGAGGCCTGAGCGGATCGCGGTCGCCACCGCTTCGAGCACGCCCGGATTGTTGCGCTCGTCCAGGACGCGCGGCAGGAAGCGCATCAGCCCGTCGATCAGCTTCTTTCGCGTCTCCTCGCTGTCCAGCAGCCGGCTTAGACGCTCGGCGATGTCGAACTTCCTTAGGCGCGCGACCAGCACGTCGTGCTGCAGGAACTCGCGGTCGATGTACGTCGCGACCCCGTCGGCGATCCTCGCCTGGTTCCGTGGAATCAGGCGCGTATGCGGGACCGGCAGGCCCAGCGGATGGCGGAAGAGGGCGGTGACGGCGAACCAGTCGGCGATGCCGCCGACCATCGCTGCCTCGGCTGCCGCCCGGACATACCCCAGCGCCACCGGGGGAAGCGCCACGTAGTGGGTCGCGACCCAGATGGCGGCCGCCAGCAGCAGCAGCGCGCCGGCATAGGCGCGATAGCGCGCCAGCGCGGACTCGCGGCTCTCCGGGTCGGGGCGTTCCTTCGGCGGGGTCGTCACGCCCCTAACAAGGTAGGGACGACAAGGCAGTTCCTCTAGAGGGCGGCGATCATGCCGCCGTCGATGGTCAGCACCTGGCCGTTGCAGAAGGAGGAAGCCTCGGAGGCGAAGTAGATCGCAGCTCCCCCGAGCTCCCTGGGATCGCCCCAGCGGCCGAGCGGCGAGCGGCCTGAGACCCAGTCGTAGAACTGCTTGTTGTTGCGGACCACGTCGTTGGCCTCGGTCGGGTAGAAGCCGGGGCCGATGCAGTTGACGTTGACGCCCATGGGTCCGAGCTCGACCGCGAGCGCGCGGGTGAGACCGTGGAGCCCCGCCTTGGATGCGACGTAGGACGCGATGGTCGGCCTGGCGATCGTGCCCATCACCGACGAGATCATGATGATCCGCCCCCACTTGCGCTTGACCATCCCGCGCGCCGCCTCGCGCGACAGGCGGAAGCAGGCGGTGAGGTCGGAATCGATCACCGTCTGCCAATCCTGGTCCGAGGTCTCCAGCGTCGGCTTCCGGATCACGATGCCGGCGTTGTTGACCAGGACGTCGAGGTGTCCCTGGTCCTTCTCGATCCTGGCGACGCCGTCGGCGACCGCAGGCCCGTCGGTCACGTCGAAGATCGAGGTCGACGCGCTCCAGCCGTTCTTCTTCGCCTCTTCGACGCGAGGTGCGACGCGGCCCGCGTCGCGGCCGTTCAACACGACATGGGCGCCGGCACCGGCAAGCGCCTGGGCGATCGCCCATCCGAGGCCG
>CAZDGR010000107.1:10631-11692 GCA_964504845.1 uncultured Rhizobium sp. | reverse complement strand
AGCTTGCGGTCGTCGGTCCGGAGCACCGTCAGCACGTCGCGCAGCATGGTCTCCAGCGCGTCGCCCATGCGCAGGGTCTCGCGCGAGGCGGCGGCGATCGCGAGCGCCGGCGAGTCGATCACGGCGGGATCGAGGTAGCGCGGCTTCATCGGATCGTCGCCGGTCTTCCGTTCCGGCAGCAGGCGCTCGGCGAGCCTGGCCGCCGGCGTCAGCAGCAGCAGGAACGTCAGGGCCAGCGCCACGTTGAAGCCGAGATGGAAGTTCACCACCTGTCGTCCGACGTCGCCGCCGAGCGCCGGCAGTGCGGCGGCGATCGTGCCAAGCAGCGGCAGCGCGACAATGACGCCGATCAGGCGGAACGAGAGGTTGCCGAGCGTCACCCGGCGGGCGGCCGCGTCGCCGCTCCAGGTCGCCATCGCCGCCGGCAGGCCTCCTCCGAGATTGGCTCCGAGCACCAGGGCGAGCGCCAGTGGCAAGGGCACGATGCCGATCACTGTCATCGACATCACCATCAGGATGATGGCGAGGCTTGAATGGGCGAGCCAGGTAAGGCCGGCGCCGATCAGGATCGCGATCAGCGGCTCGCCCGCGAGCGCGGTCATCACCTCCTGCAGCACGACCGAGTGCTGCAGCGGCTGGGAGGATTCGACGATCAGGCGGAGCGCCAGCAGCATCAGGCCGAGGCCGACCACGGCGCGCCCGGCGTCGCGCCAGCGGGTCGTGGTGATACCCATGAAGGCGACGACGCCGACCAGGATCAGCGCCGGCGAGAGCCAGCTGACATCGAAGGAGAGGGCCTGGGCGACCAGCGCGGTGCCGACGTCGGCGCCGAGCATCACGGCAAGGGCCGGGGCGGTGGTCATCAGCCCCCGCTCGGCGAAGGAAGCGGTCATCAGCGCGGTCGCGGTCGAGCTCTGCACTGCGCCGGTGACGCCGAGGCCGACCAGGAACGAGGAGATCCGGTTGCGGAGCCCGATCCCGATCGCCCGGCGGAGGTCGCCGCCGAAGGCCCGCATCACGCCGGTCCTGACCATGCGCAGGCCCCAGAGCAGCAGGGCGAC
>CAZDGR010000107.1:0-10531 GCA_964504845.1 uncultured Rhizobium sp. | reverse complement strand
AGGCCCGCATCACGCCGGTCCTGACCATGCGCAGGCCCCAGAGCAGCAGGGCGACACCGCCGAGAAGATGGAGAAGAACAGTTGTGGCCAACGCCCGGGAAACTCCGGCCTGCTGATGTCACAAAAATGTAAAGTTCATCATCGCCCATTCGGCGGCGATGGCAAGGCTATCTTTGCCCGGCGCGCTCCGTGAGACCCGACGCATGCAGCATCCCGAAACCTGGCTGAGGCCGACTCCGGCAGGGCTCCTGGTGGAACCCGGCGGCTTCTATATCGATCCGACCTCGCCGGTGAACCGGGCGGTGATCACCCATGGTCATTCCGACCACGCCCGTGGCGGCCATGGCGCCGCGCTGGCGACACCCGAGACGCTGGCGATCATGAAGAGCCGCATCGGCCCTGAGCCGGCGAAGTCGGTGCAGCCGCTGGGATACGGCGAGCCGATCGAGGTCAACGGGGTTCGCGTCACGCTGAAGCCGGCCGGCCATATCCTGGGCTCTGCCCAGGTGGTGCTGGAGTGGCAGGGAAGCCGCGCCGTCGTCTCCGGCGACTACAAGCGCCGGCGCGATCCGACCTGCCCGCCCTTCGAGCCTGTCGGCTGCGATGTCTTCATCACCGAGGCGACCTTCGCTCTGCCGGTGTTCCGCCACCCCGACGACAAGGAGGAGGTGGCGAAGCTCCTTCACTCGATGAGCGTCTTTCCCGACCGCACGCATCTGGTCGGCGTCTATGCGCTCGGCAAATGCCAGCGGTTGATCCGCCTCGTGCGCGAGGCCGGATACGACCAGCCGATCTATCTGCACGGCGCGCTGATCGAGTTCTGCGAGCTCTATAGCGGACTCGGCATCGACCTCGGCGACCTGAGACCGGCAACCGAGGCGCCGCCCGGCATGTTCGCCGGCGTGCTGGTGCTGGCGCCGCCATCCTCACTCGGTGATCGCTGGTCGCGTCGCATGTCAGATCCGGTTCTGGCCTTCGCCTCCGGCTGGATGCGGATCAAGCAGCGGGCCAAACAGCGAGGCGTCGAGCTGCCGCTGGTGATCTCCGACCACGCCGACTGGGACGAGCTGTGCCGGACGCTCGAGGACGTCGGCGCTCCCGAGGTCTGGGTCACCCACGGCCGCGAGGACGCGCTGGTGCATCACGCAACCAGCCGCGGCATCCGGGCGCGGGCGCTGTCGCTGCTGGGATTCGAGGAGGAGGGGAGTTGAAGGCTTTCTCCCGTCTGCTTGCCAGCCTGCTCTACACGCCGGCGCGGAATTCGAAGCTCCGGCTGCTGAAGGCCTACCTCGCCGAGACGCCGGACCCGGACCGGGGCTACGCGCTGGCGGCGCTGACCGGGACGCTGGTCTTCGCCGAGGCAAAGCCAGCATCGGTGCGCGACGTCGCGCGTGCGCGCGTCGATCCGGTGCTGTTCGATCTTTCCTACGACTATGTCGGCGATCTGGCCGAAACCGTCGCGCTGATCTGGCCTGCGAAGGAGGAGGCCGGGCACGACCTTCGCCTGTCGGAGGTGGTCGATACCCTGACGCTCACGGCGCGCGCCAAGGTGCCGGAGCTGCTCGCCGCCTGGCTTGACCGTCTCGATGCCGATGCGCGCTGGGCGCTGATCAAGCTGCTGACCGGCGGCCTTCGTGTCGGCGTCTCGGAGCGGCTCGCCAAGACGGCGGTCGCCGAGCACGGCAAGGTCGAGCTCGCCCAGGTCGAGGAGGTCTGGCACGGGCTCGACCCACCCTATCGCCCGCTCTTCGACTGGATCGAGGGCCGCACGCCGCCGCCGCAGATCGACACCAGCCGCCTCTTCCGCCCGCTGATGCTGGCGCAGGCGCTGGAGGAGGGCGATCTTCTCGCGCTCAAGCCCGAGGATTTCCGCGCCGAGTGGAAATGGGACGGCATCCGCGTGCAGATCGTCTCCGGACCCGACGGCGCACGCCTGTTCTCGCGCGGCGGCGAGGAAGTCGGCTCCGCTTTTCCCGACCTGGTCGATCGGCTCAAGTTCTCGGCCGTCGTCGACGGCGAGTTGCTGGTTCGCCGTGGGGACACGGTGGCGCCATTCAACGACCTGCAGCAGCGGCTCAATCGCAAGAAGCCGAGCGCGAAGCTCATCGGCGACTACCCGGCCTTCATCCGCGTCTACGATCTGCTGTTCGAGGGCGAGGAGGACTTAAGGCATCTGGGCTTCGATGCGCGCCGGGCGCGGCTCGAGAACTGGGTCGCCCATGCCGGCGTCGCCAGCGGCGTAATCGATCTCTCGCCGCCGGTGCCGTTCCAGGACTGGGAGGAGCTTGGCCGCCACCGGCTCGGCGCAGGCACGCTGAACGCGGAAGGATTGATGCTGAAACGTGCCGACAGCCCCTACGTCGCCGGCCGGCCGAAGGGACTCTGGTTCAAGTGGAAGCGCGCCGCCGACACGATCGATGCCGTGCTGATGTATGCCCAGCGCGGCCACGGCAAGCGCTCGTCCTTCTACTCCGACTACACGTTCGGACTCTGGATCCAGCCTGGCGGCGAGCTGGTGCCGGTCGGCAAGGCCTATTTCGGCTTCACCGACGCCGAGCTGATGGAGATCGACAAATGGGTGCGCAACAACACCGTCGACCGCTTCGGCCCGGTCAGGCAGGTGGCGCCCGGCCTGGTGCTTGAGATCGCGTTCGATTCCGCCCAGCGCTCGACCCGGCACAAGTCGGGCGTGGCGCTCCGCTTCCCGCGCGTCGCCCGCATCCGCTGGGACAAGCCGGCGGGCGAGGCCGACGTGCTGGAGACCTTGATGCGGCGGATCCCGGCCTGATTTAAGATCGCCCCATGAGCGATCCCTTCGCCGCCCCGCCCAGCGACCTGGTCGATCTTGCCCGCTACCGCCTCGACGATCCGGCGAGCCGGTCCGCGCTGGTCGCCGATGCCCGGAAAGGCCTCGAGGCGTCGAGCTGTGTCGTGCTGCCCGGCTTCGTTCGCCGGGAGGCGATCGAAAGGATGGCGGCGGAGTCGACGCGGCTCCGGCCACGCGCCTGGCGTCGCGACGATGCGATGACGCCCTACGGCCCGCCGGTCGTGGGATTGCCGCCGGGCGATCCGCGCGCGATCGCGACGCCGCTGGCGATGCGGACCTTGGCCGGCGACGATTTCGAGGCTTCGAGCCACATCGTCCGGCTCTATCGGTGGGACGGGCTTACGCGCTTCATCGCGGACGTGATGGGCGAGACCGAGCTTCATCGCGTGTTCGACCCGCTGTTCGGATGCAACGTGACGATCCTGGACGAGGGCGACACCCATCACTGGCACTTCGACTCGAATGACTTCGTGATCAGCCTGCTGCTGCAGAGTGCGGAGTCGGGCGGCGACTTCGAGTTCGCGCCCCATATCCGGAGCGCCGACGACGAGAACCATGCGGCGGTCGCCGATGTGCTGCGCGGCGGGCGCGACCGCGTGAAGACGGTCCGCGTCGAAGCCGGCACGCTGATGATGTTCTGCGGCAAGTATTCGCTGCATCGCGTCAGCCCGGTCAAGGGCACGCGGCCGCGGATGATCGCGCTGTTCAGCTTCGACAAGCGGCCGGACAAGATGTTCTCGGACGCGACGGCGGCACGGGTCTTCGGGCGCAAGCGCGTCACCCGGCTCGTCGCCGAGTAGCCTACTTCAGCAATCCCTCGACGCAGGCCTGCACCGCCAGGCCCTCGGCGACCGTCGGCAACCGATGCGCGCGGCCGGCCAGCATCGCCGCCAGCGCGTCGAGCTGGCCGACCTGGGCACGCTGGCGCAGCTCCTCCGGCGAGTCGCCGCCCGGAACCCACTTGTCGCCGTCCCGGGTCTCGACGTTCATCCAGTCGATCAGCCGGATCGCGCCGCGCTCGAACTCGACCGTGGTGAGGTTCCGGTCGGCGACCGCGGTGCCGCCGACTTGCCCGGTGATCACCGACGACACGTTGCCGAAAAGGACGCGGGCCTGCAGCGCGGTCTCGGCGCCGTCACCGGCCGGGTATGTGGCCTTGCTCTCCAGGATCTCCGGCGTGCCCAGCGCCCGCTGGAGCGCGAAGACGAAGTGCGAGACGACCTCGCGGGTGAAGCCGCCCTCGGCGCGCTTCGAGAGCCAGGAGGCCGCCCCCATCTGCCAGGGCCTGGGCCAGGCGGCGAACTGCACGTCGACCGAGGCCGAGACCGGCTTGCCGAACCGGCCCGACTTCACCAGGTCCTCGAGCGCGATCAGGCCCGGCGCATGGGCGAGCGAGAAGTTGATCGCGGCATTCCGCTTCTCTCGTGCGACGCGGTCGACGATGGCCTGCGACTCCTTGAGGTCGGTCGCGAGCGGCTTCTCCAGGAATGCCGCCTTGCCGGCGTCGAAGGCATGGAACGCATGCGCGATGTGGCTTGCCGGCGGCGAGGCGATGTAGACGCAGTGGAGGCCGCCGCGCCTGCAGAGCGCTTCGGCCGAGGCCTCGATCGCAAGGGTCGGGTGCGCCTTCCTGGTGGCGGCGACGGCCTCCTTGCTCGGATCCCAGCCGGCAGATGCTTCCAGGTCCGGATGCTGGGCGAGGCGGTCGAGCATGCGGTTGCCCATGATGCCGAGACCGATGACGCCGACGCGATAAGCCATCGTCGAATTCCTCAATAGCTCTTGGGCAGCCCCAGCACGTGCTGGGCGATGTGGGCAAGCACCAGGTTGGTCGAGATCGGGGCCGTCTGGAAGAGGCGCGTCTCGCGCCACTTTCGTTCCACGTCGTATTCGCGGGCGAAACCAAAGCCGCCGAAGGTCTGCATGCAGGCCTCGGCCGCGCGCCACGAGGCCTCGGAGGCCAGCAGCTTCGCCATGTTGGCATCCGCCCCGCAGTCTCGGCCGGCATCGAACAGCGCCGCGGCACGCCGGGCGACCAGGTCGGCCGCCTCGGTCTCGGCATGGGCGCGGGCGAGCGGGAACTGGATGCCCTGGTTCTGGCCGATCGGGCGGCCGAACACCTGGCGCTCGCCGGCATAGGCGCTGGCGGTCCTGATGAACCAGCGGGCGTCGCCGATCGCCTCGCCCGAGAGCAGGATGCGTTCGGCGTTCATGCCGTCGAGGATGTAGCGAAAGCCGCGGCCTTCCTCGCCGATCAGGTTCTCTTCCGGCACCTCGAGCCCGTCGATGAACACCTCGGTGGTGTTGTGGTTGATCATCGCTTTCAAGGGCCGGATGTCGACGGTCTTGCCGCGGCTCTCGCGAAGATCGACCAGGAAGACCGAGAGCCCGTCGCTACGCCGCTTCACCTGGTCAATCGGCGTCGTGCGGGCGAGCAGCAGCATCATGTCGGTCGCGAAGGCGCGGCTGGTCCAGACCTTCTGGCCATGGACGACGTATTTGTTTCCTTGGCGGACCGCGCGGGTCTTGAGCGCCGGCGTGTCCGAGCCCGAGGTCGGCTCGGTAACGCCGAAAGCCTGGAGGCGGAGCTTGCCTGCCGCTATGTCGGGAAGGTAGCGCTGCTTCTGCGCCTCGCTGCCGTGCCGAAGCAGCGTGCCCATGATGTACATCTGCGCATGGCAGGCGCCGGCGTTGCAGCCCTCGCGATGGATCGTCTCCAGGATCACGGCGCCAGCGCGAAGCGGCAACCCGGCACCGCCGAAACTCTCCGGGATCAGCGCGCCGAGATAGCCTGACTCGGTCAGCGCCCGGACGAAGGCTTCCGGATAGGCCTGGGCCTCCTCCAGCTCGCGCCAGTAGGGGCCGGGAAAGCCGGCGCAGATCTTCGCCACCTCGGCGCGGATCTCAGGGTAGTCGTCGCCGAGTGCCAGGGTGAGCGGCGATGTGTCGCTCAAATCGGGGCTCCTTCAGCCGCGGGGGCGCCATGCTATAACCCGGCCCTCCGCAAGCGTCGAGGACGAGTCCGTGGCCGCCACGCTTTCCTATCCGTACGAGGGCCGCCCGGAACCGGCGACCGTGAAGGAGGTCGCCCCCGGCGTCCTCTGGATCCGCATGCCCCTGCCCTTCGCGCTCAACCACATCAATCTGTGGGCGCTGGAGGACGAAGGCGGCTGGACGCTGGTCGACACCGGCATCGCCGACGACACCACCCGCGGCCTCTGGGACCAGCTGTTCTCAGGCCCGCTCGCCGGCCGCAAGGTGGTCCGGCTGATCTGCACCCATTTCCATCCCGATCACGCCGGACTCGCCGGCTGGCTGACCGACCGCTTCGGCGTCGAGCTCTGGATGACACGCGCCGAGTGGCTCCAGGCGCGGATGCTGAAGCAGGACACCGGCCCCGGCATGCTGGACCAGCAGGTCGAGTTCTACGAGAAGGCCGGGGCGCCGGCCGAGTATCTCGACGGCGTGCGCAAGGCCGGTCCATCCTATGCCAAGCGTGTCGGCGAGATCCCGCGCGCCTATCGACGGATCCGCGAAAGCGAGGAGATCAGGATCGGCGGCCGCACCTGGCGTGTCGTGATCGGCCTCGGCCATGCGCCGGAACATGCTTGCCTCTATTGCCCCGAAGAGAAGCTTCTGATCGCCGGCGACATGGTGCTGCCGCGCATCTCACCCAATGTCAGCGTCTGGCCGAACGAGCCGGAGGCCAATCCGCTCGACGATTTCCTCTCATCGCTCCAGGGCATCCGTGCGCTACCGGGCGAGACCTTGATCCTGCCCTCGCACAACGAGCCGTTCCGGGGCCTGCGCGAGCGCATCGACGAGCTCGGCGAGCATCACGAGGAACGGCTCGACAAGCTTTCGTCGCTGCTCGACGGGCCGAAGACGACGATGGAGATCGCGCGCGGCCTCTTTACCCGCCCGCTCGACCAGCACCAGACCGGCTTCGCGATCGGCGAGACGCTCTCGCACATCAATCTGCTCAGGGCGCGCGGCGGCGCCGTGCGCGAGCTGGCCTCCGACGGCGCCTGGCGTTTTCGCCGGGGTTAGAGCCGATCGAGGAACTGCCGGAGGCGGTCGCCGAACATCTTCGGCTGCTCCAGGTTCGGCAGGTGCGCGGTGTCGGGGATCAGGAAGGCCTCGCCCTTGGGCGCGGTCGCGGCAATCTCCGCCGAGCGGCGCTGGATGTGCTCGAAGTCGAGGTCGCCCCAGATCACCAGCGTCGGCATCGAGAGCTGGCCGATCCTCGGCATCGCCGGCGACGATTTCCGTTCCTCGCCGACCTCGTCCTGGCTGAGCGCGATGCCGTTCATGTCGAGGAACAGCTCGCGCACCTCGCCGTCGACCCGGCCCTCGCGGCTGCTCGGCCCGTCGAGCCAGAACCAGGCCTCCAGCGCGCTGATGCGATCGATGTCCTCGTCCTCCTCCGCCTGCTCGATCTCCTCGATGCGGGCAGCGATCGACGGCGGATATGTCGCCGGGCTCGGCGCGCCGCTGACCGCGGGGGCCACCAGCACCAGGCCGGCGACGCGATCGGGATGGGTCAGCGCGAAGTCGATCGAGATGCGCCCGCCCTGGGAGCAGCCGACGAGCACGACCGGCTCCTTGCCGAGCCGGTCCAGAACCGCCTCGAGGTCGTCGACATGCGAGAAGGCCTGGGTCGAAGCGGAGGTCTCGCCGAAGCCGCGGCGGTCGTAGGCGACGACGCGATGGGTATCGGCGAGCGCGT
The DNA here is from genome assembly GCA_964504845.1 of uncultured Rhizobium sp. GTDB lineage: Bacteria > Pseudomonadota > Alphaproteobacteria > SHVZ01 > SHVZ01 > SHVZ01. The sequence continues at coordinate 2,975 of CAZDGR010000107.1, read as the reverse complement.
CCATCTCGGCCGCCCACATGCGGCGGTCGGCGACGCCGGCGTGCAGGAAGACGACGGGACGGCCGCGGCCCTGGGACTCGACGGCGAGGCTGGCGCCGGGGACGGCGACGGTGAAGGTCTCGGTCATGGCGCGGCCTTTTACAGGCCGCGTCCGCGGTTTGCTAGCGGCCTTGGAACTTCGGGGTCCGCTTCTCGAGGAAGGCGGCGCGGCCTTCGGCATGGTCGGCGGTCTGGAACAGGGCGCTCTGGCCGTCGAGCTCCATCTGCAGGACCTCGTCCAGCGATGCCGGCATCCGCGCCAGCGCCGACTTGGTCAGCGCGAGCGCCACCGGCGGCGAGGCGGCGAAAAGCTTCGCGCGCTCGATCGCGGCCGCGAGCACCTGGCCCGGCTCGACCAGGCGGTCGACAAGGCCGATGGTCAGCGCCTCGGCGGCCTCGACGATCTCGCCCAGCATCAAGAGCTCTCGCGCCTTGCCCATGCCGACGCGGAGCGGCAGCGTGTAGAGGAGACCGAGGTCGCCCATCAGCGCCACCCGGTTGAAGCTGGCGCAGAAGCGCGAATCCTTCGCGGCAACGACGTGATCGCAGGCGAGCGCCAGGGAGACGCCGGCGCCGAAGGCATAACCGTCGACCGCGGCGATCACCGGCTTTTTCCCGGTCAGCAGGATCCGCGCGACGCGGTGGAGCCGGTTCAACCGGTCGCGGATCTCGACCAGCGGTGCGCCCGGATCGAACGACTTGATGTCGCCGCCCGAGCAGAAGTTGCCGCCGGCGCCGGCGAGCACGATGGCGCGCGCGTCGCTGGCCATCGCCTCGTCCAGCACCTCGCACAGTACCTCGCGCATGGTGAGCGACAGGGCGTTCCGCCGCTCCGGCTCGTTCAGCGTGACGACGGCGACTTCGCCGTCGCGGGTGAGCAGGACAGGGTCGGTCATGGCATTGTCCTCCGAAGGCGCATGAACTCATCGGCGATATCGCGCAGGCGATGGCGCTGGACCTTGGTGCCGTTGGGGCCAACGGTGCTGGGAAAAGCGTCGAGGCAAAAGACCCGCGCCGGCACCTTGAACCCGGCCAGCGATGCCTTGCAGCGGGCGATCAGCGCCGCCTCGTCGAAGCTGCCGCCGGGCTTCAGCGTGACAAAGGCGATCGGCCTGGTTCCCGCGGCATCGGCGATCGAGACGACCTGGGCGCCGTCGACCGAGGGATCGCCCTGCAGCTGGGATTCGATCTCGGCGGGGCTGGCGAGGAAGCCGCCGAGACGAAGCACGTCGCCCATGCGTGTCTCGAACTCGAAACCGCCCCGTGGGTCCATCCGCCCGAGATCGCCGGTTCGGAACCAGCCGTCCTCGGTGAAGGCCTCGCGGGTCGCATCCTCGTTTCCGTCGTAGCCTTTCATCAGGCTCGGACCTTTGATCTCGATCTCGCCGGAGTCGCCCGGCGGCAGCACGCGGCCGGTCTCCGGATCGCGGACGCGGACCGCGGCCTGGGCCGAGGTCGGAACGCCGCCGGCGATGCGGCGTCGTTCGGGAGGCGCGTCGCCGGGCTGGCGGGCGAACAGCGCCTGCACCTCGCTCATGCCATAGAGGCCGTGGAGGCGCACGCCTTTCCGCTCGCCGCGCTCGACCAGGTCGGCGAGCGCCGGATTGAACCGCGCGTAACCGACTTCCACGAGCGACGGGAACGGGCGATCGCCCGGCGGCGCTGCCTCCAGCATCCGCGCTGCCATGTCGTCGGTCGCATTGAACTGCGTGACCCGATGACGGTTCACTGCCGCGGCCGCCCCGGCGCCGTCGAAGGTCGAAAGCAACGCCGACGGACACGCCGCAGCGATGCCGGCCAGCGCCTGCGCCAGACCGAAGGTGCCGCAATAGGGCAGCGCCTGAAGCAGCACCGTGTCGTCGCGGTCGTATCCGAAGACGCGGGCGACGGTGCGCGCATGGCTCGTCAGGCTGCCATGCGTGTGGAGCACGAACTTCGGTGCCCTGGTCGTGCCCGAGGTGGTGAAGATCGTGACCGGCGTCTCGGCCGTCGCCTGGTCGAAGGTGGCCGGGGGCGCCTCGAATACCTCGTCGCTCGCATAGTGATCGCGTCCGGCAAGCACCGCCTTCGGCGCGTCGCCGACCGTCACAACCCAGCGGATCGCGTCAAGCGCGGCAGGATCGACCGCCGCCAGGATGCCGGCGAAGTCGATCGTGCGGAACGCCGGCGCCAGGATCAGAGCCTTGGCGCGCGATCGTCCGACGATGTCCTGCACCTCGGCCGAGCGGAAGCGCGTGTTGACGAGCACGGCGACGGCGCCGAGCCGTGCCAGTCCGAAATAGAGCGCCGGCCACTCGGGAAGGTTCGGAAGCCAGATCGCCACCCGGTCACCGGTACGCACACCCATGGTCGAAAATCCGAGCGCGGCGCGGCGGCTCATCTCGTCGAGCCACGAATAGGGATAGACGGCGTCGCCGGCGAAGAACGCCGGCCGATCGGCGGCTCTGGCCACCGCCTCTGCAAGGAGGGCGGAAAGGGACGTCGCGTCGCTCATGTGCTGCGCGATGCGTGACGCAGGATACCGCCTGATGCAAGCCCCTCGGGTTGACAGCGCGATTCGCCTCGCGTACAAGCGGCTCATTCCGTGGGGATTTGAGCCGACCGGCTTGCGGCCCACGTTAAAGAAAACCGCTAAAAGGTCGGGACCAAGTGCGCCCCGACCGAGACCGGCCGGGGCTTTTTTGTTGCTCGGGAGGAGCACAGCACATGGTCGACACCGCTCACGGCAATCTCGATGCCTGGCGCCCTCGCACCCGTCTCGTTCGCGGCGGCCTGAACCGCTCGCAGCACATGGAGACAGCCGAGGCCATGTACATGACCTCGGGCTACGTCTACGGCTCGGCCGAGGAGGCCGAGGCCGCCTTCGCCCAGCCGCGCAACGACCGCTACGTCTATTCGCGCTTCCGCAATCCGACCGTCGCCGCCTTCGAGGAACG
>CAZDGR010000106.1:0-11720 GCA_964504845.1 uncultured Rhizobium sp. | reverse complement strand
GTCGCGGAACGGGCGACGGCGCGCGATCGTCTCGGCCGCGTCTTCGAGCAGGTCGGCGCGGCGCTGGCCGATCAGCTTCGGCTGGACCCGGCGCCAGAACGGGTCGCTGGGGGCGGCCGGCTCGACGAAACGAAGGTCCTCGTCCGTGGTCCAGAGCCAGTCCGCCGTCAGCTCGGCAAGGTCGGCCTGGCGGCGCTCGACCTCCCGCAGCCGCTGCTCGACGGCTTCGAACCGCGTGGAGTCGGTCTGGACGACAAGGACGTGATCCGACCCACCGGGCAGGATCCGGGCGGTGAGACGGAAGGCCTTGAGCCGGCCGGCCACGCGCACGGCATAGTCGACGGCGGACCCGGTCGCCCTCGGGTCGAGACCGGTGACCAGCCCTTCCAGGTCGGCAGCCATCTGGCCGACTGCGCCCGAATTCCTGCAGAGTTCGATCCAGGAGCGCCCAGGCACGAGGGACAGGCCGGGGACCGGCTGGTCGCCAGCGATCCTGGCCGCCGGATTGACGGCGATGACATGCCGGCGGTCGTCCAGCAGCGCCGCTGGCGCCTCGAGCGCGTCGAGGAGGTCGAGCGCGCTCGGCCTCGAGACCGGCGGGGTGCGAATGACGGCGTGTACGGCCATGACCCCACCCTCATGCACAGGCGTAATGGCCGAATGTCCCCCGTGTAAAAACTTGTAACTTCCGGTATCTTTCCGTTTGACATCAATCGAGTCCCGAGCACCAGCGACCGGACCAGACCATGACCGCGCTCGACGGCAAGCGTCCCAAGATCCTCCTGGTTGAGGACGACCCCGACCTTTCGTCGACGATCAGCGACTACCTCTCCGACGAGGGGATGGAGGTCGAGCGCGCCGCCGACGGCGCCTCCGCCCGCCGACGCCTGGCGCGGGGCGGCTTCGACCTGGTCGTCGTCGATCTCGGCCTCCCTGACGAGAGCGGCCTCGACCTGACCCGTCACGTGAGATCGACCACCCAGGCCGGCATCGTGATCCTGACCGGCCGCGGCGACCCGGTTGACCGCGTCGTCGGGCTCGAGGTCGGCGCCGACGACTACCTCGGCAAGCCCGTTCATCTCCGCGAGCTGCTGGCGCGGATCCGGAGCGTGCTCCGGCGCACCACCAGCTCCGCCGGCGCCTCGCCTGCCTCCGGCGACACCATCCTCGCCTTCGCCGACTGGACCCTCGACTGCGGCCGTCGTCGTCTGATGAAGACCGACGGCGTCGACATCACGCTTTCCGCCGCCGAGTTCGAGTTGCTGCGCGTGCTGGCGCTTCATGCACAGCGCGTTCTCTCGCGCGACCAGCTTCTCGACATGACCCGCCATCGCTCGGCCGGTCCGTTCGACCGCAGCATCGACGTCATGGTCGGCAAGCTTCGGCGCAAGATCGAGGACAACCCGCGCGAACCGTCGCTGATCAAGACCGTGCACGGCGCCGGCTACGTCCTTGCCGCTCCGGTGGTCACCCGCCGCTAGGAGCGGGGCTCGAGAACCTCGCGCAGCTTGTCGGCGAGATCGCGCTGGGTGAACGGCTTCGGCAGGATCGGCGGATGGTCCTCGGCCTCGCCGCGATCGATCGGCTTCCCCGTCGTCAGCAGAACCTTCAGCGACGGCTTGAGCCGCCTGGCCTCGCGCGCCAGCGCGAAGCCGTCCTGGCCGGATCCCAGATCGATGTCGCTGAACATCAGGGCGATGGACTGGTCGGCGAGCAGCAGGCGCAACGCCGCATCGGCAGAGCTCGCCCCGATCGCCTCGCATCCCAGCCGCTGGAGCTGCTGGGTCATCACCGACAGCACCGGCGGATCGTCGTCGACCACCAGCACGCGCGGGCGGCCAGCAAGCGGCTCGGGGCGCACTATGTCGTCACGGAACGGGGCGCTCTTCTGGCCTGCCGGCGGCGACGCATCGAGGAGCGGCAGGATCAGCGACACCGTCGCGCCGCGACCGGGCGCCGTATCGATCCGGAGCTCGCCCATGGCCTGCTTGACAACGCCATAGGCGAGGCTGAGCCCCATCCCCGACGACTGCCTGTCGCCCTTGGTCGTGAAGAAGGGCTCGATCGCGCGGGAGGCGACTTCCGGCGTCATGCCGGTACCTGTATCGGCAATGGCGATCGCGACATAGCGGCCCGGTGCGAGATCCCCGTCACCCGGGCGCGGCGGCACGCCGACCACGAGGTTCCTCGTCGCGATCGTCATCCGGCCGCCATCGGCCATCGCGTCGCGCGCGTTGAGAGCGACGTTGATGACCGCGTTCTCGAGCTGGGTCACGTCGACCATGACCTCGTCGCGCTCGGCCGAGAGATCGAACACAAGGGAAATCTTGCCGCCGAGGTTTCGGCGCAGAAGCTCGCCCAGATCCTGCAGGCGCGCATTGACCGCGACCTTCTCGGGCCGGACGGAGCGGCGCCGGGCGAATCCCAGCAGGTTCTGGGTGAGCCACGTACCGCGCTCGGCAGCGTTCAGGATCGTCCGCGCCAGCTTGAGCAACCGCTCGGGCTTGATCTCGCCGCCGCGGTTCGCCAAGTCCTCGAGCATTTCGGCATTGCCGAGCACGATCATCAGCAGGTTGTTGAAGTCGTGGGCGACGCCGCCGGTGAGCTGCCCCAGTGCCTCGAGCCGTCTTGACTGCTCGAGCCTGGCTTCGATCTCGCGCTTCTCAGTGACGTCGGCCAGCGTGCCGACGAATCCCGCGACGACTCCGGCGCTGTCGCGCTCGGGCGTGGCGGCATCGACCACCCAGCGCACGCTGCCGTCCGGGCGACGGACACGATACTCCTCGCGCAGGTCCCGTCCTGAACTCAGCGCATCGCTCCGCGCCGTACCGACCCGCTCGGCATCGTCGGCATGGACCGCTGAGCGCCAGACCTCGGCCACGACGGGAAGCGATGCCAGCGCCATCGTCCGCCGCCAGATCTCGTTGGCGAATACGACGCTGCCCGAAGCGTCCATCCGGTAGATACCGGTCGGCGCTGTTTCGGCGAGCGTGCGAAAACGCTCCTCCGAAAGACGCAGGCTCTCGATCGCTTCGACTTCCTCGGTCAGGTCGCGGCCGATGCCGCAATAGCCTTCGAAGACGCCGTGATCGTCGTGGATCGGCAGGCCGCTGATCGACATCGTGCGAAGCCGGCCGTCCGGGTCGCGGACGCGGAAGCGGAAGTCACGGAACGGCTCCCGGCGGTAGAGCCGTGCGCGATGCGCCGGCCACAGATCCGCATTCAGGTCGGAAGCGCTGTCGAGGTCCCAGCGAGTCCTGCCGATCACGTCGCGCGGATCGAGGAGGCCCTGTCCGGGCGAAGTGAAGGTGAAACGGAAGCTCGGGTCGATCTCCCAGAACCAGTCCGCCGAGGAATCGGCATAGGCCTTGATCCGCCGGTTCGTCGCCTCGTGCTCGCGCTCGCGACGAACGAGATCGGTCACGTCGGCGATGGCAACGACCGTGCCTCCGTCGGATGTGGCCGAGCTGGAGATCCGAAGCCAGCGATCCCCATGACGCTCGAACACGTTCCGCTCGCGCGCCCGGAATTGTCGAATGATCTCGCCTACCCGGTCTTCGTGGCGCCCGTCGCTCGCCTCTTCGTCGCTGCGCTCGACGAGCGCGCGGGTAAGGTCCTCGAACCTGGCTCCCGGGACCATCAGGTCGCTGATCACCCCGAACAGCTCGACGCAGCGCCGGTTGCAGAACACCAGCCGCTCGTCGGCGTCGTAGAGCACGACGGCCTCGGAGAGGCTGTGGATCGCGTCGTCAAGGATGCGGCGCGCCTCCTCGGCCTCGGCCTTCTGATGGACGACGGTCTCGACCATCGCGTCGAACGCACGCTCGACCAGCCCGATCTCGCCCGGCGAATAGCTCGGACCGATCTGCACCAGCGTCGCACCTCCGGTCATCCGCCGGGCGGCGGCGGCCAGCCGCTCGACCGGCTGCGCAAGCCTCGCGGCGAAGACGATCCAGCCGGTCGCCAATGCCGCCGCCAGCAGCGCGAACAGCCCGACGAGGCCGATCACCTGCCGTGCCGACCATGGCCAGCTGAGGAAGCTTTCGCCCGAGACGAGGGAGAGCAGAAGGGTGCCGGCGATCGCGAACGAGCCGACAAGAAGGGCCACGATCAGGCGGCCGTGAAGGACATGAGGTCGCCGCTCTCGACTAGGCGGCGGCATGGGCCTCAACGCTTGGCGTAAAGGTCTTCCATGCTGAAGCGGAGCGCGTCCTTGGGATTGGCCTCGGCCGAGCCGATCGAGGGGCCGTCGATGAAGCTGAAACCGGCGCTGACTGCGGCAAGCGCCAGGCTACCGGTCCGGATTCCATGGAGATATGTAAGCAGGTGGGCCTTCTCGGCCGCAATCACGAACTTCTCGATATCGCCGATCGCGTTCTCCTCGCGACCGGTCGGCGCCTCGGAGGACAGCGCATGCAGGCCGACATGGGCGAAACGGCCGAAGGAATGGGATGACGCGATCGGCATCCGGAGTGTCACCGCCCGCGACACCGGCTTGAGGCTCGGCAGGATCTCGATCAGGCGGCTCTGCGGGAAACCGTCGCTGCCGCCGACCAGATCGAAGATTGCAAGCCGCTGAAGGCTGAGAGGAACGGCGCGCCAGAGCTTCAGGTACTCGGTGCGGAAGGCACCGGAGCTCACGGTATCGACGTGCACCGGAATGGTGAACAGCAGCCGGCGGTCCTCGGCGCCCATCCGCGTCAGCTCGTCCACCACCCGCTTCAGGAGGCGCAGGTCGTAGTCGAGGCGCGTATGGCGGTCACCGAGGCCCTCGACCGAGGTCTCGCCGGAGACGATGCGGCCTCCGGGCGTCTTCATCACGGGCACGCAGATGAAGTTGAAGACCGCCTGGCGCTTCACGTCCCAGATGGGCCGGAACAGGAACCGCACCTGGTCGAGCGGTGACGACCGCGCCTCGGCGGCGCCCGACGCCTCGGCCGACGGAGATTCGGGCTCGGGCGAGGGCATGCCCGCCGGGGGCAGGGTCGCGGCAGAGGGTTGAACGGCGGTCACATCGGCAGTCTGCCGCCAAAAGGTTAACAATTTCTCCCCTGGCCGGCGGCTTTGCGAGGCCTGCTCTCCCTGTTAGGTTGAGCCGGTTTCATGAACCAGACTGAACCTGTGCCCGCGAGCGGTGCCCCCGGCCTTCTCGACGCCGATCTTCTTCGGGTGGTCGTGGAGCACAGCGAGCAGGGAATCAGCGTCTACGACGCGAACCGGCGGCTGATCCTGTGGAACGACCGCTGGCTGCAGCTGCTCGGGCTGCCGGCGAGGTTCGCCCGTCACGGCACCCCCTTGAGCGAGATTCTGCGGTGGCGGGCCGAGCAAGGCGTCTTCGGGCCGGGCGACCCCGCCGTCGAGGCCCGGCGCCGATTGGCGCAGTTCGTCGGCGACCGGACCCAGGAATGGGAGCGCCGGGGCGCAGACGGCCGCTGGCTGCATTTCCGCCGGTCGCCCATCGCCGGGGGCGGCGTCGCCACCTTCATCACCGACATCACCGCCCAGCGGACCCGCGAGAGCACGCTCGACGAGCGTCAGACCGCGCTCCGGACCGTGCTCGAGAACATGGACCAGGGCATCGTGATGATCGACGGCGCGCTCCGCGTCGTCGCCGCCAACCAGACGGTGCTCGACTGGTTCGGCATTCCGCGCGAGGAGCACCCCGACGGCATCCCCTATGCCGACGTGATGCGGCGGATCTATGCCGGCGCCGGCATCGCGGAGCCGGAGCTGACCCGCCGGATCGAGCGCGAGCTCGCCGACCCCGAGCACTTCGCCGCCCGCATCTATCGGTTGACCGCGCCCGACGGCCGCACCGTCGAGGTGCGCCAGCGTCCGCTGGCCGACGGTGGCGTCGTCCGTGTCTACACCGACATCAGCGAGCGGCTGCAGACCGAGGACGCTCTCGAGGCCAGCCGGGCCGAGGCGATCGAGGCGACGCGGCTGCTCGCCGACGCGCTCGACAACTCGACCGACGGTTTCGTTCTGTGGGACCGCGACCTGCGCCTGACGATCTGGAACGCAGCCTATGCCCGCCTCGTGCCGGGCGTCGCCGATGTCCTCGAGACCGGCCTGACGCTCCCCGACTTCGTCACCACCGCCGTCACGCGCGGCGCGCTGCAGAAGGATCCCGGCGAGCCCGACGAGGACGCGATCCGCCGCTGGCTCGAACGCTACCAGCAGAACACCACCTACGAGCACCAGCGCGCCGCCGGCGGCTGGATGCTCTCCAGCAACCGCGTGCTGGCCGACGGCAGCATCCTGTGGACGCGGACCGACATCACCCCGATCAAGGCGCGCGAGGCCGAGCAGGCCGAGCATTCGGCCAGGCTCGAGGACCTGACCCGCAAGCTGGATCTCGCCCGGCTCGAGGCCGAGCAGGCGAGCCGTGCCAAGTCACGATTCCTGGCCCAGGTGAGCCACGAGCTCAGGACACCGCTGAACGCGGTCCTGGGCTTCTCCGACGTGATGCGCCAGCAGCATTTCGGCCCGCTCGGCAACGAGCGCTACGTCAGCTACGCCGAGGACATCCACGGCGCCGGCAGCCACCTGCTGCAGGTGATCAACCAGATCCTCGACCTCGCCAAGGTCGAAGCCGGCCGGATGGCGATCGAGCCGCAGCGCAATTCGCTTCGGCGCCTGGTCCAGGAGTCGGTCAAGCTGGTGTCCTCGCAGGCGGAGGCGATCCATCTGAAGATCGACGCCGACGTTCCCGACCTGGCGCTCTGGGCCGACCGGCGCCTCGCCAAGCAGGCGCTGGTCAACATCCTCGGCAACGCGATCAAGTTCACGCCGCCCGGCGGCCGCGTCGTCGTCGAGACCCGCATCGTCGGGGACGCCACGCTGATCTCGATCGTCGACACCGGTGCCGGCATGACCGCGGCCGAGATCGAGACCGCGATGGAGCCGTTCGGCCGCGTCGACAGCACGGCGAAGCGCGCCCGCGAGGGCACCGGCCTCGGCCTGCCCCTGGTCAAGGCCTTCCTCGAGCTGCATGGCGGCCGGATCGAGATCCAGAGCGAGAAGGGCCGCGGCACCGCGATCCGGATGTTCTTCCCGCTGCCGCCGGACACTCAGGCGTGAGCGTCGCGGCGCTGGTCATGGCGGCGGGCCGCGGTCACCGTCTGGGCGGCGACGAGCCCAAGCAGTACCGGATGCTCGGATCGGCGAGCGTGCTTGCCCGCAGCCTGGCGCTGTTCGCGACGCATCCGCGGGTCACGAAAGTCCATGCCGTGATCGGCGCGGACGACCGCGAAGCCTATGGGCAAGCAACCGGGGTATTGAAGCTGCCGCCACCGGTGATCGGCGGCGCCACCCGACAGGAGTCGGTCCGTAACGGCCTCGAACACCTGGCGGGCGAACCGCCCGACTTCGTGCTGATCCACGATGCGGCGCGGCCGATGACGCCGCCTGCGGTGATCGACCGGGTGATCGAGGCGCTCGCCGCGCACCCGGCCGCGGTCCCTGCCCTCCCGGTCGCCGACACCTTGAAGCAGGGGGAGAACGGCCGCGTGGTCGCGACCGTGCCGCGTGCCGGTCTCTTCCGCGCGCAGACGCCGCAGGGCTTCCGCTTCGCCGAGATTCTCGCCGCGCATCGGCGCTTCGCCGGATCGGAGATGACCGACGACGCCGCGGTCGCCGAGGCCGCAGGCTTACCCGTGGCGCTCGTCGCCGGCGCCGAGGCCGCCTTCAAGATCACCACCGGCGACGACCTGGAGCGCGCGCGGCACCTCTCCGGCGAGAGCCGCACCGGCACCGGCTTCGACGTGCACCGCTTCGGCGATGGCGACCATGTCTGGCTCTGCGGCGTTCGCGTTCCGCACGAGCGTGGGCTGATCGGCCACTCCGACGCCGATGTCGGGCTGCACGCCCTGACCGATGCGATCCTCGGCGCGATCGGAGCCGGCGACATCGGCCTGCACTTCCCGCCGAGCGATCCCAAGTGGAGAGGTGCCGCGTCGAGCCGCTTCCTGGCATACGCCGCGGACCTGGTCCGGGCGCGCGGCGGCCGCGTCGTCCATGTCGACGTGACAGTGATCTGCGAGCGCCCGAAGGTCGGCCCCCATCGCGAGGCCATGCGGTCGGCGATCGCCCAGATCCTCTCGGTCGAGGTCGACCGCGTCAGCGTCAAGGCGACGACCACCGAGGGCCTGGGATTCACCGGGCGCAGCGAAGGCATTGCCGCCCAGGCTTCGGCGACGGTGGTGCTGTGACGACCTTGCCGCGCCTGATCGCCTCCGGCTTCGGTCTCGGGCGCCTGCCCTTCGCGCCCGGCACCTGGGGATCGCTTCTGGCCCTGCCGATCGCCTGGGGCTTCGCGCCCCTCGGCCTGTGGCTGTCGCTGCTGAGCGCCGCCGCGCTGACCGCCATCGGCATCTGGGCGATCGACCGCGCACTGGCCGACAGCGCCGTCGCCGATCCACCCGACATCGTCATCGACGAGGTCTGCGCCCAGTGGCTGGTGCTGGCGGTGCTGCCGCAGGAGCCGCTGGCCTTCCTGCTGGGTTTCGCCGCCTTCCGCGCCGCCGATATCCTCAAGCCATGGCCGGCCGGCTGGGCCGACCGCAACGTCGGCGGCGCCTTCGGGGTGATGCTCGACGACCTGCTCGCCGCTCCGTACGCTGCGGCCGGCGCCTGGATCATTCTCTGGCTGATCGGACGATGACCGACCTCGACGCGCTCGCGAAGAAGCTGCTCCAGCACCTGCGTCGCCGCCATCTCAGGCTCGCGACCGCCGAGAGCTGCACCGGCGGCCTGATCGCCGCCGCGCTGACCGAGATCGCCGGATCCTCCGACGTGGTCGAACGCGGCTTCGTCGTCTACTCGAACGACGCCAAGACCGACCTTCTCGGCGTACCGTCGACGCTGATCGGCAAGCATGGCGCGGTCAGCGAGGAGGTCGCACGATCGATGGCCGAGGGCGCGATCGCGAAGAGCCGGGCCGAGATCGCGGTCGCCGTCACCGGCATCGCCGGCCCGGGCGGGGCGACGCCGACCAAGCCGGTCGGCCTCGTCCATCTCGCCGTGGCACGGCGCGGCGGCAAGACCGTGCACGAGCGACAGGTGTTTCCGGGAAGCCGCCGCGAGGTGCGCCTGGCGACAGTGCTGCACGCCTTCGCGATGGTGACCGAGGCCGCCGGTCAGGCGCCGGACGACGACGCGCCGTAAAGCGCCTTGGCGCGGGCCTCGAAGGCGTTGACCATGCGGCGCACCGCCTCGTCGAACAGCACCGTCATCAGGCCCTGCAGCATCCGGTTCTTGAACTCGAAGTCGACGTAGAAGTCGATCTCGCACTGGCCGCCCGGCATGGGCGTGAAGATCCAGTGGTTGTTGAGATACTTGAAGGGGCCGTCGGTGTACTCGACGTCGATCCGCCGATCTTCCGGGCTCAGCTTCACCTGGGAGGTGAAGCGCTCACGGATCATCTTGAAGCCGATCACGAGGTCGGCCCAGAAAGTAGTGCCTTCGCGCTTCCTGATGCGCGCAGCGAGGCACCAGGGCAGGAACTCGGGATATTTCTCGACCTCGGCGACAAGGCCGTAGAGCTGTTCCCAGGTGTAGGGCAGCAGCCGCTTCTCGGCGTGGGTCGGCATCCCCTATTCGGCGGCGGCGAGCCGGGCCCGCCGTGCCTCGCGCAGCCGCTCGAAATCCTCGCCGGCATGGTGCGAGGAGCGGGTCAGCGGCGAGGCCGAGACCAGCAGGAAGCCCTTCCCCGTCGCCATCGTCCTGTAGGCACCGAACTCGTCCGGGGTCACGAACGACATCACCGCGTGATGCTTCGGCGTCGGCTGCAGGTACTGGCCGATGGTGAGGAAGTCGACATCGGCAGCGCGGAGATCGTCCATCACCTGATGGATCTCCTCCTTGCTCTCGCCGAGGCCGACCATGAGGCCGGACTTGGTGAACATCTGCGGATTGAGCTCCTTCACCCGGTCGAGCAGGCGAAGAGAGGCGAAGTAGCGGGCGCCCGGGCGCACCTCCGGATAGAGGCGCGGCACCGTTTCGAGATTGTGGTTGAAGACGTCGGGACCGGCATCGACCACCGTCTCGATCGCCCCGTCCTTGCGCAGAAAATCCGGCGTCAGGACCTCGATGGTCGTGGCCGGAGCGGATGCCCGGATCGCGCGGATGACGCGGGCGAAGTGGCCGGCGCCGCCGTCGTCGAGATCGTCGCGGTCGACCGAGGTGATGACCACATGGGCCAGGCCCAGCTTGCCAACCGCCTCGGCCACATGCTCGGGCTCGTGCGGGTCGAGCTGGTCGGGGCGGCCGGTGGCGACATTGCAGAAGGCACAGGCCCGCGTGCAGACGTTGCCAAGGATCATCACCGTCGCGTGCTTCTTCGCCCAGCACTCGCCGATGTTCGGGCAGGCCGCCTCCTCGCACACCGTGTTCAGGTCGAGCCGCCGCATCAGCTGGCGGGTCTCCTGGTACTCGCGGCTTACCGGCGCCTTGACGCGGATCCAGTCGGGCTTCCGCTGGATCGGGTTGTCCGGCCGATGCGCCTTCTCGGGATGACGGACGGTGGTCATGGACTAGATGTGTAGGACCTGCCCGTAGGCGTCAAGGACCGCCTCGTGCATCATCTCCGAGAGGGTCGGATGCGGGAAGATCGTCCCCATCAGCTCCTTCTCGGTCGTCTCCATGGTCTTGGCGATCGTGTAGCCCTGGATCAGCTCGGTGACCTCGGCGCCGATCATGTGGGCGCCCAGCAGCTCGCCGGTCTTGGCGTCGAACACGGTCTTGATCATTCCCTGGGTCTCGCCGAGGGCGATCGCCTTGCCGTTGCCGACATAGGGGAAGCGTCCGACCCGGACCTGATGCCCAGCCGCCTTCGCCCTGGCCTCGGTCATACCCACCGACGCCACCTGCGGCGTGCAGTAGGTGCAGCCCGGGATGTTGGAGGTGTCCATGACGTGCGGGTGCAGGCCTGCGATCTTGTCGACGCAGATCACGCCTTCATGCATCGCCTTGTGCGCGAGCCAGGGAGCGCCGACCAGGTCGCCGATGGCATAGACGCCGGGCTCGCCCGTCTGCAGATAGCCGTCGGTCACCACGTGCGTCTTCTCGACCTTCACCTTGGTGCCTTCGAGGCCGATCTTCTCGACGTTACCGACGATGCCGACCGCGAGGATGACGCGATCGACGGTGATCTCCTGCGACTTGCCGGCGGCTTCCACCGTCGCGGTCACGTTGTCGGCGCCCTTCTTCAGGGCCTTCACGGTGGCGCCGGTCATGATCTTCATGCCCTGCTTCTCGAAGGACTTCCGCGCGAAGGCGGAGATCTCCTCGTCCTCGACGGGCAGGATGCGGTCCATGACCTCGACCACCGTCACCTCGGCACCGAGCGTCCGGTAGAACGACGCGAACTCGATGCCGATCGCGCCCGATCCCACGACCAGCAGGGACTTGGGCATGGTCTCGGGCACCATCGCCTCTTTGTACGACCAGATCAGCTTGCCGTCGGGCTCGAGCCCCGGCAGCGACCGTGCCCGCGCGCCGGTCGCGAGGATCACGTGCCTGGCGGTGATGTCGGCGACCGGATTGCCGTCCCTGGTGACCTTGACCTTGCGCTGGCCCGCGGCCGTGCCGTCGAGGGCGCCATGGCCGTCGAACACGGTGATCTTGTGCTTCTTCATCAGGCCTTTGACGCCGGACGAGAGCTGGCCGGCGACCTGGCGCGAGCGCTTGACGATCTTCGCCAGATCGAAGGTCGGGTT
>CAZDGR010000105.1:0-11730 GCA_964504845.1 uncultured Rhizobium sp. | reverse complement strand
GGCGCACCACCCACCGGCCCGGCCCGCGGTCCGTGGTCGTCGCCGCGTCGTCGGAGGTCTACCAGACGCCGCCTAAGGTGCCGACAGACGAGACCGCGCCGCTGATCGTCCCCGACCCACTGAACCCGCGCTATTCCTATGGCGGCCAGAAGCTGGCGAGCGAGCTGATTGCGCTCAACTACGGCCGCACCGGCTTCAAGCGTGTCGCCGTGTTCCGTCCGCACAATGTCTATGGCCCCGACATGGGCTTCGAGCACGTGGTTCCGGAACTGGCGCTCCGCGCCGACGACGCGGTCAAGGCGCAGCCCTCGGGCAAGGTCCGCTTCCCGATCCAGGGCGACGGCAGGCAGACCCGCGCCTTCATCCATGTCGACGACTTCACCGCCGGCCTCGTCGCCGTGATCGACAAGGCACCGCACCTCTCGATCACGCATATCGGCAATCCCGAGGAACTCACCATCGCCGACGTCGCGCGGCGGATCGTCGGCTGCTTCGGCCGCGAGGCCGATCTCCAGTTCGGCGAATCCCCGGCCGGCCAGACGCCGAGGCGCTCGCCCGATATCGGCAAGCTCCGGAGGATGGGCTTCGACCCCAAGATTCCCTTTGCCGAAGGCATCGCCCCGGTGGTCGACTGGTACGTGAAGAATCGCCACCTGAAGCCAAAAGACGCCAAATGACCGAGTCCCTGTCGCGGCCCGTCACCCGTTGCCAGATCTGCGGCGGCCAGCGGCTCAAGTCGATCCTGTTCCTGGCCTATGTGGCGCCGGTGAACACGATGGCCAAGGTCGGCACCCGCGCCGAGGAGCAACCGACCTTCCCGCTGGAATGGCTTCGCTGCGAGGACTGCTCGCTGGTCCAGATCGGCACCGAGGTGAAGCCCGAGGTTCTGTTCCCGCCGACCTATCCCTATCGCAGCGGCACCACGCGGATCCTCCGCGAGAACTTCGCCGACCTGCAGCGCGAGGCGACGCCGATCGTCGGTCTGGGCAAGGAAGACCTCGTCGTCGACATCGGCTCGAACGACGGCACGCTGCTCTCCAACTTCCACGGCGCCGGCAACCAGGTTCTCGGCATCGAGCCGTCGGGTGCGGGCGACGTCGCCAACGGCAAGGGCATCCGCACCTGGATCGCCTTCTTCGGCAAGGCGACAGCGGCGAAGGCGCGGAAGGAGATCGGCGCGGCCAAGCTGATCACTGCCGCCAACGTCTTCGCCCATATCGGCGACGTGCACGGCGTCGTCGATGGCATCCTGGAGCTGCTGGGGTCGAAAGGCGTCTTCATCTCCGAGAACCATTATCTCGGCGACCTGATCCGCACGCTCCAGTACGACACGATCTATCATGAGCATCTCCGCTACTACTCGGTCGGCAGCCTGAACGAGCTGTTCGGGCGGCACGGCATGGAGATCTTCCATGTCCGCCGCATCCCGACCCATGGCGGCTCGATCCGCGTCTACTCGGCGCGCAAGGGCGAACGAAAGATCGAGCCCAGCGTGAAGGCCTTCCTCGACGAGGAGCGCGAGCAGGGGCTCCAGGACGGCAAGGTGTTCGACGAGTTCCGCCGCCGCGTGCGCCAGTCGAAGCTCGACCTGCACGCGCTGATCGCCCCGATGAAGAAGGCCGGCCACCGGATCTACGGGATCGGCGCGCCGAGCCGGGCCTCCACGCTGATCAACTATGTCGGCATCGACTCCGAGCTGATGGAGTGCGTGCTGGAGGTGCCGGGCTCGGACAAGCTCAACAAGTACATTCCGTCTACCCGGATCCCGGTGCTCGACGAGGCGAAGCTGCTCGCCGACCAGCCGGAATACGCGCTTTTCCTCTCCTGGCACATCGGCGAGGAGCTGGCGCCGAAGCTGCGAGAGAAGGGCTTCAAGGGGAAGTTCATCGTGCCGCTGCCGACACCGCGCGTGCTGGAGGTCTAGGATGGGTCGCCCGATCGCCATCGTCGGCGTCGACAAGGATCTGATCGACTTGATCCAGACGATGCCGGAATGGGATCTCGCCGGCGTGTTCGACATGCATCCGGCGGCCGATGCGCTGGGCGCGCCTCATCTCGGCGGCGACGATGCCTGGCCTGAGGTGAAGGCGCAGCGGCCTGACCTCCGCATCGTGCTGTCGATCGATCCCACCGGCCTCAAGTCGAAGCTGGTCGGGCACTACGGCCGGGATCGCCTGCAGACGGTGATCGCTCCCGATGCCCATGTCGCACGCAGCGCCACGCTGGGCGCGGGATGCATCGTGCAGCGCGCCGCCCATGTCGGGCCGGACGCGATGCTGGGCGTCTCGGTCAAGATGAACGTCGGCGCGACCGTCCATCACGACGGCAGGATCGGCGACTGCGTGACGCTGGCGCCCGGCTGCCGGATCCTCGGCAACGTCACGCTCGAGGATCGGGTCTATGTCGGCTCGCACGCGGTGATCCTTCCGCGCATCAAGATCGGCAAGGGCGCCACGATCGGTGCCGGCGCGGTGGTGGCATCCGACGTGCCGGAAGGGATGACCGTGGTCGGCGTTCCGGCCAGGCCGCTCGAACGTCGCCGCAAGCGGGAGCCGATGCCGTGAGCAGGCCCATTCCCTGGTTCTCCGTCGAGACGGGTCCTGAGGAGACCGAGAAGGTCAACCAGGTCATCGCCTCGAACTACATCAACGATGGCAATGTCACCCGCGAGTTCGAGCGGCGCTGCGCCGAGGTGCTCGGCGTCAGGCACTGCGTCGGCGTCACCAGCGGCACAACCGGCATCGCGCTGGCCCTGATGGCGGTCGGGATCGGCCCCGGCGACGAGGTGATCGTGCCGGACCTGACCTTCATTGCGACCGCGAACGCGGTCAGGTTGACCGGCGCCTCGGTCAGGCTGGTCGACGTCGAGCCCCGCCGCTTCGCACTCGACATCGCCAAGGCGGAGGCGGCGATCGGGCCGAGGACGCGGGCGATCGTGCCGGTCGACGTCAACGGCCGCGGCGCCGACTACGTGGCCCTCGAGGCGCTCTGCAAGAAGCGGGGGCTGGAGCTCGTCTGCGATGCGGCGGAGGCTTTCGGCTCGCGCTTCCAGGGACGTCCGCTCGGCAGCTTCGGCCGCGCTTCGGCCTTCTCGTTCTCGGCCAACAAGACCGTGACAACCGGACAGGGCGGCATGGTCGCGACCAACGAGGATGCGGTGCACGACCGTCTGCGCGAGCTCAAGGACCAGGGTCGGCGCCATCAGGGCACCGGCGGCAACGACCTGCATCCGGTGCTCGGATTCAATTTCAAGCTGACCAACCTGCAGGCCGCGGTCGGCTTGGCGCAGCTCGATCGGCTGGAGAAGCGGCTCGACGGCTTTCGCAAGCGCAATCGCTGGTACCAGGAGCTGCTCGGCGATTGCCCCGGCATCGTGCTGCCGGCGGTCGACGACAATGGCGGCGAGATCACGCAATGGACCGATGCGCTGATCGACCGCGCCGACGACGTAGAGAAGGCGCTGACCGCCGAGAAGATCGGCAGCCGCCGCTTCTGGCTCCCGATCCACCGGCAGGACAGCTACAAGCAGCCGGATAGCGGCTTCGAAGCCTCTATCGAGGCTTCGGCGAAGGGGCTCTGGCTTCCGTCGCACTTCTCGCTGACCGAGGAAGAGGCCGAGCGTGCGGCCTCGGTCATCCGTCGCGCACTGAAATGACGGAGCCGGCGCAGGCCAATCCGTCGACCCTGGCTGCCAATGTCTTCATCGAGGCGGCGAAGCAGCACCTGAAGGAAGGGCGGGCGAAGGAGGCTGTGGCACTGCTGCAGCCCGCCGTGTCGGTCTGGCCTGCGAACGGCCGCCTCCAGCACCAGCTCGGGATGGCGATGCTTGGGCTTGGCGACGGCGCCGGAATCAAGCACCTCGTCGAGTCGGTCAAGCTGGAACCGACCAACGTCGACCGCCTCGCCGACCTGGCGGAAGCCGTGGAGGCGCTTGGCGACCGGCAGGCCGCCGATCTCTGGTTCCGGCGGGCGCTTGCCCGCAGCCCGACGCGCGAAGACCTGATCGTTCGCTTCGCCACCTTGCATGGCCGCAGTCAGCGGTATGCCGAGGCCGAGAGGTGGATGATGCGCGCGCTCGCCTTGAAGCTCCGCTACGGCCACGGCCATACGGTGCTCGGCGTGACGCAGCAGCGGTCGGGCGATCTGGCGAAGGCGGTCGGCACGCTCTACCGCGCCGTCCAGAACGACCCGGAGTATACCGAGGGGTATGTCGCGCTCGCCGCCGCCCTGCAGGCGGGCGGCCTGCCTTTGCAGCACGTGATGGTCCCGGCGAAGGTCGCGGCCGACCGCAATCCGGCGGAGCCCGGCTTCGTCATCCCGTACGTGCAGTACCTGCGCGACATCGGCGAAGAAGCCGCCTACGTCCGGTACGCGACGCGGCTGATCGACGAGCAGATGCGGGGGCGGGCGAAAGACGAGATCGGCGCCCACGGCATTCGCATTCTCCATCCCGACGTTCTCCTGACGCGCATCGGCGAGTTCGCCTTTCAGCTCGATCTTCACGTGAAGATGAAGAAGCTCGGGTGGCTGCCTCCGTTCGTCACGCTTCTCCTGGCGCCCAAGGAGCAGGTCTGCAACCAGGCCTTCCTCGACTGCTGGCGGCCCTACGTGACCGTTGTCGACGACCCGAGGCTGATCCAAAGCCTGGAGCCGCTGCGTCAGCGCCTTGCGTTCAATCCCGTCTACGTTCGCCTGCCCGACGGGCGCAGCATGTCGAAGAACCGGGCATTCTTCGCCGTCCAGCAGGAATGGCAGCGGCAGGGGCGCGGGCCGCTGCTCGACCTGACGCGAGCCCAGGTCGAGCGCGGAAGAGCCGTACTGAAGGCCATGGGCGTGCCTGATGAGGCATGGTTCGTCTGCGTGCATGTGCGCGAGTCGGGCTTCCTCCAGGAAGTGGCTGGAACCAGCGAGGCGACCCGCAATGCCGATATCGGCGACTACGCGGATGGCCTTCAGGAGATCGTGAGGCGCGGCGGGTGGGTGATCCGGCTGGGCGATGCGTCGATGAAGCCGCTGCCGCCGATGCCGCAAGTCATCGACTACGCACGCTCGCCGTACAAGTCCCAGGAGATGGACATCTTCCTGGCGGCGAGCTGCCGCTTCTTCTTCGGTACCACCTCGGGAATGTGCATCGTCTCCTCGGCCTTCGGCGTTCCCGTCGGCGGGGCGAACTTCTTTCCGGCGGGCGAGAGGCTGGTGACCCAGAGCGACGTCGTCGTGCCGAAGCTCTATCGCGAGCGGGCGAGCGGCCGAATCCTGAGCTTCGACGAGTGCCTGACGATGCCCCTGGCGCTTACCTATGATGCGACGCACGTAGAGAGCCTCGGCTTCGACGTCGTCGACACCGACGCGGAGGATCTGCGCGACCTTGCGATTGAAATGCTGGAGCGTACGGAAGGGCGGCGTCCCTACGATGTCGAGGACGAGCGCCTGCAGAAGCTATGGGACGAGCTCAGCCACTCGTTCTCGACCGGCGACGTAGGCTGCCGGATCGGCCGCGGCTTTCTCCGCCGCCATCGCCACCTGTTCAAGGCTGCCTAGGCCGCCTTGGCGATGACGGCCAGGGCGCGCCGATCGACTTCCGGCCTGGCGTCGTCGAGGAACGCCGAGAATCCGAAGGCCTTGTCCCGCCGTTGCCAATAGTCGGAACGGGCGAGCTTGGTGCGGGCCGTGTCCTTCAGCTTGGCGAGCCCGCCCTTCTTCGTTTCTCCGAGCCTGGACTGGAGCGCGTACAGGGTGGAGGACATCAGTGCGTCCTCCGGATAGGCGTGCTGAAGAGCCTCCATCCAGCGGATCGCCTGGCGCAGCCGCACCTCCGAGTCGGTGTCGAGCGCCGGCATCTTCAGGAAGTTGGCGACGGTGTTGAACGCGAACCAGATCTCGCGGAGCTGCGGGCGCGTCGGCTCGATTGCCGGGTCGAGGTCGAAGATGTCGTAGCCTTCGGCCAGCGCCGCCGCCTTCGTCTTATTGAACTGACCGGCGCGGACCGGGTTGAAGCTGACGTGCTGGCCATCCTTGCCCAGCTCGGTCTCCACCACGCCGCCCGAGGTGCCGCCGACCGCCTTGTAGAGCTCGGTGTTCTTCAGGTGCTGGTAGACGTAGAAATTCTGCCAGTCCATGCGCGCCGTCACCGACACCCGGAACGAGTCGAGCATCTGGTGGAGCTTCTCGCCCGGGAACCCCATGATGAAGTTCACCGCGACCAGCATCGACGGGTAGTCTTGCGCGAGCTCGGCGAAGGCGAAGAAGGTCTCGAGGCTGGCCGGCTTGTGGATCGCCTTCAGCACGTCCGGATTGCCGGATTCGAGGCCGATCTTGTAGCCGATGCAGTGGCTGCGCTCCATCGCCTGCAGGACTTCCCGCTTGATCGCGGACGCGATCAGCCCGTTGTTGGCCGCCCAGGTCACATCAGGAAGCCGCTCGGCGATCATGTCGAACAGCTCGATGATTCCGTCGCGGTCGTAGAGCAGGTCGTCGTCGAGCCAGTCGAAGTGGCGGACGCCGTGCTCCGTGCGGAGCTTCACCATCTCGTCGACCACGCCCTTGTTGTCGCGGACTCTCACCGACTTGCCGTTGAAGTTGCGAACGCCGCAGAAGCTGCAGCGGGCCCGGCAGCCGCGGCGCGAGAGCACGGTCGCGAACGGCACGTCGATGCCGTTCATCCGCGAGAAGTTCGAGAGCGAGCCCTGGCGGTGGTAGAGCGAGATCGGTACCTTGCCGATCTCGTCGCGGATATCGAGATCGACCTCGCCGCCCGAATGCATCGGGGTGGCGAGATGACGTCCCTTGAGGTCCTTGAAGGCGACGTTGATCGGCCCGGAGCGACGCTCGCCGCGATGCCAAGCATAGAAGCTCTCGATGCCGCCTTCGCCCTCGTGGCAGAAGACGAGATCGGCAAGTCCGTCGTCGAGGATCTTCTCAGGGTCCGCCGAAGCGGCGACGCCACCGGCGAAGATCGCGGCGTCGGGCTTGAGTTCGCGGATGCGGCGGCAGACCCGCATGAACTCGGCATAGGTGTTGTCGAACATCAGCGAGACGCCGACGACAGGCTTGTCGATGCCGGCGAGCGCCTCCTGAAGGGCGGTCTCCCAGGCCGGCAGCACGGCGTCCTTGCCCTTCTGCGCCGCGTCGAGCGTGACGAAGTTGAGGTCGAGCAGGCGAGTCTGGAGACCGAGGCCACGGAATGTGGCGGCCAAGTAGAAAAGGGCATGCGGGGGGTAGGCAAAATATCCCCGGCTCCTGGCCACCTCCGGCTCGATCAGCTCCAGCGGGACCTGCGGGACCTGGATCAGAAGCGCCCCGCCTTCCAGCTCGAAACCGGCAATTCGCGCCGCCAAGGCGGTGGCGACGTCGGCGGTACTGCCGGCGGTCTTGACGGCGGTGGTCACAGCAGGGCGGGCTCCGATCGTCGACTACTGGAACAAACTAGCACAAACAGTGCCAATTGCCGTTGGTAACCCTCAGGTGGTCCCGCCGGGCGTATCCGGCAAGCGTCGGAAGACCGCGTAGTGGGCGGGCTGGCCCCAGGTCTTAAGAAAAGTTGCGTCGGTGGAGGCGAAAGAGGCGATTGCCGCAACCTCGCCGCCTGCGAGCAGCCGGGAGAGCACGGCAAGTGCATCCAGCGATGCCCGGGCCTCGGTTCGGGTGGCGTCATCGGGTGCGTAGAGGAGGGCGGGATCGCCAACCGCCCGTCCAAGCGCGGCGAAGCCATCGGCGATTTCCGGCCAGGGCTCGCCCTTCTCGTCCGCTGCCGCTTCCAGCCCGGTGAGCAGGCGGTCGATACAGGCGCCGAGGTCTGCGACCTCGCGCTCCGGCCCGAATGCGAACAGGCTCCGGCCAGTCGCATGGGCGACGGCGAGGCGCGGGAGCTGACGGCGGATCTCGGCGACGACCGCGCCGGTCGTCTCCATCGCCTTGTGCCAGCCCATGCGCAGCTCGTCGCGATAGCGCGGCCACGACTGGTAGAAGCGGAAGCCGGCATCGGCGAGTTCGGCGACGAGCCGGCTCGCGTCCAGTGTGTAGAGGATCGAGGAATACGGATTGTCGAGCACATCCATGACCCAGGACTCGAAGCGCCGGACGTGGGGGATCGTGTTCCACTTCGCCTCGTAGAGGCGGCGGGCGCTGCCGAGACCGGCGCCGCCGACGAGACGACCGAAACGGCGATGGGCAGCGCGATGGAACAGCTCGACCAGGAACGACGCCCGCTCGTAGTAGAAGAGGATCAGCATGCCGCCGGGCGCGATCGCGTGGGCGACCGTGCCGATCCATGTCGAGGACGGCTGCACGGTCTGGATGAAGCCTTCGGCGACGGCCACGTCGTAGGTTTGGGACGGCCTGAACTGCTGGATCGAGGAGTCATCGAGCGTGCCGAGACGATCGGCGAGGCCGAAGTGACGGAAGTACGCCTCGATCTGCGGCCACACCTGACGGTTCGGCTCGACCAGGTCGACGGTGGCGCCCCAGCGGGCGAAGACCAGCGCGTTCTCGCCGGTGTCGGGGCCGAACTCCAGCGCCCGCGCGCCGGCGAACAGCTGCGGCACGACATTCAGCTTGTCGATGAAGATGCGCTCGCGCATCGCCACGTGGCGGTCGAGTTCCTCAGGCGTGCGCAGATTGCCGAAGGTCGGCGATAGGCCCTTGGCCTCATAGTAGGCGTGCATCCGCCCGGATTCAGCCTTGGTCACGCTGGGCGCAGCCCGAGCTGGGCCGAGGCGCGGTCGAGCTCGGCCATGATGTCCTTGGGCGAGAGAACGGAGAAGACGATGGCGGCGCGGCGCGCCATGCCCATCGCCTTGGCCGTGACGACGCCGTCGTTCTCGGTGTTGACGGCAAGCAGGCAGACGAAGGGCCTGGTCTCCTCGGCGAGCGCCGCCGACGGCTTCACCTCGATTCCGGTTCCCGGCAGGAACATGCCGTGGCGCTGAGGCTGGTCGTCGACGGCGTAGTCGATCAGCGATCCCAGGTCGGCCCAGTTGGTCAGCGTGTTGGCGCGATTGCCGGCGCCGTAGAGGACGATCGCGTGTCCGTTGGCCCGCGCGTGCGCCAGGAGCGGGCGAAGACGGGCGCGGTAGGCCTTGGCCCGCTCCTCGTAGCCCGCGACGTTGGCGACATGTGCGCCGAGATCGCCGTCCTTCCGGCGGAGCGCGCCCTTCTTCGCGGCGACCGCGATCGTGCCGCCGGAGTAGTTGTAGCGCTCGCGCCTGACGACGCCGTAGTCGAAGCGCCCCAGAGTCGCTTCCAGCGTCATCTCGGTGAAGGAGTTGACGTGCTCCTCCCACATCATGGTGACGTCGCCGGCGGCAAATCCCCGCTCGCAGTCGGGCACGTCGACGAACAGCACGCCGCCCGGCTTCAGCAGCGCATCGACGCACCGGAAGAAGTCGGGAATCCGCGTCAGGTGCTCCAGCACCTGGCGGACGACGATGACGTCGACACGGCCGCGCTCGCCGGCGAGCTTGGCCGCCAGCGGCGGATCCAGCATCTCGTTGACGATCTCGAGCCCGAGGTCCCGCGCATAGCCGCTGGCGACCCGGTTGGGCTCGATGCCGAGCACGGGCGCGAAGCCGGCCTGCCGTGCTTCCTTCAGGAACAGGCCGTCGTTGCTGCCGATCTCCAGCATCGATGGCCCCGGCGTTTCGGCCAGGATCATGCGGAGCTCGTCGGCGATGTGGGGCTGCGGCTTCCAGCCGGAGAAGCAGTAGTTGAACTCGCGGTAGAGCTCCTCGGGGTCGATCGGCTCGGCGATCTGGACCAGGCCGCAGGCACGGCACAGCACTTCGCGGAACGGATAGCGCTTCTCGGTCTCGTCCTTGCGGGTGCGCATCCGGTGCGCGATCGGCATCAGTCCGAGATCGAGCGCAGGCGCGACGTCTCCCGAGCTGCAGAGCCGGCAGGTCGTCATGCGGCATTCCTCAGTTCGGCGACGTAGCGTTGCGCTTCGGCCTCGTTGTTGCCGTCTGGCGACCAGGCCGCCCATTCCGTCTTCGACGGATCGAACGGGCCGGACGTGACCTCGTGGAAGACGAACCAGCCGGAGTCGATAACCAGCGAGTGAAAGACAGCGTCGTCGATCCGGTAATAGCGACAGGCATCGTCGCCCAGGGGCACGCGCCGGCGCGGCGTTCCATCCTCGTCGAACAGGACGGCGGTCGCCCGGCCTTCCATCACATGAAGCGACTCCGACTTGCCGAGATGGCGGTGCGGGCGGACATAGGCATCGCGACCGTGGACGATCAGCATCTCGTGCAGTCCGCTGTCGGGTGCGGGGTGCGTGCAGAGCCTGGTCCGCCGGCGCGGCGTCTCTGAGGCGCGAGCCTTGAGGAAGGCGATCTCCTCCGGGCCGACCAGCGTGACGCCGGCGGCCGTGTAGTAGACCTCGTCGTTGATCTTCCGGATCGCCTGCATCACCCGTCCTGCGCCGCCACCGCCTGCCGGCAGATCGCCTCGATCGTCCGGATTTCAAGACCGGTCGCCGCGACCAGCTTGGCCGGAACGATGGTACTGTCGAGCGGGCGCGGCTCCAAGGTCGGGAAGTCGGCGAAGCGGCAAGGCTCGATTCGGCCGGAGAAGGTCCGCCCCGCCCGGTGCCACGCGCCGAGCAGCGTTTCCAGCATTTCGAGCCGCCCGGCGCTCACCGGATTGCCGAGATGGAAGAGGCCGGCCAGCCCCCGGTCCATCAGCCTGACCAGACCCTCGGCGACGTCGTCGACGTGAATCGGGGCGAAGCGGTTGTCGGCGGCGACGCGGATGAGCTTGCCGGCGGCGATGTCGGCGAGCCATCCGGTGAACAGCGTACGGTCGTTGGGTGTCGTTCCGACGACGCGGGCGAGGCGGACGACGAGGGCCGGCCTGCCCTCGAGGTGACGCTCGACCTCGAGCTTGAGCTTCCCGTAGGTCATCTGCGGGTTCGGCGGGTCGGTCTCGACATAGGCTCCCTTGCGGCCGTCGAACACCGACTCGGTCGAGGTGAAGAGCGGGGTGATGCCGCGCGCCAGCAGGCGGTCGAGGATCTCGACCGTGCGATCGACGTTGAGGTGCCGCGCCGCCGCCGGGTCCTTGGCGCAGCGATCGGGATTCGACTCGGCGAAGAGGACCACGGCGTGGCGGAACAGGCCGAGGCGATCGAGCAGCGGGTCCACGGGATCGGCGAGCGCATCGAAGCGAGGCCAATCTTCCGGTCCTCTGCCGCGATGGGTGGCGACGGCGCGCTCGCCGAGGCGCGCCTTCAGCGCCCGGCCGATCGCGCAGGAGCCGCCGAGGACCAGGATGCGGTCACTCGAAGAAGATGAAGCCATGGTCTCCCCGGTAGCCGGCGCGCTCGATCGCCCAGGCCCAGGAGGAGGGGGACAGCAGGCTCTCGCAGGTAAGCTGCCAGTACATCAGGTTGGCGCGCTCGCGTTCGTCACGGAACGATTCGACCATGACGTACTTGCGCGGGCTCCGCCCGACCCGCTCGATCTCGGCAAAGGCTTCGATCGTCTGTTCGACGGGCAGGTTGTGCAGCGTGCCGAGCGAGATCACGACATCGAAGGTGCCGGACGGGAACGGCAGTGCGCGCGCATTGCCGACCGCAATGCGAGGCTTCATTTCGGGCTTGGCGCCGGCGACCCCGTATTCGGAGATGTCGAGACCGAATGCCTCGATCCCGGGAACCGACTGCGTGAGCTCATAGAGAAGGAAGCCCTTGCCGCAGCCGACGTCGAGCACGCGGTCGCCGGGCTTGATCGC
>CAZDGR010000104.1:0-11836 GCA_964504845.1 uncultured Rhizobium sp. | reverse complement strand
AGCGCGGCGCGCCCTCGACCGCGTATTCGCCGGCGACGACACCGCGCTCGCCCGCGCCGTCCGCCGCCATCGCCTCGACCGCGCCTGGTTCGAGATGCTGCTCGACGGATGCGAGAGCGATGTCGCCGCCCCCCTGAACAGGCCGGAGATGGCCGAGCTCGAGCTCTATTGCCGCCGGGTCGCCGGCGCGCCGGCCAGGATGGCGGTCGCGATCTTCGGCTGCAGCGACGACGGCGCCGTCGACTTCGCGTTTACCGGCGGCACGGCGCTGCAGCTGACCAACATCCTGCGCGACGTCGACGAGGACGCGGCACGCGGCCGCCTCTATTTGCCGCGCGAGGCGCTCGCCGCCGAAGATCCCAGGGCCTGGCTCGCCGCGCGTGCGCAGGCGCTCTATGACCGCGCGGAAGCGAGCGCCCGGCGTTCGGATCGGCGCCGGCTGTGGCCTGGCCTGGCGATGCTGCGCCTCTATCGCCGCCTCCTCGATCGGATGGGAGTCGAGGCGCGGCCGCGGCTCGGCACTTTCGAGGCGCTGGTGATCGTGCTCGCCAGCCGGTTCGGATGGTGATCCACGTCGTCGGCGCCGGCATCGCCGGCCTGAGCGCGGCAACCGCGCTTCTGGATTCGGGTGCCGATGTCCGCGTGCACGAGGCGGCGCCCATGCCGGGCGGACGCTGCCGCAGCTACGACGATCCGGAGATCGGCCGGCGGATCGACACCGGCACGCACCTGCTGCTCGGCGCGAACGTGCACGCGCTCGTCTATCTGCAGCGTCTCGGCGCCCTCGACCGGACGATCGAGGTCATGCCCGCGGCATATCCCTTCATCGACCTTGCGCGGGGGCGGCGCTGGATCGTGCGTCCGCCGTTCCGTGGTCTTGCGTCCGCGCTTCGCCCGGTGGCGCTGGCGGCGCTCAACACGGAACCGCGCGACGCCTCCTGGCGGCTGATTGGCGCGGTGTTCGGGCGGCTGCTGACGGAGTCCGCATGCCGGCCCTGGATCGCCGCGACCGGCATCGGCGACGCGATGGTCGATCCGGCCGCCGCACGACTCGGCGACCGCCTGGCCCTCGGACGGCGGCTGACCGCGCTGGAGATCGATGGCCTCCGAATCCAGGGGCTCGTCTTCGGCCAGGACCGCATCCCGCTCGATCCCGACGACCGGGTGATTCTCGCAGTTCCGCCGTATGCGACGGCTCAGCTCCTCCCCGATCTGGTCGTTCCGACCGAGCATCGCGCCATCGTCAACGCCCACTTCCGGGTGCACGAGACCTCCCCGGTACCGCGTTTGATCGGCTGCGTCGGCGGTCTTGCGCAGTGGCTCCTGTGGCGAGGCGACGTCATCTCGGTCACCGTCAGCGCCGCAGATCGACTGCTCGGCGAGACGCCGGCCGCGCTGGCCGAACGCTTCTGGCCCGAAGTCGCGCGTGCATTCGAGCTCGATGGCAAGCCGGTTTCCGCACGCATCGTCAAGGAACGGCGCGCGACGATCGCGGCGACTCCGGCGATGGAAAGGCGGCGGCCGAGCGCACGAACGCGCTTCGCGAATCTGCTGCTCGCCGGAGACTGGATCCGTACCGGGCTTCCGGCGACCATCGAGAGCGCTGTCCGCTCGGGCGAGGTCGCGGCACGCCTCGCCCTGGTGTGAGTGTATATCTTGAGTTATTCTAATAATGGAGTTCTAACCCTGGATCCCCTAATAAACCCGGGAGGGAAGTCATGGCGTCGGTCCTCGAGAAACTTGAAAGAGCCGTCATCGCCGGCTTCGTCCTGGCGGCGATCCTTTTCTGGCTGCTGGTCCGCCCGGCCGCCTTCGACCACGGATACTGGACGTTCTTCATGCGCTGGCTGCACGTGCTCAGCGGCGTGATGTGGATCGGTCTCCTCTGGTACTTCAACTTCGTCCAGATCCCCTCGATGCCGAAGATCCCGGACGAGCAGAAGCCGGCGATCGGCAAGGTGATCGCGCCGACCGCGCTCTTCTGGTTCCGCCATGCGGCGCTTGCGACCGTGATCACCGGCCTGCTGCTCGCGTGGATGAACGGCTACATCGGCCAGGCCCTGATGCTGGGCGGCGCCGAGGGCGTGCCGCAGCACCGCAACATCGGCATCGGCATGTGGCTCGGCCTGATCATGGCCTTCAACGTCTGGTTCCTGATCTGGCCGAACCAGCAGAAGGCGCTCGGCCTGGTCGAAGCGACCCCGGACGAGAAGAAGGCGGCGGCGCGCACCGCGATGCTGGTCTCGCGCACCAACACCGTCCTCTCGATCCCGATGCTCTACGCGATGGTCAGCGCCCAGAACATCTGAGCGCACCCGTCACGGACGTACGCGAGGGGGCCTTCGGGCCCCCTCGTCGTTTCAGTCGACGATGAACAGGATGGCGCCGGTCTCGGTCGAGGAGCGATGCGGCTCGGCGCCGTCGGCGACCTGGTAGCTGGTACCGGGGATCAGCGTGAACTTGCGGCCGTCGGCGAGCTCGGTGTCGAGACGGCCCTGCATCACCAGCAGCACATGCCCCTTCTCGCACCAGTGGTCGGAGACGTAGCCCGGCGTGTACTCGACCATGCGAACCCGGATGTCGCCGAAGTGGCGCGTCCGCCACAGTGCCTTGCCGGTGAGGCCGGCGTGCTCGGTCGTCTCCACGTCCTTCCAATCGACCGTCTGGAACGGGATGCCTGCCATCTTCATCGAGGGACGTCCTTCTCGTCGGCGAGCCTGGCTTTCAGGTAGCTCAGGATCGGATAGAGCGCCGAGAAGAGGCCGAGCAGCAGGCCGTAGAGGCCCTCGCGGTATCCGCGGCGCGCGACATAGGACTTCCAGAAGCGCGACACCATCCGCCGAAGGTTCGGCCACAGCGTGCCGATCCTGCCGTCCTCGCGCATCTGCTCGGCGTTCAGGCTCGAATAGCGGTTGAGCCGATGGATCGCATCCGCGACGTCCTTGTAGACGTAGTGCGTCATTGCCTGAGTCAGCTCGCGTCGCACACCGGTCAGCTCGATCTTCGGATGCACGCGCTGCCCGCCCCACCTCTTGCAGCCCTTGGCGAACAGGCACGGCTTCATGCTGACGCCGTTGTAGGCGCCCCAGCCGTACCGCACGAGGTGACCGCCGATATAGTTGGCGAAGGGCACCAGGAAGTATCCAGGTTGCGCGGACTGAATCCGCTGCCGGATTTCCTTGGCCAGCTCGGGCGTCACCCGCTCGTCGGCGTCCACTTCGAGGATCCAGTCGCCCCGACAGGCATCGATGCCGGCGTGGCGCCGGTCGCCCTCGATGTGCCAGTTGCCCTCGACGACGCGGGCGTTGAACTCGGCGGCGATGGCCGCGCTGTTGTCGGTGGTGCGGTCGAGGACGACGACGATCTCGTCGGCGAAGTGCAGAGCAGCGAGGCAAACGGCCAGCTGACGGGCTTCGTTGTGCGCGACGATCAGGGCGGAGAGATGTGCCATCGACTAGACTGCGAGCAGCGCCGCGGCCACCCGGCGGCCTTCGGCCATCAGTACGTTGTAGGTCCGGCAGGCCGCTCCGGTGTCCATCGGATCGGCGCCGATGCCGCGCTCGCGGAGCTGCGCCTTCAGCGTCGGATGCAACGGAACCAGGCGCTTGCCGGTGCCGACCAGCAGGATCTCGAGCGGCGGATCGGACGAGAGCAGCGGGCCCAGGGAGTCGAGCGTGATCCCGGCGACGTCGGCGGCCGACCACGGAAATGTCGCGGTCGGCAGGACCAGGAGCGAGCCTTCCAGAGGCACGCCGGACACCCGGAAGCGGCCATCGCCATAGCTCTCGATGACCTGCCGCCCTTCCGGGATAAGCGGCGTGATCTCCATCGGCCGGTCAGGAAGCTTTCGCTTCGGCTTCTTCCTGCTCCTTGGCGTGGGTCTTGCCGCGGTTGGACAGGTACCACTCCAACGGTGCTGCGACATAGATCGTCGAGTAGGTGCCGGCGATCACGCCCCACAGCATCGCAAAGGAGAAGCCGAACAGCACCGGCCCGCCGAAGGCCACCAGCGCGAACGTGGCGAGGAACACCAGGCCGTTGGTGACGACGGTGCGCGCCATGGTCTGGTTGACGCTGAGGTTGATCAGCTCGCGGAAGTCCATGCGCTTGAACTTGCGCGAGTTCTCGCGGATGCGGTCGTCGATGACGACGGTGTCGTTGATCGAGATGCCGGCGATGGTGACGACGGCGGCCAGCACGTTGAGGTCGAACTGCAGCCCGGTCACCGAGAACAGGCCGACCGTGGTCAAGCAGTCGTGCAGGATCGCGATGACACCGGCGGCACCGGCGCGCCAGCCGAAGCGGAAGGCCATGTAGCCCATAATGCCGGCGAGCGACAGCGTGACCGCGAGGATGCCGTCCTGGATCAGCTCGCCGCCGACCTTAGGTCCCACCACCTCGACGCGGCGGTACTCGACGCTGGATCCGAGCGTCTTCGCCAGGGTCTCTCGGACCTTCTGCACGGCCGCCATCTCGGCGTCCTCGCCGCCGGCCTGGCGCTCGATCCGGATCAGCACGTCGTTGCTGGCGCCGAAGTCCTGGAGGGCAACGTCGCCCAGGTTCAGCGCGCCGATGTCGGAGCGCATCTTAGCGAGATCGGGCGCGGTCGGCGTGCGCACCTCGATCAGGATGCCACCGGCAAAGTCGACGCCGTAGTTGAGGCCGCGGGTCGCGATCGAGATCACCGAGATCACGCACAGCACGATCGACAGCGCGAAGCACAGCTTGTGGAAGCGGAAGTAGTCGACCTTGGGGACCTTGGTCAGCAGGCGGACGGGCTTGAGCATGGCGTCTTCCTCGTCCCTCAGATCGGCAGCGTCTTCGGCTTGGCCCACTTGAGCCAGCCGACGACCAGCATGCGGGTCACCGTGACGGCGGTCAGCATCGAGCAGGCGATGCCGATGCCGAGCGTGACCGCGAAGCCGCGCACCGGACCGGATCCCAGCGCATAGAGGAACAGCGCGGCGATCAGGGTGGTCAGGTTCGAATCGAGAATGGTGACGTAGGCGCGCGAGAACGACACGTCGACCGCCGGGAACGGCGAGCGTCCCTGCCGCTCTTCTTCGCGCATGCGCTCGTAGATCAGCACGTTGGCGTCGACCGACATCGCAAGGCCCAGCACCATGCCGGCGAGGCCGGGCAAGGTGAGCGTGGCTCCGAGGCCGGCCATGATCGCGATGGTGAACGCGATGTTCAGCATCAGCGTGATGTTCGCGAAGATGCCGAACAGGCCGTAGCCCACGATCATCAGGATCGCGATCAGCGCATAGCCGATGGCGACCGCGATGGTGCCGGCACGGATCGAGTCCGAGCCAAGGTCGGGACCGACCGTCCGCTCCTCCAGCACCTTGAGCGGCGCCGGAAGGGCGCCGGCGCGGAGCAGCAAGGCGAGCTCGTTCGCCGACTGCACGGTGAAGCCGCCGGTGATGATGCCGGAGCCGCCGAGGATCGGCTCGCGGATGTTCGGGGCCGAGATCACCCGGTTGTCGAGCAGGATGGCGAACGGCTTGTTGACGTTCTCGGTGGTGACCTCGCCGAACTTGCGGGCGCCGATCGCATCGAAGCGGAAGCTGACCACCGCCTCGCCGTTGTTGAAGTTCGGCTGCGCGTCGGTGAGGTTCTCGCCGGAGACGGCGATGCGGCGCTGGACCGCCATCTTCTCGCGCCGGCCATCGGGTCCCGGCTTGTCGTTCTCGACGATCATCGACCCCGCCGGCGCGCGGTTGGACTCGATGTCGGCCTGGCTCGCGCGCGTGTCGACCAGGTGGAAAGTCATCTTCGCGGTGGTGCCGAGCAGGCGCTTGATGCGCTCCGGGTCGTCGACGCCCGGCAGCTGGACCAGGATGCGGTCCTTGCCGTGGCGGACGATGGTCGGCTCCTTGGTGCCGGTCTCGTCGATGCGACGGCGGACGATCTCGAGCGACTGCTGGATTGCCGCGGTATAGCGGTCGTCCCAGGCCTTCTCGGTGTAGGTCATCCGGACCACACCCTCGGGCGAGACGGTGACCGTCGCGTTCGGGTCGAGGCCGCGGAGCGCGGTCTGCGCCTTCTCGCGGTCGTTCGGATCGCGGAGCCGGACCGAGACCGCCTCCGCGTCGGCGCCGAGATCGGTATAGGTCAGCCGCTGGTTACGGAAAGCGACGCGGACGTCGTCGACCAGGTTGGCAAGGCGGTCGTGCTTGACCGCCCGCGTGTCGACCTCGAGCAGGAGGTGCGAGCCGCCCTGCAGGTCGAGGCCCAGGTTGATGCGCTCGGCATGCAGCCAGCGCGGGAGGCTGTCGCTGACGGTCCGCGGAACGAACGACGGGACGGCGTAGAGAAGGCCCCACGCGCAGAGAAGCGCGACGAGGATGATCTTCCAGCGCTGGATCTGGATCATCGAGGACGATCAGTTGCCGGAGGCCGGCTTGTCCTCGGCGGACTTGTCGGCGCTTTCGGCCTTCACCGGCTCGGTCTTGGACAGGACCTCGGAGACCGCACCGCGCAGCACCTTCACACGCACGCCGTCGGCGATCTCGATGCTGAGCTCGGTGTCCGAGGTCACCTTGGCGACACTGCCGATGATGCCGCCGACGACCACGCGGTCGCCGCGGCGCACCGCAGACAGCATCTCGCGATGCTGCTTCATCTTCTTCTGCTGAGGCCGGATCAGGAGGAAATAGAAGACGACGAAGATCAACACCAAGGGCGCGAGCGCCATGATGTCGAAGCCGGCGCCGGCGCCGCTCTGGGCGTAGGCGGGCGAAATCAGCATGTGAGAGGACTCCCGATCTGGCCGGATTTGAGTGGGCGGACTATAACGGCCCGGCCGAGGATTGCAACGAGCCCCCCTCCCCGCCTCGCCTCAAGGATTTTCATGAACGATCCCAAGGCTCTGGATCTTCTTCAGCGCATCGCGGAAGCCCTCGAACGGGGCTCTCCGAAGCCGCCTGCCGCACCCGATCTCGGGCTCGCTGAGAGCTATGTCTGGCATGCCGAAACCGAGGCGCTCCAGCCGGTGAAACGGGTAAATCGGGTGGCGATCGGGCTCCTTCAAGGCATCGATCGCCAGCGCGACATCCTGCTCGACAACACGCGGCGCTTCGCCGACGGGCTGCCCGCCAACAACGCCCTCCTCTGGGGTGCCCGGGGCATGGGCAAGAGCTCGCTGGTCAAATCGGTTCACGCCGAAATCAACCGGACGACGCCGGGCCGCCTGATCCTGGTCGAGATCCACCGCGAGGACATCCCGAGCCTGCCCAAGCTGCTCGGCATCCTGCGCTCGGCTCAGGAAAGGCGCGCGCTGCTCTTCTGCGACGACCTCTCCTTCGAGGCCGAGGACGGCAGCTACAAGTCGCTGAAGGCGGTGCTCGAAGGCGGCGTCGAGGGCCGGCCGGAGAACGTGCTGTTCTATGCGACGTCCAACCGCCGCCACCTGATTTCGCGTCAGATGATCGAGAACGAGCGATCGACCGCGATCAACCCGGGCGAGGCGGTCGAGGAGAAGGTGTCGCTGTCCGACCGCTTCGGCCTTTGGCTCGGGTTCCATGCCTGCGACCAGGACACCTATTTCGCGATGATCGAGGGCTATGCCGGCGCCTACGGCCTAGACGTGCCGGTCGAGCAGCTGCATCACGAGGCCAACGAGTGGTCGATCACCCGCGGCGCCCGTTCCGGCCGCGTCGCCTGGCAGTACATCCAGGACCTCGCCGGCCGCATCGGCAAGAAAGTGGGATGATTGCCTTCTCGGCCGCGAGCGAGGCCGATTTCGAGCGGCTGCTGGCGCTGCGCATCGAGGTGATGCGCCCGCACCTCGAGCGCCTCGGCCGCTATCATCCGGATCGCGCACGAGCCCGCTTCCGCGAGGCCTTCGAGCCGGCGCACTTCCGGCTGATCGAGGTCGACGGCACTTTCGCCGGCTGCGTCAGCCTGAAGGCCGAAGCCGATCACGACGAGCTCGGCCAGTTCTACCTCTCGCCGCAGCACCAGGGCCGCGGCATCGGCGGCAAGGTTCTGGACCTGCTCCTCGCCGAGACCGATGCGGCCGGCCGTACCGTCAGGCTCCACGTGCTGAAGCAGAGCCCGGCGGCAAGGCTCTACGAACGCCACGGCTTCGTGCGGACGCATGAGGAGGAATGGGACGTCTTCTACGAGCGGGCGGCGCCCGGCGGGTTCGTCGTCACCGATGCTCCGGACGACCGCCTGAAGAGGACGG
Source organism: uncultured Rhizobium sp. (assembly GCA_964504845.1). Classification (GTDB taxonomy): domain Bacteria; phylum Pseudomonadota; class Alphaproteobacteria; order SHVZ01; family SHVZ01; genus SHVZ01. The sequence continues at coordinate 3,642 of CAZDGR010000104.1, read as the reverse complement.
TCGACGACGGGCTCAAGGGCTTCAACCACGAGCAGGCCGGATACACCGACGGCAGGTCGCTCGCGATCATGCTCCGCGATCCTAAGAGCAGCGAGCCGATCGGCGGCATGCTCGGCTGGACCTCGTTCGGGCTCCTGGTAATCGACCTCGTCTTCCTGCCTGAGGGCATGCGCGGCCGGGATCTCGGCTCGCGGATGCTGGCGGCAATGGAAGCCGAAGCGAAGCGGCGCGGCTGCAAGGCCGGCATGCTCTATACGCTCAGCTTCCAGGCGCCGGGGTTTTACGAGAAGCGCGGCTGGCGCGAGTTCGGGCGGGTACCCTGCGAGCCGCCGGGCACCAGCCGGGTCTTCATGACGAAGACGCTCTAGGATCGCTCCATCAGCGGCCGCGGATCGACCGCGTGCGCGCCCTGGCGGACCTGGAAATGCACCTGCGGCCGGGTGACGGCTCCGCTCTCGCCGACAGTGGCGATCACCTGTCCGCGCTTCACCTTGTCGCCGCGCTTCACCATCAGCTTCTCGTTGTGCGCGTAGGTGGTGACGAAGCCGCCCGCGTGCTTGATCAGCACCAGGTTGCCGAATCCCTTCAGGTCGTCGCCGGCATAGGCCACGACGCCGTTGTCGGCGGCGATCACCTTGTCGCCGCGGCTGGCGGCGATGTTGAGGCCGTCGTTGCGGAGACCGCCGGGCTGCGGGCCGTAGCTGGAGATGACACGGCCTTTGACCGGCCAGGCGAAGCTGCGGCCGGCACGCGGCGGCGGCTCGGCGAGCGTTGGCTTGGGCTCGGCGGTCGTCGGCTTAGGCATCGCCCGATAGGCGGTCGGCACCGGCGCGACCTCGGGCTCCGGCTCCGGCTTCTTGCCGTAGTTCTGCGGCAGTCGGAGAGAATGCTGCTCGGCCGCGATCACCGGTCGCGGCTGCGAGGGAACCTCGGCCTTGGCGAGGACCATCGGCGCCTGCTCGGACCTGGCGAGCTCGATGCGGGCAGGCTCGGCCTTCACCGTCTCGACGCGGACGGGCGGCTCGGATTTGGCGGCGACCGCCCTCGCGGCCTCGACCTTCAACGTATCGCCGACGGCGGTCGGCGCCTTGGTCGGCTCGGGTGCCGCCAGCGATACGGCGTGAACCGACGAGCGCGGCGACGAGGCGACGGTCGCCTGCGAGATCGGCTCGGCGGCCGGCGGCGGGATCGGCGCGGCGCGGACGGCGAGCGGCTTGTAGTCGGTTCTGCCGCGATCGGCCGCCGCCGGCCTGGCGGCGGCGACCACGGTCTCCATCGGGCCCCCACCCGGAATGGTCAGCTTCTGGCCGGCCTGGACGCCGTAGGGCGGCTTCAGGTTGTTGGCCTGGGCGATCGCGGTCGCCGTCGTGTGATGCCGGCGGGCGATCGCGCTCAAGGTCTCGCCCCGCTGCACGGTCACCGAGGCCGCGGCGCCCGACGCCGACGCCTTCGCGCGAAGTCCCGGCGGCATCGCGGACGGGTGCGGCGCGAACCTGGCGGTCGCGACCGTGACGGCCGGCGTCGACGATGAGTCGTGCAGGGTAACCGGCGCCGGAGAATCTTCGCGCGGCGCACAGGCTGCAAGCAGCGCTGCGACGAGAGGGGCCGCGAATCGGGTATGCCGAATCATTGCGGCTCCGCAATCTATGTGGATAAGGCGAATCGTGCAAGGAATTCCGAATCGTCGATTCGCAGGTCGCGATTTTTCAGATCATTGCGCGGAGGTCTGAATCCTTCCCGGCAGCAAACGATGAATCAGCATGCCGCCGACCATGGCCAGGCAGAAGATCGCTGCGGAAGTGCCTGCAAAACCGATCGAAGCGATCGCCGGACCCGGGCAATAGCCGACCAGCCCCCAGCCGACGCCGAACATAGCCGCACCGCCGATCAGGCGCGCGTCGATTTCGCGAGTCGCGGGCAGGTCGAACCGCTCGCCGTAGACCGGCGCCGAGCGCTTGGTGACAAGGCCGTAGCCGATCGCGGTCACGCCGACCGCGCCGGCGAGCACGAAGACCAGCGTCGGATCCCAGGCGCCGCCGGCGACGTCGAGGAAACCCAGCACCCGCGCCGGGTCCAGCATCCCGGAGATCGTCAGGCCGAGGCCGAACAGCAAGCCGGCGATCCCGGCCGACATGACCTTCTTCATGTTCAGCCTCCGGCGTGACGGACGAGGAAGACCGTCGCCACTGCCGCCGCGACGAAGGTTCCGACCGCGGCGAAGGACCGGGGCGAGAGCCTCGCCAGGCCGCAAATCCCGTGACCGCTGGTGCAGCCGTTGCCGAGCCGCGTGCCGATCCCGACCAGAAGCCCGGCGATGACCACCTCTGGCAGCGGCGGCAGCACCGGCCGCGGCAGCGTGCCGCCGAAGAAGGCGAAGATCACCGGCGCGAAGATCAGGCCGACAAGGAAAGCGGTCCGCCAGTCGCGCTCAGGGCCTGGGGCGGCGATCGCCCCATCCATGATGCCGGCGACGCCGGCGACCCGGCCGTTGAACAGCAGCAGCATCGTCGCCGCGAGACCGATCAGGGCGCCGCCGAGCAGCGCGGCGATCGGATCGTAGGTGGCAATCATCGTCTCTCCCCTTCATTCATCGTGGAAGGATACCGCGCTTCGGCTCGAGGATCATGTAAAGGCAGCGGCCGTCAGGCGTCTCGATCTCGCCCGAGCGGCGGAAGCCGGTTTTCTCGTATGTCCGGATCGCCGCCAGATTGCCTGGATCCGGATCGATGTGGAGCCGCGCCGCGTCGGGCAACGACGCCAGATGCCGGACCGCGAGACCGACGGCGCGCGAACCGAGGCCCTGGCCGATCAGTTCCGCCGGCCCGATGAAGAGGTCGAGGCCGTAGGTCTCTCGCGGCAGGTCGTGGGCCGCCCAGAATTCGTCCGGATTGGCGTGGTAGGTCTGGAGATAGCCGACCGCACGGCCGCGCTCGACGATCAGATATGGCGCTACATGGAGCCGGCCGATGTGCGACGCGATCTCGGCAGTTCCTATGTCCGGCGGGTTCCAGACCTGGGCAAGGTGCGGCTGATGCAGCCAGCGATGGATCAACGGCAGGTCGGCTTCCGTCAGGATCACGAGTGCCAAGCCGTCGTCGCCCTCGACCCGCGCGAGGCGGAAACTCACGACGCCTGCGGCACCGAGCCGGAAACGAGCGGCACGAAGCGGACCTGGCTCGTCCGCTCCTCGCGGAAATGCTGGCCCTCGCGCGTCACCTTGTAGATCCACTGGTCGGTGACGTTGGCGCCGATCGGCACGACCATGATGCCGCCGTCGTCGAGCTGGTCGGCGAGGGTCGCCGGCATCTCGTTTGCCGCTGCCGTCACCAGGATACGCGGGAACGGCGCCTGCTCCGGCCAGCCGCGCGTGCCGTCGGCGCATTGCGCGGTCAGGTTATGGCACTTGAGCCGGGCCAGGCGCGCTTCCGCCTCGGCCAGAAGCTCGCGGTGGCGCTCGATCGTGTAGACGCGGCGGAAGAGCTGGCAGAGGACCGCGGTCTGATAGCCGGACCCGGTGCCGATCTCGAGCACGCGAAGCCGCTTGTCGGGCTCGAGCAGCTGGGTCATCAGGCCGACGATCAGCGGCTGGCTGATGGTCTGGCTGCAGGAGATCGGAAGCGCGGTGTTCTCGTAGGCCTGGTC
>CAZDGR010000103.1:0-11837 GCA_964504845.1 uncultured Rhizobium sp. | reverse complement strand
GCACATCCTGCGCACGCTGTTCCCGGCGGACGCCTTCCAGGTGTTCATCGTCCCGTTGCCGCTTTCGCACCGCATGGATCCGCGGATGGCCGGGCTCGCGATGCGAGGGCTCGAGGTCGTCGACGGGATCGACCTCGACCCGCAGATCCTGTTCCGGGTCGCCTCGACGCTGTTCCATGATCAGTCGCGTTTCGACTTCGGCGACCTGCACGTCATGTTCGGCGGCGCCTCGCGGCTCGCCAGCGAGCAATACCACCATGCTCATCGCGGCCTGCCCAGCAGGGCGAGCGTCGCGCTGACGGAAGAGGAGACGGCCGCGGGCGCCGAGATCGCGCGGCGCGTCGGCATCGACCCGGGTCGACCGCTGGCGGTCCTTCACGCCCGGTCGCCCGGCTACAACCAGGAGCACGATTTCAACCGCTTCCGGGACTGCGATATCGCGCGCTATGTTCCGGCGATCGAGATGCTGGCGGAGCGCGGATACTCGGTCCTCAGGATCGGCGACCCGTCGATGCCGCCGCTGCCGGTTTCGGGACCGCATATCCACGACGGCGCTCATAACTCACACCGCAGCGCGCTGTTCGACGTCTGGGCGATCGCCGGGTCGGCCTTCATGATCCATTGCTATTCCGGGCCCTATGACATCGGGCGTGCCTTCGGCCGGCCGCTGCTCGGGATCAACACCTATCTCAGCGACTTCGGCGAGTCCGAAGCCGGGCATCTCATGCTGCCCAAGCGCGTGGAAGAGAGCGCGACCGGCCGGACTCTCGACTTCGCCGAGATTCTGGAGCGGCGCCTTACCTGTCTCTGGCACAACGCCCAGCTTGATCATCTCGGCCTGCGCCTGGTCGAAGCCGAAGCCGAGGCGATCGAGCATGCCTGCGTCGAGTTCGTCGACGGCCTCGGCAAGCCGGCGGGAGCCTCAAGCCGGTTCGAGCAGCTCAACGAGGCGGAGAACGCGCTTCGTCGCGAGGTCGGCGGGACGCATCCCGAAGACCGCTACTGGGCGATGGATCTGCCCGGGTCGCGCCTCGCGGCCGCGTTCCTCGACCGCAGTCCCGGCTTTCTCGATCGTCTGCCGCCGCCGATCGAAGGCAGGCCGGCACCGCCGCCGCCGATGCTGTACAGGACCGCCTGATGTCGCACCTGCTCGTCTCGAAGAACGGTGACGTGCTCCACGTCACCATCGACCGGCCGGCCAAGCGCAATGCGCTGTCGCAAGCAGTCCTGGCCGAGATCCGTCTCGTCTTCGGCGCGGAGGCGAAGGACGAGACGATCAAGGCGGCGGTGCTGACCGGATCAGGCGACAAGTGCTTCGCCGCCGGCGGCGATCTCAAGGAGCTGGAATCCGTCCGCGATCCGAAGGAGGCGAAGGCTTTCTCGATCGAGGCCAAGGCGGCGCTGCAGGCGGTACGCGACTTTCCGGCGCCGGTGATCGCGCGCGTCGGCGGCGATGCGCTCGGCGGCGGCGCCGAGCTGGCGCTCGCCTGCGACCTCCGTGCGATGGCGAGCCATGCGCGGCTTGGATTCCTTCAGGCGAAGCTCGCGGTCACCACCGGCTGGGGCGGCGGCTACGACCTGATCCGGCGCGTGGGATCCTCGACCGCATTGAAGCTGCTCGGCGGCGCCGAGGTGATGTCGGCCGAGGACGCGAGGGCTCTAGGACTCGCCGATGCGGTCGCCGACGACGCCGACACGGCGGTGGACGCGCTGCTCGCACCGATGCTGAAGCAGAGCACGCATGTGCTGCGGGGCTTCAAGTCGATTGCACGCGCCCACGACGCGCAGCTGAGGAGCTCGGTCGACGCCGCCGAGACCGAGGCCTTCGTGAAGGCCTGGGTCCATCCCGATCACTGGGCCGCGTCGGCGAAGGCGCTCAGGAAGGGCTGAAGGTCTCGGCGAAGCGGACCGGCTGGCCGATGGGCTTTCCGATCAGCTCGCCGTCGCGCATCACCACGTTGCCGCGGACGATCGTCACCTTCGGCACGCCGCAGACGCGCGATCCGGCGAAGGGCGTCCAGCCGACCTTGCTGCCCATGTCCTCGTCCTTGAGCTCGCGCCAGGCCTGCAGGTCGACCAGCGCGAAATCGGCGTCGTAGCCCCGCGCGATCCGGCCCTTGCCGGCGATCTGGTAGATGCGCTGCGGGCCGTGGCAGAGGAGATCGACCACGCGCTCCAGCGACAGCTTGCCGTGGTAGGCCGCGGTCAGCAGCAGCGGCAGCGTCGTCTGCACGCCGGGCATGCCCGACGGCGAGGCCGGGTAGGTCTTCGCCTTCTCTTCCAGCGTGTGCGGCGCGTGGTCGGATCCGACCACGTCGACCACGCCCTCGGCGATCGCGCGCCAGAGCCCGTTCTGGTGGCGCTGCTCGCGCACCGGCGGGTTCATCTGGGCGCGGGTGCCGAGCTTCTCGTAGCAGTCGGGCGCCACCAGCGTCAGGTGGTTCGGCGTCACCTCGACAGTGACGATGTCCTTGTTCTGGGAGAGGAACTCCATCTCCTCCGCGGTCGTCACGTGCAGCACGTGGACGCGGCGGCCGTACTTGCGCGCAAGGCCGACGACGCGCTGGGTCGCCTTCAGGCACACGGTCTCGTCGCGCCAGACGGGGTGCGCACGGGGATGAGCCGCCTCGTCGGCGATGTGCTTGCGCTCCTTCAGGCGCGGCTCGTCCTCGGCATGCACCGCCATCCGGCGCGTGCCGTTGCGGACGATGCGCTCCAGCGTCGGGTCGTCCTCGACCAGCAGGTTGCCGGTCGAGGAGCCCATGAACACCTTCACGCCGGCGCAGCCGGGAAGGCGTTCGAGCTCGTGCAGCCTGTCGGCGTTCTCGGCCGCGCCGCCGATGAAGAAGGCGTGGTCGCACCAGGCACGGCCCTTCGCCAGGTCGAACTTCGCCTGCAGGTCCGCCTGGGTCAGCGTCAGCGGATTGGTGTTCGGCATCTCGAAGACCGAGGTGACGCCGCCCAGCACCGCGGCGCGCGTGCCGGTGTGCAGGTCTTCCTTGTGGGTGGCGCCGGGCTCGCGGAAATGCACCTGGGTGTCGATGATGCCCGGCAGCACGAACAGGCCGGTGGCATCGATCGCGTCGTTGCCCTGGTCGGGATAGAGCTGGCCGATCGCGGCAATCTTGCCGGCCTTCACGCCGATGTCGATGGCGAGCACGCCCGCCGGCGTGACGACGTGTCCGCCGTGGATGATCAGATCGAACCCGGTCACGTGGGTGAACCCTGCAGCTTTTTCTTGAGTTCCTGGATCTGCTGCTTGGCGCCCGGCAGATACGGGTTGACCTTCAGCGCTTCCTCGAAGGCCTTGAGCGCGTCGCCCTGGCGTTCGAGCTCCTGGTTGATCATGCCGAGACCGGAGAGGGCGCCGAAGTGGCGCGGCTCGAGCGCCAGGGTCTTCCTGATGTCGGCGACCGACTCGGCGAAGTTGCCCATCATGTAGTGCACGGTCGCGCGCTTGTTCCAGCCCTCGGCGAACTCGGGCGCGTACTTGACCATCCGGTCGAAGATGTCGAGCGCCTCGCCGAAGTTCTGGGCGTTCATCAGGCGGATGCCGCGGCGCATCATGTCGTTGACGTTGGAGTCTTCCGACGTCGTCCACAGGATCCAGATCGCCTGGGTCAAGGCCGAGGCCTCGCTCTCCGAGGACGTGTCCTTGAGACGCGCGAACATCTTGTCGAGCTGGTCCTCGCGCGGCCCGGCGAGGACAGGCGTGGCGGCGGCGAGGCCGAGGAACAGGACGGCGAGGGCAAGCCTCAGGAGACGCATGGCGGTCGCAAGTATGGCCCCCGCGCGCGCAACCCGCAACGGGGTCCGGGGTTGCCGATTCGAGGCTCCCCGGCGGCCACCGGCCGCAGACCCGGCCGCCCGGCGGATGCTAGGGTTCCCGCACCGAAGGAGGCCGACATGGCCGAGAGCCGAGCGCCTTTCGACAGCGATGCGGTGATCTGGCGGACGCCGGAAGGCGACGTCGTTTCCTGCGTCGAGAAGATCAAGGTGATGAGCCAGAACTTTCGCGAGCTCCGCCAGCTCGCCAAGGACACGCTCGAGGACGCGATCCTGATGGGCTGCGACGAGGCCCAGGTGCGCGCCGAGCTCGTCCGCCTGATGGAATCGATCGAGAGCGACTACCGGCAGAAGCGCTGAGCGTCGCTCAGCCGACGACGAGCCGCAGCGTCATGCCAGGGTGGAAGCGGCAGCGGACCATCACCGTCCCCGCCTTCCCGAAAGCGGTTCTCCCTCTCGCTCCCGCCGCGAGGTCGAGATCGAAGCTGCCGTCGGATGCGGTCGCGGTATGGCGGAAGATGTCCTCGTTGACCCATTCGATCGCGTCGCCGGCCTTCAGGTCCGGCGGCGCCGGCCCGAACCTCATCTTCGCCATGACCACGGTGTGGATGCGTCCCTCGGCGGAAGCGGCGGCCGGCAGCAGCATCGCCGCTGCCGCCGCCGCGAGGACGTCCCGCCGCGTGGAGACCCGCCCGCTCACTTCAGCGCCGCCAGCATGTGCTCGGCATGGGCCTGGTGCTCCTGGAACAGCTTGAGCCCGATTTCCAGCAGCGCCTTCAGCTCGGCGTTGCCGGCGTTCGGGATCAGCGTGTCCTTGAGCGCCGCGTTGACCTGCTTGTGGTAGGCGACCTCGTTCTGCAGGTAGGCGCGGTCGAAGGCGGCCCCCGCCAGCTTCGCCTGGTCGTCATGCGCCTTCTTCGCCCCGTCGGTCAGCGACCTGCTGGTCGGGTTGTCCGCGGGCGTGACGTTCAGCTTCTTGACCAGCGCCAGCGCCTTCTCGTTGACCGCCGTGTGGTCGCGGACCATCTCCTCGGCGAAGGCGCGGACGTCCTTGTTCTTCGACTTGGCGAGCGCCTGCTTGCCGGCGTCGATGTCGATCTGGCCGGCGGTGTAGGCGATATGCGCGATCTGCGGGTCGGTCGGCGCCTCGGCCGACGCCGGAGCGGCGAGGCCGAACGCCACGGCCGCGGTCAACAGGGTGGTCCTGATCATCGTCTGCTCCTTCGAAGGTCGCCGGCGGAGCGCCGGCCACGGACATTCGACGGGCGAAGGAGCCCAGAGGTTCCCCGGGAAAGATTTCCGGGAACCTTGCGACGCGCGGCGCATCCAATAGTCTGGACGAGGAGTGCCGACGATGCTTCCACGGGCCCGGACGATCCATGACGCCGGCGGCGAGGACGAGCTTCTCGGCCGCGCCCGCGGCGGCGACGGCGAGGCCTTCCGCGCGATCATGCAGGCCTGCAACCAGCCCCTGTTCCGGATCGCGCGCAGCGTGCTGCGCGACGATTCCGAGGCGGAGGACGTGCTGCAGGAGACCTATTTCCGCGCATTCCGGAACCTCGACGCGTTCCGCGGCGACTCGAGCCTGCTCACCTGGCTCAGCCGCATCGCGCTCAACGAGGCGCGCGGCCGGCTCCGCAAGCGCAGGCCGATGGTCGAGCTCGACGCGGTCGAGGCCGCGCAGCAGGAGGGCAGCAGGATCCTGATGTTCCCGATCGCCTCATCCGATCCCGAGCGCAGCGCCTCGCTGGCCGAGGCACGCCGCCTGCTCGAGCATGCCGTCGACGATCTGCCTGAGGCGTTCCGGCTGGTCTTCATCCTGAGGGAGATCGAGGAGCGCTCGGTCGAGGAGACCGCGGCGCTGCTGTCGGTCCGGCCGGAGACGGTGAAGACCCGGCTGCACCGGGCCCGGCGCCTGCTCCGGCGCGCGCTCGACCGGAGGCTGGTCTGGGCGGTCGGCGAGGCCTTCCCGTTCCTGGGGTCCCGCTGCGAGCGCCTGACCCGGGTGGTGCTGGCGCGGCTAGAGTCCGCGCATCTTCGCTAGCAGCGCGGCCAAGCTCTTCGCCTCCGCCGCCGTGAGGTTCCGCGCGATCCGGCGCTCGTGCATCCGCACGCGGCGCGTCGCCTCGCGGAACAGCTTCTGGCCTTCGTCGCTGAGCACCAGCGCATTGGCGCGGCGGTCGCCTTCGGCCTCGCCGCGCACAACCAGCTTCCGGCGCTCGAGCTTGTCGATCACCGCGACCACGGTCGAGCGCTCGAGACCGACGGCGCGGCCGAGCGCGCTTTGCGTGAGACCCGGATTGGCGGCGATCCGGGCAAGCACGCCGAACTGGCCGGGCGTGAGATCGATGCCGGACATGGAGCGCTCGAAATCGGCGAAGACCGCGAGCTGCGTGCGCCGGAGGTGATATCCCAGAAGCTCGGGCAGGATGCCTTCGCTCTGCCCCCTGTCGCTCAGCCGGAGGCCGCTCGATTCAGGCCCTCTCATCCGAGAAGTCGTACGAGCCATAGCGAGATTCCCGGGAAGGCGACCAGATAGAAGATGCGGACGGCGTCCGCGCAGAGATAGGGCATGACGCCGCGGAAGGTCTCGCTCATCGGTACGTCGCGGGCCATGCCGGAGATCACGTAGACGTTCAGGCCCACCGGCGGCGCCACCAGCCCGATGCCGACGACGGTCAGCACCAGGATGCCGAACCAGATCCCGACCTCCGCCTTGGGCAGGCCGAAGTCGAGCCCCATCACGATCGGGAACAGGATCGGCAGCGTCAGCAGGATCATCGACAGCTCGTCCATGACGCAGCCGAGCACGATGTAGATCGCCATGATCGCGAGCATGACGGCATAGGGCGGCAGGTCGAGGCCCGAGATCGTCGCGGCGAGCGCGTCGGGCAGGTGGCTGAGCGCCAGGAAGGAGTTGAACAGGTCGGCGCCGAGCAGGATCAGGAAGATCATGCCCGAGGTCTCGGCGGTCAGCAGCAGCGCGCGCTTGAGCTGCGGCCAGCCGAGCTGGCGCTTGGCGACGGCGACGAGGAATGTGGCGAAGGCGCCGACCGCGGCACCCTCGGTCGGCGTGAAGAGGCCGCCATAAAGCCCCCCGACAACGACCGCGAAGATCGCGGCCACCGGCCAGACGTCGATCAACCCCTGGCGGCGCTGCTCCCTGGTCGAACGCGCCGCCGCAGGTGCCGAGCCGGGATTGCGGCGCACGTAGATCGCGATCGCGGCCAGATAGCCGAACGTCGCGAGGAGGCCAGGGATGAAGGCGGCGGCGAACAGCTTGGCGATGTTCTGCTCGCAGATCAGCCCATAGACGACCAGGATCAGCGACGGCGGGATCAGGATGCCGAGCGTGCCGCCGACCGCAAGCGTGCCGGTCGAAAGCGCGCCCGAGTAGCCGTACCGCCGCATCTCCGGCAGCGCCACCTGCGCCATCGTCGCCGCGGTCGCGACCGACGAGCCGCAGATCGCGCCGAACGCGGCGCAGCCGGCGATGGTCGCCATCGCCAGCCCGCCCTTTCGATGGCCCATCCAGGCATCCGCCGCGCGGAAGAGCGCCGCCGACATGCCGGCCTCGGAGGCGAACATGCCCATCAGCACGAAGAGCGGGATCACCGAGAGCGAATATCCGGAGAACAGCGCATACGGCGCGGTCTTGAGGTAGGCGAGCAGCGGCGTCAGGCCCGCGAGCCAGCCATATCCAACCAGCGCCGAGACGATCATCGCGACCGCGATCGGCACGCGGAGCGCCATCAGCACGAGAAGCCCGACGAAGCCGAGGGCACCGATCCAGAGTCCGCTCACGCGCGCGCCGCCCTGAGGTGACGGATCGTGGTGTAGGCCGAAACCAGCACCAGCCAGACCATTGCCGGGATGATGGCGACGAAGCTCCACCAGAGCGGCAGGCCCAGCACCATGGTCTTCTCGCCGTACCTCGCATAGTCGAGGCCGCCGAAGACCAGCCGCCAGGCGAACAGCGCCGCGGCCAGCGTGTAGAGCAGCGCGCCGAAGGCATCGAGCCAGGACTGGCCGCGCCTGGTCATGCCGGTGGTGAAGAAGTCGACGATGACGTTGGCGCCGCGGAGCTGGCAGGCCGGAAGGAAGAGGAAGACCGCGAGGCCGGAACCGATCTCGACCAGCTCGAAGTCGCCGGACAGGGGTCTCGAGAACAGCGCGCGCCCGGCGATCGAGGCGATCGACATCAGCATCAGGCCGGTGAGCACCATCCCGCCGGCGAGTGCCAGAGCGGTCGATCCCAGCTCCAGCACCCGCCCGATGCGGGATCGATCGGCGGGACCCGCCACTACTTCGAGTACTTCGCGATCATCGCGCGGGCGTCGTCGACCAGCATCTTGCCGTTCGCACCCTTCCCGTCCATCTCCTTGATCCAGGCATCGATGACCGGCCGGGTCGCCGCCTGCATCTTGGTGACCTCTGCCGCCGGCATGGTGTGGAAAGCGACCTTCGCCGCCATCGCCGCGTCGCGGCCCGGCTTCTCGACGTCGTCCCAGATCTTGCCGACCTTCTTCGCCAGCGCCATGCCGGAATTGTTGTCGATGACCTTCTTCAGGTCGGCCGGCAGGCCGTCGTACTTGGCCTTGTTCATCGCGTAGAGGAAGACCGAGGTGTAGAAGCCGCGGCTGCCCGGGATCTCGGTCACATGCTTGACCATCTCGTGCGCCTTCAGCGGCAGCGCCACCTCGAAGGGGATCGTCGCCCCGTCGACGACGCCGCGCGACAAGGCCTGGGGCAGCTCCGGCACCGGCATGCCGACCGGCGTCGCGCCCAGCGCCTTCAGCGCCTCGTTCATCACGCGGGTCGGGGCGCGGACCTTCATGCCCTTCAGGTCGTCGACCGACATCACCGGCTTCGAGACCATGAAGATGCTGCCCGGCGCATGCGCGTGCATGACCAGCACATGCACGTCCTTGAACTCGTCGCGAAGATGCTTCTCGTAGAATTCCTGGGTCGCCTGCGCGGTGGCTTCCGCCGAGGCCGCCATGAACGGCAGCTCGAACACCTCCGACTTCGGGAAGCGGCCGGCGGTGTATCCCGGCAGCGTCCACACCACGTCGGCGACGCCGTCCTTCACCTGGTCATAGAGCTGCGGCGGGCGGCCGCCCAGCGCCATCGCGGCGAAGATCTCTACCTTGATGCGGCCGTTGGATTCGGCGGCGAGCGCGTCCGCCCAGGGCTTGATGAACTGCGCCTGCGCCGGCGAGGCCGGCGGCAGGAAATGCTGGACCTTGAGAGTGACATCCTGCGCCGCCGCCGGCAGGGCCGCGAGCGCGACGAGGCCTAGAAGTGCGCGAGCGAACATGGCATCCTCCCACTATATTGTTTGACATTCGAACAATTGGACCGTCGAACGTTTCGACATAGACTAGTTCTAAATTAAATCACCCGCAAGACGAGCACCATGGTCGCGACCGTACGCATCAAGCAGTGGCCGACGCCGATCGCCCTCGAGCCCGGCCAGGTCGTCCTCGAGGCGGCGCTGAACGCCGGCATCCCCTATCCGTTCGGCTGCCAGTCGGGAAACTGCGGCGCCTGCAAGTCGATGCTGATCGAGGGCAAGGTCGAGCTTGCCGAGTATTCCGAGTTCGCGCTGACCGACGAGGAGAAGGCTCAAGGGCTCGTGCTCGCCTGCCGCTCGATGGCCGAGGACGATATCGAGATCGCCTGGCTCGAGGGCGAGGACATCGCCCTGCACGCCCAGCGGAAGCTCGACTGCAGGGTCGTGAAGCTCGAGCGCCTGACCCACGACATCACCGGCGTGACCCTGGAGATCGAGCGGGGCGGTCCCTTCGTCTTCACCGCCGGGCAGTTCGCCCGCGTCACCTTCCCCGGCCAGAAGACCCGCGACTACTCGATGGCGAGCCGGCCGGACGAGGCGGCCCTCACCTTCCACATCCGCCACATGCAGGGCGGCCATGTCAGCGCCTATGTCGCGAGCGAGCTCAAGGTGGGCATGCCGGTCGCGGTCGAAGGGCCGGCGGGCATCGCGCATCTGAAGGAGGCGCATACCGGCCCGATCGTCGCGATCGCCGGCGGCTCCGGCCTGGCGCCGATCGCCTCGATCGTCGAGACCGCGCTGGCCAAGGGCCGCCGCGGCCCGATCCATCTCTATTTCGGCGCCCGCGACGAGCAGGACGTCTATCTGGAGGATCGTTTCAAGGCGCTCGCCGCGAAGCATCCGAACCTGAGCTACCACGTCGTGCTGTCCCAGGCCTCGGGCGCCACCGGGCGCCGCACCGGCTTCCTGCACGAGGCGGTGGCATCCGACTTCCCGTCGCTCGACGGCGCCAAGGCCTATGTCGCCGGCCCGCCGGTCATGGTCGATGCCGTCACGCCGGTGCTGGTTTCCAGGAAGATGCGGCGCGAGGACGTCCACGCCGACGCCTTCTACACCGACGCCGACAAGCCGAAGGTGGGCGCATGAGCACGCTCGCAGGCCGCGTCGCGCTGGTCACCGGCGGCGCGCAGGGCATCGGCAAGGCGATCTGCGAACGCCTCGCCGCCGACGGCGCCAAGGTCGTGGTCGCCGATCCCGGCGTCGGCATCGACGGACGCGGCGGCGACGCCAGGCTTGCGACCTCGCTCGCCGAGACGATCGGCGGCGCCGCTTTCCCGCGCTCGATCGCGAGCCCGGGTGCAGCCGAGGAGGCCGTCGCGCTCGCTGTCAGCCGCTTCGGCGGCATCGACATCCTGGTCAACAACGCGGCGATCCTCCGCGACGGCTTCGTCTTCAAGCTGGAGCCTGCGGATTTCGAGGACGTGCTGCGGGTCAATCTTTCCGCCGCCTTCTACCTGACGCGCGCCGCAACCGGCGTGATGCGCGACCAGGCCAAGGCCGAGCGCGGCGGCAAGCCCTACGGCTGGGGCCGCATCGTCAACGTGACCTCGACCGCCGGCCTCTACGGAAACTTCGGCCAGTCGGCTTACGCTTCGGCCAAGGCCGGGCTGATCGGCCTCACCCGCGTGACCGCGATGGACATGGCACGCAGCCTCGTCACCTGCAACGCGGTGGCGCCCTTCGCCGTGACCCGCATCACGCATTCGATCAAGCCGCAGAACGACGCCCAGACCATCTACAAGGAGCGCGCGCTCAAGGCGCCGGCATCGGCGGTAGCGGATCTCGTGGCCCACCTCGCCACGCCGGCGGCGCAAGCCATCACCGGCCAGGTGCTGGGCGTGCGTGCGCGCGAGGTCTTCGCCTTCGGCCAGATCCGGCCGGCCAAGCGCGCCGTGGTCGGTGCCGGCGGCATGAGTGCGGCAGTGGACGAGATCAAGGCCGCCTTCGCCGACATGCAGACCGATCTCGAAGCCTTCAACACCGATCCGGTGATCTAGATGAGCCATCCGCAGGTCAAGACCGTCGACGAGTTTCACCAGCAAAGCGAGGAGTACAAGGCCTCGATCCTGAAGCTGGTGGTGAGCCACGCCGTCAACGAGCTCTACGGCGCCCAGGTGTTCGACGAGCCGGCGATCGCGCTGGCACCGACGCCATACGCCAAATGGCTCACCTGCCGCGTGGCGATGGAGGAATACGGCCATCACGTGCGCTTCCGCGAGCTTGGGCAGAAGCTGGGCGTGCCTGAAGAGAAGATGACGCCGACCGCCAAGCGGCCGCTCTCGATCTTCGAGTTCCCCTTGAGGACCTGGGAAGAGTTCTGCGTGATCAAGCTGCTGGCCGATCTCGCCGAGATCCTGCAGGTCGAGGACCTGCTCGCCTGCACCTTCCATCCGCTTCGCGACCTCGCGCGCATGACCATGCCGGAGGAGCGCTTCCACGCCCAGTTCGGCAAGGACTTCTGCACCGAGCTCTGCGCCACCGAGGAAGGACGCCGGCGCGTGCAGGACGCGATCGACCGCTACTACCCGTTCCTGCCCGCCTTCTTCGGCGCATCGAGCTCGAAGAACAACGAGACCTTCCGCCGGCTCGGCATCAAGCAGCGCACCAACGACGAGATGCGCGAGGATTTTTTGAATCGCGCGCGCGCCTTGGTCGAGGATCACCTGAAGCTCAAGATGCCGATGGCGAAGGCGGC
>CAZDGR010000102.1:0-11866 GCA_964504845.1 uncultured Rhizobium sp. | reverse complement strand
TCGGCGTCGATGAGCTGCGCGCCGGCGGCAGAGAGCTTCTTCAGCGTCCGTTCCCACGCCGCCGCGACGGTCGCGTCAAGCGCGTCGAGCACCAGCGTGCGGACGACGCCGAGCCTGAGGCCCGTCACCGGGCGCACGTCCGGCACCTTCGCCGGCTCGCCGGCCATCACCGCATCGAGGATCGCGCAGGAGGCGAGAGTCTTGGCGAGCGGCCCGATCGAATCCTGGCTGAACGACAGCGGGAAGGCGCCGGTCAGCGGGATCCGGCTTGCGGTCGGCTTGATGCCGGCAAGGCCGCAGAGTGCTGCCGGGATGCGGACCGAGCCGCCGGTGTCGGAGCCGATCGACCCGGCGCACATGCCGTCGGTCGCCGAGATCGCCGCGCCGGAGGACGAGCCGCCGGGGATTCGGCCCCGCGCGCGGTCCCATGGATTCCTCGGCGTGCCGTAATGCGGGTTGAGGCCGATGCCGGAATAGGCGAACTCGGTCATGTTGGTGCGGCCGACCAGCACGGCGCCGGCGGCGCGGAGACGCTGGACGATCACCGCGTCGGCCTTGGCCGGAGCCGCGTCCTTGAGCGCGGTCGAGCCCGCCGTGGTCGGCTCGCCGGCGATGTCGAACAGGTCCTTGACCGAGATCGGGATGCCGGCGAGCGGCAGCGCCACGCTGCCGAGCTTCCGCACCTGGTCCCAGAGATCGGCCTCGGCGCGGGCGCGCGCATGCCAGACCTTGATGAAGGCGCGACCGCCCTCGCCCGACTTGTCGTCGATGCGGGCGAGCGCCTCGTCGACCAGCGCGCGCGAGGTGGTGCGGCCCTCCGCGAGATCGGCGGCGAGCGACGGGATCGGTTTCATCGAAGGTCCCCTGGGAAAACGAGAGAGAAGGTCTGGTCCGGCAATGCCGCGATCATGCTAGCATGGGGTCCTTCCCGTCCTCCCCTGGGAATTCCATGGTCGCGATCACCGCGGATGTGCGCAGCGATGCCCGTGTCATCGGGCTGGTATCGGTCGCCCACTTCTTCAGCCACTTCTACGTGCTGGCGCTGCCGCCGCTGTTCCCGGCGCTGAAGGAGACCTACGGCGTCTCCTACGTGGCGCTCGGCCTGCTGATGGCCTCGATGAACATCGGCACCGGCGTGCTGCAGACGCCGATGGGATTCCTGGTCGACCGCATCGGCGGCAAGCTGGTGCTGATCTTAGGCTTGGCGCTGCACGCGGCGGCAATGGGCGCGATCGGATTCTCCAACGGCTATGTGATGACGCTGGTGCTGATGGGCGTCGCCGGCATCGCCAACTCGGTCTATCACCCGGCCGACTACTCGATCCTGAACGCCTCGATCGACAGGCGGCGGATCGGCCGTGCCTTCTCGATCCACACCTTCGCGGGCTTCCTCGGATTCGCCGCGGCGCCGATGGCGATGGCGCTGCTGACCGGCCCGCTCGGCTGGCGCGGCGCGCTGATCGCTACGGGGGCGGCCGGACTGATCTCGGCCGCGGTGCTGCTGTGGCAGCGGAACGCGCTCGCCGACGCGGCGCCCGCCGATGCCAGGAAGGACGCCGGCATCGGCGGCGACCTGCTGAGGTCGCCGGCGATCTGGCTCGCCTTCCTGTTCTTCACCGTGCTCGCCTGCGCCGGCTCCGGCCTCAACAGCTTCTCGGTCGCGGCCCTCGACCTCGCCTACGGCACGCCGTTCTGGGCGGCGACGACCGGGCTCTCGGTCTACCTGTTCGCCGGCGCCGCCGGGGTTCTCGCCGGCGGCTGGATCGCCGACCGCACCGAGCGCCACGGCACCGTCGCCTCGGCCTGCTTGGCAGCGATCGCCGCCGGCTTCGCCGTGGTCGCGACGGTGGACCTCGGCACCGTCGGCTACATCGCGGTGATGACGGCGACCGGGCTGCTCAACGGCGTCATCCAGCCGAGCCGCGACATGATGGTGCGTGCCGTGACGCCGCCCGGGTCGATGGGCAAGGTGTTCGGCTTCGTCACCTCGGGCTTCAATGTCGGCGGCGTGATCGCGCCGCTGTTCTACGGGACGCTGCTCGACCACGGCCAGGCCACCGCGATCTTCTGGCTGGTCGCGGCTTTGAACCTCGTCTCGATCCTGACGGTGATCAGCGTCCGCAGCCGTCGCCCCGCGTTTGCAGGAGACTGAACATGGCCGACTCCTCCGACTACACGCCGCCGAAGGTCTGGACCTGGAACAAGGAAAGCGGCGGCCGCTTCGCCAGCATCAACCGGCCGATCGCAGGCCCGACCCATGACAAGGAGCTGCCGGTCGGCAAGCATCCGCTCCAGCTCTATTCGCTGGGGACGCCCAACGGCGTGAAGGTCACGATCATGCTGGAGGAGCTGCTGGCCAAGGGCCACAAGGGCGCGGAGTACGACGCCTGGCTGATCAAGATCGGCGAGGGCATGCAGTTCGGCTCGGGCTTCGTCGAGGTGAACCCGAACTCGAAGATCCCGGCCTTGATGGACCGGAGCGGGCCTGAGCCGATGCGCGTGTTTGAGTCGCGCGCGCTCCTGGTTTACCTCGCCGAGCAATTCGGCGCCTTCCTGCCCACAGAAGCGGCGGCGCGTGCTGAATGTCTGTCGTGGCTGTTCTGGCAGATGGGCTCGGCGCCCTATCTCGGCGGCGGCTTCGGGCACTTCTATGCCTATGCGCCGTCGAAGATGGAGTATGCGATCGACCGCTTCGCGATGGAGACCAAGCGCCAGCTCGACGTGCTCGACCGGCGCCTCGCCGAGACCAAGTTCATCGCCGGCGACGACTACACGATCGCCGACATGGCGATCTTCCCCTGGTACGGCGGCCTGGTGAAAGGCTGGCTCTACAATGCGGCCGAGTTCCTCTCCGTGCACGAGTACAGACACGTGAACCGCTGGGCCGACATGCTGCTCGAGCGGCCGACCGTGCGCCGCGGCCGCATGGTCAACCGCCTCTCGGGCGAGCCGTCGAGCCAGCTGCACGAGCGCCACGACGCCAGCGACTTCGAGACGAAGACCCAGGACAAGATCGCGCCGAAGGCCTGAGATCATGACCAGGAGAAAAGCGCCGAATCCGAGGCATTGGCCGCGCTTGCCGGCCGGACGCCGGCGCTGCCCTTCGACGCCGTCGAGATCAAGATCGCGCCGCCGCAGCGGCTCGGTGTCATCTCGGCCAGCACGGCGGACGCGGACGGCAACATCTACGTCTTCCACCGTCCGAAGAAGGACACGCTCCAGGATCCGGTCGTCGTGATCGACACCAGGGGCAACCTCATCCGCTCGTTCGGCAAAGGCCTGGATCCGATACCGCACGGCATCGAGATCGACCCCGCCGGCAATCTCTGGACCGTCGATGCGAACACCTCGATGGTGCGCAAGCTCACGCCGCAGGGAGAGACGCTGCTGGAGGTGAGCGTCGGCGACATTCCCTTCCCCGAGAAGCTGTTCTGCGGCGCGATCGGCGTCGCCTTCCGGAAGGACGGGCACTTCTATGTCGGCGACGGTTACGGCAATGCCCGCGTGATCGAATACACCGCCGACGGCAGGAAGCTGCGCGAATGGGGCAGGAAGGGCGCCGGCCCCGGCGAGTTCAATCTCGTGCACGACATCTCCACCGACGACGATGGCACGATCTACGTCGCCGACCGCGAGAACGGCCGCGTGCAGTGGTTCGATCCAGACGGCCGGTACCTCGGCGAGAAGCATTTCGGCGGTCAGCTATTCAGCGTCGCGGTCGCGCCCGACAGCATGGTCTATGTCGGCATCCAGGCCCGAGGAAGGGTCGGAGGCCGGATCCCCCGCGACATCTACAAGTTCGATCCGGCGAGCGGCGACATCATCGGCCGTGTGGATGCCTTCGCCCATCAGCTGACCGTCGGAAGCGACGGCTCGCTCTATCCGGGAACGGCGCACACCAAGACCGGCGACGATCCGAACGCGACCTCGATCTTCGTGTATCGGCCGGTGAATTAGAGGCGCGGATAGCGCCGGCGGCGACCGGTGAGCAAGCCGTTCCTAGCCATGAACGGTCGTTCAAACGCAGGCTTTGCGTCGTGCGACGCCAGCCGGACCCGACTATTCCCACACGCGCCGCTTCGCCCGCCAAGCCTAGGCAACCGGCTGAGCCATGCCGGTGAGAGCCCCTTCAGCAACCCTTTCCTTGACGGACCGCCGGCCGCTTAGTTGACCCACGTCAAAGCGCCGCCGGCTCATTGTCGCAGACTCCTGCCGCACGATGTCGTCTATCGCTGGAGCGGACGATGCGCAGCTTATTTCTCGCCCTCGACGCCTCCCGCCGAGGTGACGGCCTCTGCCTTTGGCTTGTCTCTTGCTGGCAAGCACGATGCGGCGGCAACCGGGCATGCGTTCATGACGTCGACCATCTTGCCCCGCCCGGGTGGGCATCGCGGCTGGAGGGAGACGTTGCCGGGCTCGTTCGCGCGCCCCGGCGCGAAGACCCTCCGACCCCCCTCTACATCCACCATTGACGGAGCCGACGGAGATGAAGCGCGCTTCGACGGTGCTCGTATGAAACTGCCCGAGCGCGCGCACGCTCTTCCGACGGACGAGGTACTGGCACAGCTGCAGGTGACCGCCGCCGAGGGCTTGACCGAGGATGCGGCGAGGGAACGGCGCCGCCGCCTCGGGCCCAATACCGTCGGCTCGCGCCGTGCCGCCGGCTCCATCCGCTTGCTGTTGCGGCAATTCAGGAGCCCGGTCGTCTATCTGCTGGGGATGGCTGCTGCGCTCGCCTTCCATTTCGAGGAGCTTGAGGAGAGTGGCGCGATCGTCGCCGTGCTGGCGATCAACGCCCTGATCGGCTTCTGGACGGAATTGAAGGCGGCGCGCTCGATCGAGGCGCTGCGCGCGCTCGGCGGGCGCAGCGCGCGCGTCCGCCGAGAACGCCATGTGCGTCTGGTCCCGGCCGAGGATCTGGTACCGGGAGACATCGTGCTCGTCGATGCCGGCGACGCGGTATCGGCCGATCTCAGGCTGCTCGAGGCGTCCGGGCTCGCGGCCGATGAGTCCGCCCTGACCGGGGAGTCAGTCGCGGTTGAGAAGGAGACGCGGCCGATCGCGCCCGATTCTCGTCTCGGCGAGCGCAGCTCCATGCTGCTCAAGGGCACGGCGGTGACGCGCGGCAGCGGTAGCGGCGTCGTCGTGGCGACCGGGCTCGCGACGGAACTCGGCCGCGTGACCCAGCTCGTCCTCCAGGCCGATCCCGGCACCTCGCCGCTCGCGCGCAAGCTCGGCCGCCTGACCGGGCAGCTCGCCTGGGCGACCGTGGCCCTGGCAGCGGCGATCGCCGGCCTCGGCCTCGGCGCCGGCCGCGATCCGTTCCTGATGGTAGAGGCCGCGATCGCTCTGGCGGTGGCGGCGATTCCCGAGGGCCTGCCGGTCGTGGCGACCCTGACCCTGGCGCGCGGCATGTGGCGAATGGCACGGCAGAACGCGCTGATCGAGCGCCTGTCGGCGGTCGAGACGCTGGGCGCCACAACGATCATCCTGACCGACAAGACCGGGACACTGACCGAGAACCGCATGACCGTGCGGCGGCTGGCCGTACCGTCGGGCGAGATCGAGACTGACTCGACGCCCGATGTCGAGGGAGATCGGCTGGCTATGCTCCTGCTTCGCATCGGCGTGCTCTGCAACGACGCCCATCTCGACCGGGTGGACGCGGCGGGAAGCGGAGATCCGATGGAGGTCGCCTTGCTGCGCGCTGGATTGCGCACGAGGTTGAAGCGGCCGGCGCTGCTCCGGGGCCACCGTATCGTCCGCAAGCACGCCTTCGATTCCGCCACCAGGATGATGGCGACGGTGCATGAGAGCGGCGACGGCTATCTCGTGGCGGTCAAAGGCGCACCGGAGCAGGTGATCGCCGTAGCCAGCCGCGCGATCGACGATCATGGCGAGGTTGCATTGCGCGACGATGGCCGCGCCGAGTGGCTCGCCCGCGCCGAGCAGCTCGGCCATCACGGTCTCCGCGTGCTTGCCTGCGCAATGAAGATGGATACGCGGGCTGACGGACCGCCCTATGAGGGGCTGGTTTTGGTCGGCCTGATCGGACTCGCCGATCCGGCGCGGGCGGACGTGCCGCAGGCGATCGAGGACTGCCGGCGGGCCGGCATCCGCGTCGTGATGGTGACGGGCGATCACGCGGTCACGGCGCGCAGCATCGGCCGCGCCGTCGGCATCGCCGATCGCGACACTCCTGTCGTTGACGGCAAGGCGATCGAAAGGGCGATCACGGCAGGGCCGGCCCGACTGCGCGAAACTGCCATCTTCGCGCGCGTGAGCCCGGCCGAGAAGCTCGCACTCGTCAAGGCGTATCAGGAGATCGGGGACGTCGTCGCCATGACCGGGGACGGCGTCAACGACGCGCCGGCGCTCAGGCAAGCCGATATCGGCGTCGCCATGGGGCTTCGCGGCACCGACGTCGCGCGCGAAGCCGCAGCCATGATCCTGCTCGACGACGCCTTTCCGACCATCGTCAAGGCGATCCGCGAGGGCCGGGTCATCTTCGACAACATCCGGCGTTTCATCGCCTATCTCCTCGCCTGCAACCTGAGCGAGGTTGCCGTCGTCGGCTTGGCGGTGGCCTCGGGCCTGCCTTTGCCTCTGCTGCCGCTGCAGATCCTCTACCTCAACCTCATCACCGACGTGTTCCCCGCCTTCGCGCTGGCGATGGGAAACGGCGAGGACGGCATCCTCGGCCGGCCTCCGCGCGATCCCAAGGAGCCGATCCTCGGACGCGCCCAGTGGCTGCGGGTAGTCACGCACGCGACTGCGCTGACCGCCGGCACCTTCGCGGCGCTGGCCGCGGCAGCCTGGCTCGGGCTGGACTCCCGGCAGTCCGTGACGGTTACCTTCCTCACCCTCGGCTTCGCGCAGCTCTGGCACGTGTTCAATATGCGCAGCCCGAACGCTTCCATCCTCTTCAACGAAGTGACGCGGAACGGCTGGCTGTGGGCATCGCTCGCGCTCTGCACGCTGCTGCTGGCGGCGGCGCCTTATGTGCCTCCTCTCGCGCATCTCCTGCATCTGGAGGCGCCGACCGCGGCGATGTGGGCCGTCGTGCTGGTCTCGAGCCTGGCGCCTCTGGTCGCGATCCAGGGTGCCATGAGCGTTCACCGGCATGCGAGGACGCGATGAGTGCGGTGCTGCTCCCCTGGCTGAAGTTCGCCGTCTGCGTGACGATGATCGGCCTCGCCGGCCCGTTGCTCATCCGCTATGGCGACGCCATCGCCCGCCTGACCGGGCTGTCACGGTCCTGGATCGGCCTGATCCTGATTGCGACCGCGACCTCGCTGCCGGAGCTGTTCACCGGCGTAAGCGCGGTGACGCTGGCCGATGCGCCGAACATCGCCGTCGGCGACGCGCTCGGCAGCTGCGTGTTGAATCTCGCGATGCTGGTGCTGCTCGACGAGCTCGGCCGCGACGATCCGATGTATCGTCGCATCGACCAGGGACACCTCCTCACCGCCGGTTTCGGTGTGATCCTTCTCGGCGCAGCCGGCGCCTCGCTGCTGATGAGTCAAGGTGTGCCGGGTCCGAGCATTTTTCACATCGGCATCTACTCGCCGCTCATCATCGTGATTTATCTCGTCGCGATGCGCGCCGCCTTCGTCTATGAGCAACGTCATCACCCCGAGGCGGAGCGCGTGAAGAGCGTCGACGGCCTCACGCTCCGCTCGGCCGCGCTGCGCTATGCGGCAGCGGCGGGCGTGGTCGTCCTCGCCGGAAGTTGGCTGCCTTTCATCGGCCAAGAGATCGCCGAGACGACGGGCTGGAAGACCACCTTCGTCGGCACGTTGCTCATCGCCGGCGCAACCTCCGTGCCGGAGCTGGTCGTGACGGTGAGCGCCCTCAGGATCGGCGCCGTCGACATGGCGATAGGCAACCTGCTCGGCAGCAACCTGTTCGACATCCTGATTCTCGCAATCGACGACCTGGCCTATCTCAAAGGGCCCCTGCTAGCGGCGGTGTCGCCGGCGCATGCCATCACCGCCTTCGGCGCCGCGAGTATGTCCGGCATCTTCATCGTCGCGATGCTGTACAAACCGGCGACGCGCCTCGGCGGAACGATCGGATGGGTCAGCCTGTCGCTTCTTGCCGTCTATCTGCTCAGCGCCTACGCGGTCTATGTCCTGGGCCACTGAACATTGTCTTGCCGGCGCTCCCGGGTCTCGGTTGAGAGGTCACTCGAGTCCGCTCACGGTCAAGGAGCGGATCGTTTCCTCACCGCCTCCCGACGATCACCGGCCGGGGCGGCGGCGTGGTGGCGCCGATCACGACCGCGGCCTTCAGCGCCGCCTCGGCCGCGGCGGCATCCGATTCGCTCCGCGCATGGATCATGCAGAAGGGCTGCTTCGCGCTCAGGACCGAGCCTAAGCCGGCGACGTCGGTCAATCCCACCGCGTGGTCGATGCCTTCGGTCGGAAGCCGCCGGCCGCCGCCGAGCGCCAGCACCACGCGGCCGATGTCGGCGACGTCCATGTCGGTGACGACGCCCTTGCCGAGGCGCGCCGGGCGCACGACCGGCGCCTTCGGCAGATACTTCCTCGGCTTCTCGACGAAGTCCTTCGGGCCTCCGAGCAGCGCCACCATGCGCCCGAAGCGCTCGGCCGCGGCGCCGGAGTCGAGCGCGCGCTTCACCTTGGCCTCCGCACCGCGCATGCCGGCGAGCTTCAGCATCTCGACGCAGAGGCTCTGGGTCACCTCGTCGAGCCGCTTCTCGCGCTTCGAGGAGGTCAGGTACTCGACCGCCTCCAGCACCTCGACCGCGTTGCCCGCGGTCAGGCCCAGCACCTGGTTCATGTCGGTCAGCACCGCGCGCGACTTGAGGCCGGCGCCCCGGGCCGTGCCGACGATCGAGTCGGCGAGCGCCCGCGCCTCGGCCAGCGTCGGCATGAAGGCGCCGGAGCCGACCTTCACGTCCATGACCAGCCCGTCGAGCCCGGCCGCGAGCTTCTTGGAAAGGATCGAGGCGGTAATCAGCGGCAGCGACTCCACCGTCGCGGTCACGTCGCGGAGGGCATAGAAGCGGCGGTCGGCCGGCGCGATGTCGCTGGTCTGGCCGATGACGGCGCAGCCCGCCTCGGTCACCGTCTTCCGGAACAGCGGGATGTCGGGCTTGCTCCTGTATCCCGGGATCGCGTCCATCTTGTCGAGCGTGCCGCCGGTGTGGCCGAGCGCGCGCCCC
This sequence comes from uncultured Rhizobium sp., assembly GCA_964504845.1. Classification (GTDB taxonomy): domain Bacteria; phylum Pseudomonadota; class Alphaproteobacteria; order SHVZ01; family SHVZ01; genus SHVZ01. Next base: position 2,676 of record CAZDGR010000102.1, on the reverse strand, counting down.
GACAGCATCGGCACATAGCCGCCGCAGGCCGCGACGATCGGCGCCAGCATCAGGCTCACCTTGTCGCCGACGCCGCCGGTCGAATGCTTGTCGAGCACCGGGCCCGGCAGCTTCCAGGTCAGGCGCCGGCCGGAATCCGCCATCGCCCTGGTCAGCGCCGCGATCTCGGGGCGCTTCATGCCCTGGAAGAACACCGCCATCGCGAAGGCGGCGATCTGGCCGTCGGAGATCGATCCGTCGGTCAGGCCTTCGATCATGAAGGCGATGTCGTCGTCGGTCAGCGGATGGCCGTCGCGCTTCTTGCGGATGACCTCCTGCGGGAAGCGAAGCGCCATCAGCCGCCTGCTTCCTCGACGAAGGCGGTGAGCAGGCGCACCAGCCTGGCGGCACCGCTGCGTCCGACGGCGACGACCTCGCCGTGATCGAGCGGCGCGTCCGAGAGGCCGGCGGCGGGATTGGTGATGAGCGAGAGCCCGGCGCAGCGGTAGCCCGCGTGGCGTCCGGCGATCACCTCGAGCACCGTCGACATGCCGACCGCGTCGGCGCCGAGCTGGCGGAAGGCGCGGATCTCCGCCGGGGTCTCGTAGGACGGGCCGGTGACCGCGAGATAGACGCCCTCCTCCACGGCCACGCGCGACTTCTTCGACGCCGTCTTCCAGGCCTTCCGCAGCTTCCTGTCGTAGGCCTCGGTCATGTCGGGGAAGCGCGGACCGACCGCCTCGTCGTTGGGGCCGGTCAGCGGGTTGCGGCCGGTCAGGTTGATCTGGTCGGCGATCGCCATCAGCGTGCCGGGCTTCCAGCCCTCGCGCAGGCCGCCGGCGGCGTTGGTGACCACCAGCGTCTTCGCGCCCATCCTGCGGAGGAGACGCAGCGGCCCGGTCATCGCGTCGGCCGAGGCGCCTTCGTAGAGATGCACGCGGCCCTGAAGCACGGCCACGGCCACGCCGCCGAGCCTGCCGAGCACGAGCCGGCCGGCATGGCCGGCGATCGACGGGCGCGGGAAGCCCGGCAGGTCCTGGTAGGGAATCGTGACCGCGCCCTTGATCGCATCGGCGACGGATCCGAGGCCGCTGCCGAGGACCAGCACGGCCTTCGGCTTCAGCTTCGGCGCGCGGGCGCGGATCACCTCGGCCGCGTCCGTCGCCGCCGCAGGCTTGCCGCCGAGGTGGTCGGGTCCGAAGGACATCGGCAGGAGGTCTGCCAGCGTCACCGTCTTCCGGATGCCTTTCGCGTCGCAAAGGTGGATCTTCACCGTCTCGGCGGCGAACTCGCGCAGCCGCTGGCGGCAGCCGCCGCAGGGCGTGCAGAGCGCGGAGCCGGTGCCGATCACCGCGACCTCGGCGATGCGCGTCTCGCCGGACGATATCATCGCCGCGATCGCGGAGGCCTCGGCGCAGTTGCCTTGCGGGTAGGCCGCGTTCTCGACATTGGCGCCGACATGGATGCCGCCCGAGGCGCCGCGGATCGCGGCACCGACCTTGTAGTTGGAATACGGCGCATAGGCGCGCTCGCGCACCTCGCGCGCCCGGCGGTAGAGATCGTCGCTCATCTTTCCTTCAGGTATGGAATGCCGCTGGCCTTGGGCGCGATCGACTTGCCGACGAAGCCCGCGAGCAGGAAGACGGTCAGGATGTAGGGCAGCGCCTGGATCAGCTGCACCGGGATCACGCCGATCAAGGGCACCGGCACGCCCTGGAGGCGGATCTGCACCGCGTCGGCGAAGGCGAAGAGCAGGCAGGCGAGCAAGGTCGGCACCGGTTTCCATTTGCCGAAGATCAGCGCCGCGAGCGCCAGATAGCCTTTGCCCGCGGTCATGTCGCGGATGAAGCCGGCATTGTGCGCGGTCGAAAGATACGCGCCGGCGATGCCGCAGAGAATGCCGGCGAGGATCAAGGCCTGGTAACGAAGCCGCGAGACCGAGACGCCGGCGGTGTCGACCGCCTCCGGATTCTCGCCGACGGCGCGAAGCCTGAGCCCGAACGAGGTGCGGTAGACGACGAATCCCACCAGCGGCACCGCCACCGCGGCGACGTAGACCAGGATGTTGTGGCCGGAGATCACCTGCGCATAGAGCGGGCCGATCACCGGCACCTTGGCGACCGCCGACGCGAAGGGAAGCTCGATCGGCCCGAAGCGCGCCTGCTGGCCCAGCATCGGCGTCTGGCCGGACTGTCGGAACCAGGCGTTCGCCAGCACCGGGCAGAGGCCGGCGACCATGATGTTCAACGCCATGCCGGAGACGACCTGGTTGCCGTTGTGCGTGATCGAGGCGAAGCCGTGGATCATCGACAACGCCGTGGACGCAGCGATGGCCGCCAGCAGCCCGAGCCAGGCCGAGCCGGTGACGGCGGCGGTCGCGGCGGCGGCGAAGGCGGCCCCCAGCATCTTGCCTTCGAGGCCGATGTCGACGATGCCCGAGCGCTCGGCGAACAGCCCGGCCAGCGCCGCCAGCACCAGCGGCGTCGCCACCCGCAAGGTGGCCGACGCCATGGTGACGGCGATGAAGAAGGCGTCTTCCATGCCTCAGGCCTTCGCCGGCAGCGGCCGGGCGAACAGGCGCTCCAGCTGCGGGCGGAACAGGTTCTCGAGCGCGCCGCAGAACAGGATCACCAGGCCCTGGATGACGACCACCATCTCCTTGCTGAGAGCGGGCATGGAGAAGGCGAGCTCGGAGCC
>CAZDGR010000101.1:0-11900 GCA_964504845.1 uncultured Rhizobium sp. | reverse complement strand
TGCGAGGAGCGCCGACAGCGCTGCGGCCGACATGAGGAACGGAAGCCTGGATCGGGTCATCGTCTTGGTCTCCATGGACGTGGGATGAAGCCTCGGGCGCGCAGGATTTTTCTTATCCGACAATCCTAGACACGCGATTTCCGCACCCACAAGGGCCTGCCGGGCCTATGAAACGCCCCGCCTTGAACCGGTCCGGGCGATCGGGCCTGATCGCCCGACCAGGAGGAGAAGAGAGGCGGTCGGAAATCGGGTGGCTGGCGGAGATCCCAAAGCTCGTCGGCGGGCCTGGATACCTAGACCTCGCGGCCTACGACCGGACGGTGGTGACGCAGCTTTCCGGCGGCTCGGAGCCGGTGATCACGCGGCGGCTGATCGGCGCCTGGACGCGCGCGATCTGGCAAGCAGCACGCAGATACCGCAAATGAAAAAGGCCGGGGCGAGCCCGGCCTTTTTCGACGATCGGGGAACGCGACGCGTCAGTTGACGATCTGCCAGGATCCGTCGGGCCGCATGCAGGCGGTGCCGTAGGTCGGAACCGGCCGGCCGTCGATCGAGCTGCTGCTCTGGTACTCCCGGCAGTAGTTGCCGGCGGAATCGCGGCCTTCCCGGATGACCTGGCCGGCAGGCGGCGCGGCGTAGACCGCGGCCGGCGCCGCATACGCCGGCGCGTAATAGACCGGGCGCGGCGCGTAGTAGTAGGCCGGGTAATAGGGATAGGCCGGGCCATAATAGTACGGGCCGGGGAAACCGAAATGCAGGCCGATGCCGACGCGGGTGCGGGCCTCGGCGGGCGCGGCTGCCGCGGTTGCGAATACGGCGACGACGGCGAGGCTCGCCAAAATCAGAAATCGACGCATGGCTCAGTCCTTTTTCCCCAGGTCGACCAGCAGGCTGTTCCGCAAGCAAGGCCGCTCGATGGTCGGTTGACGGTTTGATCGCATCCTTGCCACGCAGCCGCCCGATGCTTCCTGCGCGGAATTCGTCAGGCCGGCCGGTCCATAGCAAAGACGCTGTCGACCACCGTGTAGTCCATGTATCCCAGCCGCGCCAGAGGGCGGCACCGGAGGATATCGACCTTGCCCTCGGCGATCAGCCCGTCATCTATATGAATGCCAATCACTTGGCCGAAGACTGCGTAGTTTGCTCTCCCCGGATTGTCACAGGGAAGCTCGACGGTCTTGAAGTGCTTGCACTCGAACGCGACCGGTGACGCCGCGACTCGCGGCGGCTTCACCAGGCGGGAGGGCGCGGTCGCAAGCCCGGCATGGACGAACTCGTCGGACCCTGCCGGCAGCGACGCGGCGCTGGCGTTCATCGGGTCCTTCAGCGCTTCGGTCGCCAGGTTGACGACGAACTCGCCGGTCGCCTCGATGTTGGCCTGGCTGTCCTTGCGTGCGGTCTCGCGCGGACGCAGCGAGGTTCCGAACACCACCACGGGCGGGTCCGCGGCCATCGCGTTGAAGAAGCTGTAGGGGGCGAGGTTCGGCCGGCCCTCGGCATCGAGGCTGGAGATCCAGCCGATCGGGCGCGGCACCACCAGCGCCTTGAACGGATCGTGGCGCAAGCCGTGGTCGCGGAGCTGGGGCTGGTAGAACATCGGGGGCCTTTTATGGACATGCGGCGCATATGCAGCATGGCGTCGGCGAAGCACGGCCGCAACGTTCCCGTGACGCGCGTGTGACGCGGGCGTATAACAATTTGTTAGAGAGCCCCGCCTGATGCGACGGGGTCGACTACCGATAGGAGAGACAAGGTGCTCGTCAAGAACCTGATCCCGCTCGCCGCGGGAGCGCTGGTGGCGGTCGCCATTGCGGGCGGCGCGAGCGCAGCGACGCTCGTGTACTGCTCCGAGGGCAGTCCCGAGAACTTCAATCCGCAGATCAACACCACCGGCACCTCGTTCGACGCCGCCTTCCACGTCTACAACCGGCTGGTCGAGTTCGAGCGCGGCTCGACCAAGGTGGTGCCGGGCCTCGCCGAGTCCTGGAGCGTGTCCGAGGACGGCAAGACCTTCTCCTTCAAGCTCCGCCGCGGCGTGAAATACCAGTCGTCGAACACCTTCAAGCCGACCCGCGACTTCAACGCCGATGACGTGCTGTTCTCGATCAACCGCCAGTGGAAGGCCGACCACCCGTACCACAAGGTCTCCGGCGGCTCGTACGACTACTTCGGCGACATGGACATGCCGAAGCTCCTGAAGTCGGTCGAGAAGGTCGATCCCTACACCGTCAAGATCGAGCTGAACGACGCAGAGGCGCCGTTCATCGCCAACCTGGCGATGGACTTCGCGACCATCCTCTCGGCCGAGTACGGCGACGTGCTGATGAAGGCCGGCACCCCCGAGAAGATGGATCAGGAGCCGATCGGCACCGGCCCGTTCCGCTTCGTCAGCTACCAGAAAGACTCGACGATCCGCTTCCAGGCCTTCGACCAGCACTGGAACGGCAAGCCGCCGCTCGACGGCCTCGTCTACTCGATAACCAAGGACCCGGCGGTCCGCTACGCCAAGCTCAAGGCCGGCGAGTGCCACGTGATGCCGTATCCGAATCCGGCGGATCTGCCGAAGATGCGCGAGGACAAGGGCATCACCGTCCTCTCCCAGGAAGGCCTCAACATCGGCTACCTGGCGTTCAACGTTCAGAAGAAGCCCTTCGACGACAAGCGCGTGCGCCAGGCGCTCAACATGGCGATCGACAAGAAGGCGATCGTGGACGCGGTCTATCTCGGCGCCGGCGTCGCCGCGATCAATCCGATCCCGCCGACCCTCTGGTCCTACAACACCTCGATCAAGGATTACGCCTACGACCCGAACAAGGCGAAGGCGCTGCTGGCTCAGGCCGGCTTCCCCAACGGCTTCGAGACCGATCTATGGGCGATGCCGGTGCAACGACCCTACAACCCGAACGCTCAGCGTATTGCCGAGATGATGCAGGCGGATCTGGCGAAGGTCGGCGTCAAGGCGAAGATCGTCAGCTTCGAGTGGGGCGAGTACCGCAAGCGCGCCCAGGCCGGCGAGCACCAGATGGCGCAGCTGGGCTGGACCGGCGACAACGGCGATCCGGACAACTTCATGTACGTGCTTCTGGGATGTGCCGCGGCGCGTCCGGGCGGCAGCAACATCGCCAAGTGGTGCCACAAGCCCTTCGACGACCTGCTGGTCGCCGCCAAGCGCACGCCTGATGTCGCCAAGCGCACGGGCCTCTATGAAGAGGCGCAGAAGATCTTCAAGGAGGAGGCTCCCTGGTTCACCATCGCCCACTCCGTGGTCTTCAAGCCGATCCGCAAGGAAGTCGTCGACTTCCGGATCAGCCCGTTCGGCCGCCATCAGTTCGATGGCGTGAGGTTGAACTAACGTCGTGTTGAAGCCGGACCGGCGGATGCCTTGAACCGCATTCGCCGGTCCGTTTCATTTGGCGTCCGCCGATGCTCCGCTTCATCCTCACCCGTGCCAGCCTGATCGTTCCGACCTTCCTCGGCATCATGCTGCTGAGCTTCGTCCTGATCCGGCTCGTGCCTGGCGATCCGATCGAGGTGCGCATGGGCGAGCGCGGCATCACGCCCGAGCGACACGCCCAGCTTCTGCACCAGTTCGGCCTCGACCGCCCGCTGTGGCAGCAGTTCGTGAGCTATGCCGGCCAGGTCGCACACGGCGATCTCGGCGTCTCGATCATCACCAAGAGCCCGGTGATCAAGGAATTCATGACGCTGTTTCCGGCGACGCTCGAGCTGGGCGTCTCGGCGATCCTGTTCGCGATCGTTCTCGGGCTGCCCGCCGGCGTCGTCGCCGCCGTCCGACGCGGCTCCGTCTTCGATCACGGCCTGATGGGGATCTCGCTGACCGGCTACTCGATGCCGATCTTCTGGTGGGGCCTGCTGCTGATCCTGCTGTTCTCGGTGCAGCTCGGATGGACGCCGGTCTCCGGCCGGATCTCGGCGATGTACTTCGTCGAGCCGAAGACCGGCTTCCTCCTGGTCGACGCGCTGATGTCGGACGAGAAGGGAGCGTTCAAGTCGGCGCTCCGTCATCTGGTCCTGCCGACGATCGTGCTCGGCACCATCCCGCTTGCGGTGATCGCGCGCATGACGCGCTCCTCGATGCTGGAGGTGCTGAACGAGGACTACATCAGGACGGCGCGCGCCAAGGGGCTCGGCGTCTTCCGCGTCGTGGGACTGCACGCGCTCCGCAACGCGCTGATCCCCGTCGTCACCGTGATCGGCCTCCAGGTCGGCACGCTGCTCGGCGGTGCGATCCTGACCGAGACGATCTTCTCCTGGCCCGGCATCGGCAGCTGGCTGGTCGAGTCGATCAACCGGCGCGACTATCCGGTCCTTCAGGGCGGCATCCTGCTGGTCGCCAGCCTGGTGATGCTGGTGAACCTTGCCGTCGACCTTCTCTATGGCGTCCTCAATCCCCGGATCCGGCGATGAGCGCCGAGATCCGAGAGCCGCATCCGCCGGGGCCGCTGGTCGAGGTCTGGACCTCCTTCACCGAGAACAGGGGCGCGGTTGCCGGGCTCGTCGTGATCGTGCTGATCGCGCTGGTCGCGGTCTTCGCCGACCTGGTGGCGCCCCATTCGCCGACCGAGCAATACCGCGACGCGTTGCTGCTTCCGCCGGCCTGGGCCGGTGGAAGCTGGAGATTCCCCCTCGGCACCGACGACATCGGCCGCGACATCCTCTCGCGCCTTATCCATGGCGCCCGGCTCTCGATGGCCATCGGCTCGATCGTCGTGACGCTGTCCCTCGTTGCGGGCACCGTGCTCGGGCTTGCCGCCGCCTTCTTCAAGGGCGTCACCGATATCGCCATCATGCGCCTGATGGACATCATGCTGGCGCTGCCGAGCCTGCTGCTGGCGATCGTGATCGTGGCGATCCTCGGCCCCGGCCTGTTCAATGCGATGATCGCGGTCTCGATCGTGACCTTGCCGCACTTCACGCGCCTCGCGCGGGCGTCGGCGATGAGCGAGCTCACCCGCGAGTATGTGGCCTCGTCCAGGCTCGCCGGTGCCGGCTCGCTTCGCCTCATGTTCATGACCGTGCTGCCGAACTGCCTCGCGCCGCTGATCGTCCAGGCGACCCTCGGTTTCTCGAACGCGATTCTGGACGCGGCGGCCCTGGGATTCCTCGGCCTCGGCGCGCAGCCGCCGACGCCTGAATGGGGGACCATGCTGGCGGGATCGCTTCAGTTCATCCAGCGGGCCTGGTGGGTGGTGAGCTTTCCCGGTCTCGCGATCCTGGTGACGGTGCTCGCCTTCAACCTGATGGGCGACGGCCTCCGCGACGCCCTCGACCCGAAGCTCAAGCGATGAGCCTGCTCGAGATCCGCAACCTGACGGTCGAGTTCAAGACGGCGCGGGGAATCCTGCGCGCGGTCGACGCGGTCGACCTCGATCTCGACGAGGGCGAGGTGCTCGGCGTCGTCGGCGAGTCCGGATCGGGCAAGAGCGTCTCGATGCTCGCCGTCATGGGCCTGCTCGCCGGCAACGCGACGGTCAGCGCCGACCGGCTCGCCTTCGCCGGAAAGGACCTCCTCGGCCTCTCGGCCCGCGCTCGGCGCGAGCTGGTCGGCAAGGACATGGCGATGATCTTCCAGGAGCCGACCACCAGCCTGAATCCGTGCTTCACGATCGGCTTTCAGATCACCGAGGCGATCAAGGTCCATCTCGGCGGCACCGGCGCGAGCCGGCGCGACCGCGCGGTCGAGCTGCTCTCCCAGGTCGGCATCCCCGATCCCGAGCAACGGCTGGAGGCGTTCCCCCACCAGCTTTCCGGCGGCATGAACCAGCGCGCGATGATCGCGATGGCGATCGCCTGCAACCCGCGCCTCCTGATCGCCGACGAGCCGACTACCGCGCTCGACGTCACCATCCAGGCGCAGATCCTCGACCTGCTTGTCTCGCTGCAGAAGAGCCAGGGCATGGGGATGGTGCTGATCACCCACGACATGGCGGTGGTCGCTGAGACCGCGCAGAAGGTCCAGGTGATGTATGCGGGGCAGGTGGTCGAGGCGCGTCCCGCCGCCGAGCTGTTCACCCGGCCGTCGCATCCCTACTCCGCGGCGCTCCTGGCATCGCTTCCGGCGAAGGCACGACGCCGCGAGCGCCTGCCGACGATCCCGGGCGTCGTGCCCGGCATCGGCGACCGTCCGACCGGCTGCCTCTTCAACCCGCGCTGCCGCTTCGTGTTCGAGCGCTGCCATGTCGAGCAGCCGCAGCCTCTGGGACCTGCGCGCACGCGTTGCCACACGCCGCTCGACGCCAATGGCGTGCCTCGGCGGGAGAGGGTGCCGGCATGACCGCGGTGATGGAAGCCCGCGGCCTCGCCCGCCACTACGAGCTCAGCGGCGGCCTTTTCCGCAAGGGACTCACGATCAAGGCGGTCGACGGTGTCTCGTTCAGCCTGAACGCCGGTACGACTCTGGCGATCGTCGGCGAGTCGGGCTGCGGCAAGTCGACCCTCGGCCGCGTGCTGGCGCTGCTGGAGGACGCGACCTCGGGCGAGCTCCTGATCGATGGCCGTCCGACCGAAGGCGAGAAGTCGGCGAAGGACCGGGCGCTCAGGCGCTCGGTGCAGATGGTGTTCCAGAACCCCTACGGCTCATTGAACCCGCGCCAGACCGTCGGCCGGATCCTGGAGGAGCCGCTCGCGATCAACACCGATCTCCCGGCTTCCGCGCGCATGGATGCGGCGCGAGCGATGCTGGCGAAGGTGGGTCTCCGGCCCGACCACTACGGCCGCTACCCGCACATGTTCTCCGGCGGCCAGCGCCAGCGGATCGCGATCGCCCGCGCGCTGATGCTGAACCCGCGCATCGTGATCGCCGACGAGCCGGTCTCCGCCCTCGACGTGTCGATCCAGGGCCAGATCCTGAACCTGCTGATGGACCTGCAGGACGAGCTGAAGCTGGCCTACCTGTTCGTCTCGCACGACCTCGGCGTCGTCCACCACATCGCCGACGAGGTGATGGTGATGTATCTCGGACGTCCCGTGGAGCTGGGGGCCACCGAGGACGTGTTCGAGCGGCCGCTGCATCCCTATACCCAGGCCCTGCTGGCGAGCCGCCCGCGCGTCGAGGTCGGCCAGAAGGCGCCTAGGCCGCTGCTGACCGGCGAGCTCCCGTCGCCGCTCAACCCGCCCCCCGGCTGCGCCTTCCACCGCCGATGCCCCTACGCCCAGCCCTATTGCGCCGAAGTGCGGCCCGAGCCGCGCGAGGTCTTCGGCCGCCCAGTGGCGTGTCACTACGCGGAAGAGATCCAGGCGCATCAGGGCAGGTCCTGATCGGATCCCCTCTCTCGCGTAAGACGCGGGGGTACGAAGTTACGCCGCCAGCGGCTGGACCAGGCCCTTCGCTGTCTTGAGCGCGCCCGGCCGGAACTCGCGGCCGAGGAAGCGGCGGTGCTCGACCGGGCCGGGGAGATGCAGCCCGGTGGTCGTGTCCTGGCGGAAGCCGAAGCGGCGATAGTAGTCCGGGTCGCCGACCAGGAACACCGACGGCTCGCCGGCCTCTTCCGCCTTCTTCAGCGCCGCGTTCATCAGCGTCGATCCCAGGCCTTCGCTCCGGCGCGTGTCGTCGACCGCGAGCGGGCCCAGCATCAGGCCACGCCGGCTCAAGCCCAGCGTGACCGGCCAGAGCCGCACGGTACCCACCAGCTCGTCGCCGTCGAGGGCGACGAGGCTCAGGGACCTGATCGGATCGCGGCCGTCGCGAAGGCGCTGGCAGGTCTTGTGCCAGCGCGCTTCTCCGAAAGCCTGGTCGAGCAGGCGCTCTACCGCAGGAGCGTGCTCCGGCCGCTCTTCGTGGAGAGTGACCATCTCATGACGCCTCGCCTGCGTCAGACGCAGTAGGTCTTCAACGGCTCGAAGCCGTTGAAGGCGACCGAGGCGTAGGTCGTGGTGTAGGCGCCGGCCGCGCGGATCTCGAGCTTGTCGCCGATCGCGAGATCGGACGGCAGCTTGTAGTCCGCCTTCTCGTAAAGGATGTCGGCGGAGTCGCAGGTCGGGCCTGCGAGGATCACCGGCATCGGCTGGCCCTTCCTCTCCGAGACGATCGGATACTGGATCGCCTCGTCCATCGTCTCGGCGAGACCGCCGAACTTGCCGATGTCGAGATAGACCCAGCTCTTCCTGTCGGTCTCCGACTTCTTCGAGATCAGCACGACCTCGGTCTGGAGGATGCCGGCATTGCCGACCATCTGGCGGCCGGGCTCGACGATGATGTCGGGGATGCGGTTGCCGAAGTGCCGGCGCAGCGACTCGTCGATGGCGGCACCATAGGCGCCCATGGCCGGGATCGACTTCCGATAGCGCGTCGGGAAGCCGCCGCCGATGTTCAGCATGGTCAGCTGCACGCTCTGCTGCTCGAGCTCGCGGAACAGCCACGCGGCTTCCGCGACGGCCGTGTCCCACTGCGCCGGGTCGCGCTGCTGCGAGCCGACGTGGAAAGAGACGCCGTAGGGCACGACGTTGCGGCGCGAGGCTTCCAGCAGGAGCTCCTTCGCCATCTTCACGTCGCAGCCGAACTTGCGCGACAGCGGCCACTCGGCGTTCGCGCCCGAGGTCAGGATGCGGCAGAAGACCCGGCTGCCGGGAGCGGCATCGGCGATCTTTTCCAGCTCGGCCGCCGAGTCGAAGGCGTAGAGGCGAACCCCCCTCGCATAGGCGGCGGCGATGTCCGACTTCTTCTTGATCGTGTTGCCGAAGGACAGGCGATCGGCCGTGACGCCGGTGGCGAGCGCCATCTCGACCTCGTTGACGCTGGCGACGTCGAAGCACGAGCCGAGGCCGGCCAGCACGGACAGGATCTCCGGCGCCGGATTGGCCTTCACGGCGTAGTAGATGCCGGCCTGCGGAACGGCGTTCCTGAGCTTCCTGTAGTTGTCGGCAACCAGGTCGAGGTCCATCACCAGGCACGGCGTGGCCGGCTGCTGTTCGGCGAGGAACTTCTGGATCTTCTTGGTCATCGATCGTGCTCCTTCGTCAAACGACGCGGAAATTCTTGAACTGCCACGGGTCGGAAGCGTCGACCGCTTCCGGGAACAAGGCGCCGCGGCCCTGGAGCGGGGTCCAGTCTGAATAGGCTCCGGCCATCTCGCCGAGATAGGGCTCGGCGATCTCGAGGATCCGCTTGTGGTCCATGCCGTCGGCCTCGATCAAGCCGACGTTCGGGTTCTCGATCGCCCAGATGAAGCCGCCCAGCACCGCCGCGGTCACCTGCAGGCTGGTCGCGTTGTTGTGCGGCACGATCTTGCGGGTCTCCTCGATCGTCAGGCGCGAGCCGTACCAGTAGGCGCCCTTGGCATGGCCCATCAGCAGCACGCCGAGCTCGTCCATGCCGGTCGCGATCTCCTCGACCATCAGCCGCTTCTCGGGCTGGAGCTTCCAGTTCTTGCCGGCGAGCTCGTGCAGCGACAGCACCGCGTCGTCGCACGGGTGGTAGGCGTAGTGGACGGTCGGCCGGTACTTCACGCTGCCGCCGTCGGCGAGGGTGTAGTAGTCGGCGATCGAGATCGACTCGTTATGGGTCACGAGGAAGCCGTGATAGGCGCCCTCCAGCGGCGTCCAGCTGCGCACGCGGGTCGAGGCGCCCGGCCGCATCAGGTAGATCGCGGCGTCGCAGCCGAAATCGTGGTGCTTGCCGTCCTCGGGGAAGTGGCGCTCGTGCGAGCCCCATCCCAGCTCGGCCGGCTGCGAGCCCTCGCCGACGAAGCCGTCGACCGACCAGGTGTTGACGAACTCGCCGACCTTCTTGGGGTAGTTGGCGACCTGGGTGTCGCGCTCGGCGATGTGGATCACCTTGACGCCGAGGTCGCGGGCGAGCGTGCCCCAGCCCTTGCGGTCTTTCGGCATGGCGGCCTTGTGGCCGGTGTCGCGGGCGACGTGGAGGAGGGCCTCCTTGACGAAGTGCGAGACCAGGCCCGGGTTGGCGCCATGGGTCAGCACCGCCGTGGGTCCGCCCGCGAACTTCGGCGCCAGGGCGAGCGCGCTCTCGCGAAGCGCGTAGTTGGAGCGCTGCGAGGGGGTGAGCGAGGGGTCGGTGTAGCCGCCGGCCCAGGGCTCGATGCAGGTGTCGAGGTAGAGCGCACCCAGCTCATGGGCGAGCTGGATCAGCGCGACCGACTGCACGTCGACCGAGAGGTTGAGCAGGAAGTCGCCCTTGCCGAGCAGGCCGGTCAGCACCCGGCGGTAGTTCTCCCGGGTCAGCGGCTCCAGGATGAAGCGCACGCCGTTCTCGGCCGCGACCTCCTGCCCGCGCTCCTCGGCGGTCACCACGACGATGTTCTCGCGCGGGATGTCGACGTGGCGGAGGATCAGCGGCAGGACGCCCTGGCCGATCGAGCCGAAGCCGAGGATGACCAGGCGGCCCTTGTAGGCCACGTGCTTCTTGTTCATGGACGACTCCTCTGCGCCCGGTCAGCCGGGCGGCTTGACGACGGCGCCGGTTGGGCGGGCCTTTGGGCCCGGCGAGAACGGCGCGATTGCGTGTGAAGGCGAGCGAACGCGTAGACCCGGTCCGGCAGACAGGCCGGCCGGAGGCTGCGTTACCGCTCGATGCGCGGAGGAGGCGCGAGCATGTGCCCGAACATCGTATCCACTTCCCTTAAGGACACCGGCCCACTGTCGACCGGCTCGACCGAAAAGGACGCGTACACGTCGTTGCTTGACCCTACGGGTGGGGCTTGGGCACGTGCGATTGGCGTCGACGCGCTAGATGGGGCCAAACGCCGCGGGACGCAAGAAAATTTTTGTTACAGGCGGCGCCGGGAGCGGCAGGGGCCGGGAAGGAGCCTTCCGGCTACTCGGGCCGGGGGCCGTAGATGTCGTCCAGGACCTCGAACATCTCGATCAGGGCAGCGCCCTTCATCTGGCGATTCTTGTGGCGGGACGACATCTCGTTCCAGACCAGGATCGCGTGGCTGACCTCGTTCAGGGTGGCGCCGAGGTTGTTGAAGTGCCGGCTGGCGTTGCCGAGGAAGGCGCCGAACTTCTGCGCTCCCTTCCGGCGGACGAACAGCTCGTCGTAGCTGTCCTGGTACTCCGAGAGCGTCTGGGCGATCTCGGCCAGGTTCTGCTTGGTCTTCTTGCGGATCGATTCCCGGAGCTTGTCGATCGTGGCGCGGTCGGTCCGGTGGATGGTGTCGACCGGATTCGAGCCGTCCTTGAGCCAGCGCCCGAACTCCTGGACCTTCGGCGTCAGCGCGCCGTACTCGAGCTCGTAGAAGGTGATGCCCTTCCAGGCCTGCATGATCTCGGCGGTCTTGTCGACCGGCAGGTTCATCGCCTTGAAGAAGGGGGCGAACTCCTCCAGGCCCGTCGAGTCCCAGAGCTTGTCGAGCAGCACCTGGACCTTGGCCTCGACGTCGCCGCCGCCGCTTGCCGCCATCAGCACCATCGGGCGGATCTTGGCGCGGATGCTCTTGGCGATGCGATCCCACTCGGCCGGCGCGATCGCGAAGTAGGCGGGGTCGACCTCGTTCACATGGGCGGAGAGCCGGTCCTTCAGCAGGAACGGGTCGAGCGAGGGCAGCTTCGCCATCGCCTCCAGGATGCCCATGTCGCGCTTGAAGACCTCTGGCTGCGTCTGCTTGTTCAAGCCCGCGAGCTCGATCAGCGCCTGGTCGCGGTCGGGATGGTCGAACTGGATCGCCGCCCCGCCCTTGGTGATGTCCTCGTCGTCGTAGGAGAAATGGATCTTGGTCTTGATCGCGCGGGCGAGCACCCGGCCCGGCGGCGCCTTCTCGCGCGCCTGGGACGGGTCGACGACCTTGATGATGACCGCCTTGTTGAGGCCGATGCAGGAGAACAGGTGCTTCGGCGGGGCTTCCTTCGAGGCCGCGCGATCTACGGCCTGCGTCACCTTGTGGCAGTTGTAGACCTTGGCTGAACCCGACTGGATCGTGAAC
>CAZDGR010000100.1:0-11931 GCA_964504845.1 uncultured Rhizobium sp. | reverse complement strand
CGGTCAGGCCAACCACGCGCGGCGACGCGCCGGCGATCTCGTTGACGTTCACCAAGCCGCGCGGCGTCTCGATCATGCCCCAGATGCGCAATTGAGGCGGTGCGCCGTTGGCGACCAGCACCGCCTCCGCCGCCCGCACGTGATCGGCACCCTCGGTCTTCGCCAGCACGACCCCGTCGACCGGTGCTCTCGCCAGCGCTTTCAGGTCGTCATAGCCCCAGGGCGTGTCGAGGCCGTTGACGGTGACCAGCTTCTCCTGGTGACGGAAGCCGCCCTGGTTCAGCGTATCGATGACGCGCGCACGCGCCCGGTCCTTGTCGCCGGGCGGGACCGAGTCCTCGATCTCGAACAGCAGGACATCGGGGTGGAGCGACGCCGCATCCTCATAGGCGCCGGGTTCCACGCCGAGGCGGTAGAGGACGCTTCGCCGCGGCGTCGGCAGCTTGGGCTCGGCCATGGCGATTTTGGTAGCGAAGGCCGTAAGCTCTGTCCAGGCACCGACCGGAACCGTGGATCATGCTGACCCGACAACACGCCGAGACCGCCTCCGAGCTTCTGTGGACCCATTGGCAGGAGGGGAAGCGCCTGGCCGCGCTGCCGGTGCAGGTCCGCCCGGCGACGCGCGCCGAGGGCTATGCGATCCAGGCCGAGCTCGAGAAGCGAAGTGCGGCCCCGCTCTATGGCTGGAAGATCGCGGCGACCAGCATCGCGGGGCAGAAGCACATCAATGTCGATGGCCCCATCGCCGGGCGCATCCTTGCCGAGCGCGTGCGCGACGCAGACGCGCCGCTGCCGTTCGGCGGCAATGCGATGCGGGTAGCCGAGGCCGAGTTCGCATTCCGTTTCGGGCATGAGCTCTCGCCGCGCGCGAGGCCCTACTCGGTGCCGGAGGTCTTAAGCGCGGTCGCGACGCTGCATCCGGCGATCGAGGTTCCGGACTCCCGTTACGAGGATTTCGTCACCGTCGGCGCGGCGCAGCTGATCGCCGACAACGCCTGTGCCCACGACTTCGTTCTGGGCGAGGCGGTGACCGCCGACTGGCGGTCGATGGATCTCATCGAGCACAAGGTGACCGGCACCGTCGTCGGCAAGCTGACGCGCGAGGGCAAGGGCGCCAATGTGCTGGGCGATCCGCGCGTGGCGCTGACCTGGATCGCCAACGAGCTCTCGCAGCTGGGGATACCGCTCAAGGCCGGCCAGGTCGTCACGACCGGCACCTGCGTGATCCCGCTGCCGATCGTGCCCGGAGACGAAGTGGCCTGCGATTTCGGCAAGCTCGGCGGGCTTAGGATTCGCTTCGCCGATCGTTGAGCTTGCCAAGACGAATCAGCAGGGATAGGGTGCCGGCCATGTCGAAGATGCAGCCGGCCGCCGGCGCTCTCTATTTTGCGCGATACTTTACCCGCTGGTACGGACCGGCGGCTTAAGGATCACGCACCCAAAGCGTAACCCCGAAGCCGCCCGTCCGAGGCGGCTTCTGTGTTTCCGGGGACACCCCCGTTCCACGACTCCCGCCGACGATGAGCGGCCTCCAACAGGAGGTCAGCATGACGTCGCATACATGGACACCGGAGAGCTGGAGGTCGAAGCCGATCCGGCAGGCCCCGGCCTATCCGGACGTGGCGGCGCTGGCCGACGCGGAAGAAGCGCTTCGACGATCGCCGCCGCTGGTCTTCGCCGGCGAGGTCCGGAGCCTGAAGGCCGATCTTGCCCGCGTCGCCAAGGGCGAGGCCTTCCTGCTTCAGGGCGGCGACTGCGCGGAGTCCTTCGCCGAGTTCTCGGCCGACACGATCCGCGACACCTTCAAGGTGCTCCTGCAGATGGCCGTGGCGCTGACCTTCGGCGGCGCCTCGCCGGTGGTGAAGGTCGGCCGGGTCGCCGGGCAGTTCGCGAAGCCTCGTTCCGAGGCGATGGAAACGGTCGGCGAGACCTCGCTTCCCAGCTACCGCGGCGACATCGTCAACGGCAGCGGCTTCGACGCGGCATCCCGCACGCCGGATCCCAAGCGGATGCTCAAGGCCTACGCCCAGTCGGCCTCGACGCTCAACCTGCTTCGTGCCTTCGCCCAGGGCGGCTTCGCCGATCTCAAGCGCGTGCATCAATGGAACCTGCAGTTCGTCGCCGGATCGCCGCAGGGGATCCGCTACGAGCGCCTGGCGCAGCGCATCGACGAGGCGCTGGCGTTCATGACCGCCTGCGGCATTTCCTCGGACACCGTCGCCTCGCTGGCGCAGACCGATTTCTACACCAGCCACGAGGCGCTGCTTCTGCCCTACGAGGAGGCGCTGACCCGCGTCGATAGCTTGACCGGCGACTGGTACGACTGCTCGACGCACCTACCCTGGATCGGCGAGCGCACGCGCCAGCTCGACGGCGCGCATGTCGCTTTCTGCCAAGGCATCAAGAACCCCGTCGGCGTGAAGATCGGCCCGACGACGACGCCGGACGATCTCCTTCGCCTGATCGACGCGCTCGATCCCGGGAACGAGCCCGGCCGCCTCACGCTGATCAGCCGCATGGGTGCCGACAAGATCGGCGGCGCGCTGACGACCCTGGTACGGACCAACGCGCGCGAGGGACGTGCCGTCGTCTGGTCCTGCGACCCGATGCACGGCAACACGATCAAGGCTGCCGGCGGCTACAAGACCCGCCGCTTCGACCGGATCCTGGCCGAGGTCCGCGCCTTCTTCGACATCCATCGCGGCGAAGGCACCCATGCCGGCGGCATCCATGTCGAGATGACCGGCAAGGACGTGACCGAATGCACCGGCGGCGCCCAGGCGATCAGCGAGGAGGGCCTGAGTGCGCGCTACCACACCCAGTGCGATCCCCGGCTCAACGGCTCGCAGGCGCTCGAGCTCGCCTTCCTGCTCGCCGAGGAGCTGAAGGCCGAGCGCGACATGAAGGGTACGGCCCTGACGATAGCCGCGGCGGATTGAGGTCGATCCCCTCTTCCGATGGGGCATCGGGAGAGGGGTTCGCGCGGCGTCGAACCCGCTTGAAACCGGCCTGCGGCCGTGGACGCTGATAGGCGATCCAAGGGGAGACCCGTGTGACCGCACTCAAGCCCGTCCAACCCTTCCGCCTCAAGCTGCACCAGAAGATCCCGATGCGGGACGGGGTCGAGCTGTCGGCCGACATCTATCTGCCGCATGGCGAGAAGCGCTATCCGACGCTTCTCCTGAGGACGATCTACCACTCGAAGGAAGCGCGCTACGTCCGCTGGGCGGTTGGATTCGTGAAGGCCGGCTACGCGGTCGTGCTGCAAGACTCGCGCGGGCGACACGACTCGGACGGCACCTGGGATCCCTATGTCTGCGAGATCCCCGACGGATTCGACACGCATGAGTGGATCGGCCGCCAGCCCTGGAGCGACGGCAAGATCGGCACCTTCGGCATTTCCTATCCGGGATTCACCCAGACCTGCCCGGCACCCGACGGCAGCAAGCATCTGGCCGCGCTGGTCCCGATCGCATCCCAGCAGGACAATTTCGGCCATCACCGCTGCGACGGGCTGATCGCCTGGGCCAACACCGTGTTCTTCCCGAACATGGTCGGCCGCACCATGCAGGGCGAGGCGATCGCGCAGCTCGACCTGCAGGCGATCCAGAGCCATCTGCCGCTGCACAGTGTCTGGGACGACATCGCGGACAGCCCCTATGTCCGCGACGTGATCGCGAACGAGTCCTACGGACACTTCTGGTCCAGCTATTCGCTCCGGCACCGCTACGACAAGGTCGAAGTGCCGTCGTACTTCATGACCGGCTGGTACGACTCCCTGCTGAACGAGACGATCAGGGTGTTCCAGGGCTGGAAGAGGAAGGCGCGCTCGCCCGAGGCGCGGAAGCTCACCAAGATCATCATCGGTCCCTGGGGCCACCAGGTGGCGCCCTGGGGCCGGAACGCGCCGGAGTTCCATCTCGGCCCGAACGGTGCCTTCACAGACATGGTCTGCGGGCCGAAGGCCGAGCCCGACGCGATCGAGATGCATCTTCGCTGGTACGACGCACGACTGAAGGGCGTGAAGAACGGGATGGACGAGGAGCCGGCGCTCCGCCTGTTCATCCAGGGCGAGAACGCATGGCGTCACGAAGAGGAGTGGCCGCTGAAGCGCACGCGCTTCACCGACTATTACCTCCATGCCGGCGGCAAGCTCGACACCGCGAAGCCGGCGGGCCCCGAGACGCCAGACACGTACCGCTACGATCCCAATGACCCGGTGCCCACCTGGGGTGGCAGCTACCAGATGAAGGAGCTGTGCGGTCCGCGCGACCGCCGCAAGATCGAGGAGCGGAATGACGTGATCTGCTACACGACCGAGCCGCTGACCCAGGACGTCGAAGTCACCGGCCCGGTGACGGCGACGATCTGGGCCTCCTCCTCGGCCATCGACACCGACTTCACCGCGACCCTGGTCGACGTCCACCCTGACGGCCGCGCACTGCTGCTGGCCGATGGCATCTGCCGAGCGCGCTTCCGCAAGGCCGCCGACGGCTGGAATCCCGAGGATCTACGCAAGGGCATCGCACCCTACGAGAGGCTCTACGAGCCGGGCTTCAAGCCCGAGATGTTGACGCCGAACACGCCGGCCGAGTTCAAGATCGATCTCTGGTCGACCGCCAATCTCTTCAAGAAGGGCCACCGCATCCGTGTAGAGATCTCGTCCAGCAACTTCCCGCGCTACGACCGCAACCTGAACACCGGCGGCCGCGTCGGCTTCGAGAGCGAGGGCAGGATCGCCGACCAGACCGTCCACCATGATGCGGAAATGCCGTCGCGCATCACCCTGCCGGTGATCCCGAGGTAGAGCGCCGTGACCGCACCCAAGATCGTCTCGGTCCGAACGATCCTCGTCCGGCACGAGCTGCCGCGGCCGATGGCGGGACCGTTCGGCAATCTGGCGGCACGGCACAACCTCATCGTCGTCGTCGAGACCGACCGCGGATCGCGCGGCCTCGGCGAGGTTTGGGCCAACTTCCCTCCATGGGGCTGCGGCGAACGGAAGGACATCGTCAATCACTGCCTCGTACCGATGCTTGTCGGCCAGGAACTCGACGATCCGCGCCGGCTCTATCGGCTGATGACGGAGCGGACCCGGCTCCTCGCCCTTCAATGGGGAGCGCCGGGGCCTGTGCACCAAGCGGTTGCCGGCGTCGACATCGCGCTCTGGGACGCGCATGCGCGCGACCGCAACGTCTCCCTTCGGCGGCTGCTTGCCTCGACTGACGTTCCGGATCGAGTGCCGGCCTATGCCAGCGGCATCGGCCCCGACGACACGATCGAGCGGATCGAGGCGGGCCGGGCCGCCGGACATACTCGCTTCAAGATTCGAATCCCGTTCGGCGTCGCGGTGGCCCGCCGGATGCTGCGCGAGGCGCGTATGGCGTGCGGCGAGGCGCCTTTGATGGCCGACGCCAACCAAGCTCTCACGGAGGACGAAGCCAAGGCGCTGATCCCGGACTTTGCAGCGGCCCGGCTGCAATGGCTGGAGGAGCCTTTCCCGGTCGACGACGTCGAGGCCTATGCACGCTTCGCCAAGCTGAGTCCGGTGCCTCTGGCCTGGGGCGAGAACGCGCGCGGCCTCGACGGCCTTCGGCGCTGCATCGACTCGGATGCAAAGGTGATCCAGCCGGACATAACCAAGACCCTCGGCATCAGCGACGGATTGACTGCCGGCCAGCGGGTGCTCGCCGCCGGCAAGCGCCTCTGCTTCCACATGTATGGCGGGCCGATCGGCCTCGTCGCTTCAGCGCAGCTGACCGCGGCGCTTCGAGGCGACTGGCTCGAGACGGACGGCAATCCGAACCCGCTCTATGAGCGTGTGCTCGCGACGCCGCCCAGGATCGAGGACGGTTGTCTGCTGCTCGGCGACGGACCGGGTCTGGGCGTGACGCTCGCCCACGACTTGAACTAGCATCCGCTCGCATGGCCCGGCCCAACCTCCTCTACCTGCTCTCCGACCAGCATGCGCGCCACGTGCTCGGCTGCTATGGCGACAAGCTCGTGCGGACGCCGAACCTCGATCGCCTCGCGGCATCCGGCGTCGTCTTCGACAATGCCTATTGTCCTTCGCCTATCTGCGTGCCTAGCCGGATGTCGATGCTGACCGCGCGGCATCCCTCGGCGCAGGAGTGCTGGACCAACGACGACTTTCTCGCCTCCGACCGGCCGACCTGGCTGCACGCGCTCGGCGCCGCGGGCTACCGCCCGCATCTTGCCGGCCGGCTTCACGCGATGGGCCCCGATCAGATGCACGGCTATGTCACGCGCAATGTCGGCGACCATTCTTCCAACTATGCCGGCATCCCGCGCCACGACATGGGACCGCTTCACCAGACGAACGACCCCTGGCGCGTCAGCCTCGAAGTCTCCGGCCCCGGCCAGAGCGCCTATCAGGTCAAGGACGCCGACACCGTCGATGCCGCCTGCGCCGAGCTCGAACGGATCGCTGCCGAGCGGCGCGAAGGGAACGCCGATCCGTTCTGCCTCTCGGTCGGCCTGATGCTGCCACATCCGCCCTATGTCGCCTGGCCAGAGGATTACGCCCTCTATGCCGGCCGCGTCCCGCCGGCGGGCTTGCCGACGCCGCCATTCGGCCAGGAGCATCCGTGGCTCGCCTGGTGGCGAAGCGATCGCGGCATTGCCGACGTCGATCAGGCATCGAGCCTTCGCGCCCGAGCGGCGTACTGGGGCCTCGTCACCCGTCTCGACCACATGATCGGCCGGATCCTCGCGACCATGGAACGACTCGGCCTCGCCGAGAATACGCTGGTCGCCTACACCTCCGATCACGGCGACCAGCTCGGCGAGCGCGGGCTCTGGTGGAAGCACACCTTCTACGAGGAGTCGGTGTCGGTACCGTTGATCCTGAGCTGGCCCGGCCACCTTCCCGCCGGCGCCCGCCGCAAGCAGGTGGTCAACCTGATCGACACGACGGCAACGATCCTCGACGCGCTCGGAGCGGCTCCTCTGCCCCATGCGCAAGGCAAGAGCTTCCTGCAGGTCGCGCGCAGCGCGGCCGCTCCGTGGGAAGACGAGACTTTCTCCGAGTACTGCACCGATGCCGTTCCGGCCTGGACAGGCGGCATGGCCGTCCGCCAGCGGATGATCCGCTCCGGTCCGTGGAAGCTGATCTACTATCACGGCTACCGGCCGCAGCTCTTCGACCTCGCAAGCGATCCGCACGAGCTTCGGGATCTCGCCGAAAGCCCGTCGCATCGCGACGTGCGGGCCCGCCTTGAAGCTCGGCTGCTCGCCGACTGGGATCCCGAGGCGATCGCGG
The DNA here is from genome assembly GCA_964504845.1 of uncultured Rhizobium sp. Taxonomy (GTDB): domain Bacteria; phylum Pseudomonadota; class Alphaproteobacteria; order SHVZ01; family SHVZ01; genus SHVZ01. Next base: position 4,649 of record CAZDGR010000100.1, on the reverse strand, counting down.
CGCGGATGCGCGAGCGACGCCTCGACAAGAATGTCGTCGCCTCTTGGGCACGGAACGTGGCCCCTGACGACCAGCATCGTTGGCGCATTCTGCCTGAGCAGAACCGGATCGACGGCACCCTGCCGAGTGACGAGGCATGACACGGCTGATAGAGCGTCGGCCGCTGGTCGGCGTGACGGTGATGCCGGAATACTTCCAGGTCGAGGGCGTCGACGCCGTTATCGATAACCTGACGCGGCGCGCCGGCGTCACCGCGATCGCGACCTCTCCTTATGTGATGTCGCCGGCTCCCGACGGGCAAGGGTCGCGAGAGCCTCCGATCGATGCCGGCGCCGGATCGGTCAGGCTGCTCGACCGCCCGCTCTGGGGCCGACGCGAGCTCTCGGTCCGCACCTCGCCAAGCTGGTCGCCCGACAAAAGCCTTTACCGGGGGCTGCGCTACCAGCCGGCAGAACCCGACGACCTGACGGAGCGGCACGGCTCGATCGTCGGCGAAGCGATCCGGGCTGCCAAGTCCCGGGGCCTGCTGGTCCTGCTGCAGGTACAGGCGGCGATCCCGCCGGGATATCGCGTGCAGTTCGGCGGCCCGGTCGAGGAGGATCGGCCCCGGCTGCCCGACGGCTCGACGCCGGCCCTCCGCGTCGACAACAACGGCTCGCTCGCCAGTCCTCACATCCACGGCTACGCCAGGGCCCTGATCGCCGATCTCGCGCGCGCCTATCCCGAGGCGGATGGCTTCCGGATCGACTGGCCGGAATACCCGCCCTACTCGCTCGATGGTGCATTCTTCGACTTCGGGCCGCATGCCGCCGTCGCGGCGAGGCAACACGGATACGATTTCGAGGCGATGCGCGACGCCGCGACCTCGCTGCGCGCTCATGTCCTCGGGCGGCTCGACCCGGCGGAGCTCACGATCCTGGCCGATCCCGACGGCGGCCGGTTTCGCCTCGTCCAGGCGATGATCGACCAGCCGGCCATCGCCCAGTGGCTTGCCTTCAAGGCCGACCTGGCCGCTGGAATTCTGCGAACGTTCCGTCACGCGATCGACGAGGCGGCGCCGGGCAAGCTGCTGGTGCCCGGGGCCTTTCCGCCGCCTTGGACGGCCCTTTCGGGCTTCTCTTACGCCGGTGCCGCCCATTTCTCGGATGCGATCATGGTGAAGCTCTTCACCATGCACTGGCCGATGATGGTGCGCGCCTGGGGCGACGTGCTGGCGGCCGCAAATCCGGCGATCGCCAAGCGGCCCGAGTTGCCCCGCGCGCTCGCCGCGCTCTTCGACATCGTCGACGGCCGGGGGCCTGACGGGCTCGAAGCCTGGAGCTACCCGGAGCCGGACGACGCGCATCCCGTCGGCGCCGAGGCCCAGGCCCGCAAGATCGCCCTGGCCCGAAGTGCGGCCGGGGAGCGGCCGATCATCGCGCTCGCTCATGGCTACGGACCCGTCGACGATTTCGAGCGGCGCTTCCGTATCGCCTGGGCCGCGACGGGGCAGCGCGCATGGGTCAATCGCTACGGATATCTCGCCGACTCCAAGCTCGATGCGATCGGCGGGGTAGTCCGCGATGCTGGTTCCCCTTGACGGGGCGGAGGTCGGGGGCGAGGCTGCGCCAACGATAAGGTCATCCGGGGGAAACGATGCGTCGACCTCTCCTAGCCGCGCTTGCCGCGGCGGCTCTGCTTTCGTCGCCCGCGACCGCTGCCTGGCCGGATAAGCCGGTGCGTGTCGTCGTGCCGTTCGGCCCTGGCGGGACGACGGACATCATGGTGCGAAATCTGCAGAAGGTGATGGACGAGAAGAAGATCCTGCCGCAGCCCGTGGCCGTTCAGAATGTCGGCGGTCATTTCTCTGTCGGCGCTCGGCAAGTGATGACCGCGCCGCCGGACGGCTACACCTTCCTCGCGATCCATCTGGCGCTGCTCTCCGGCGAGATCGTCGATCCGCGCCGCGGCGTCGGCTATCGCGACTTCGCGCCGGTGGCGCTCACCGGCGGCTTCTGCCTTCATCCGATCGTCCGCGCAGACTCGCCCTACAAGACGCTGAAGGAGCTGCTCGACGCCGCCAAGGAGAAGCCGAACACCATCGTCACCGGCGTCAACATCGGCGCGCTCAACCATATGCTCGGCGTATTCCTGGAGCAGAGCTATCCGGGCGCCAAGTTCCGCTTCGTCCAGATCGGTGGCGGCGGCGAGAACTTCGCGGCGATCACCGGCGGCCATACGCAGGCGACGGTGCTCTCCAGCTCCGAATACCAGACCTACAAGGCCAGCGGCATCCGGGCGCTGGCCTATTCAGGACCGGAACGGCTCAAGCTGGAACCGCAGATTCCGACCGCTCGCGAACTCGGGCTCAACTTCGAGTTCTGCATCGAGAACTACTGGTTCGCCCCGAAGGGCACGCCGACCGAGGCGATCGACGGAATGGCGAGCGCGCTTGAGAAGGCGGTAGCCACCGACGAAATGAAGTCGTTCTTCGAGAAGCAGGCGCAGACCAGCCAGTTCATGAAGGGCGAAGCCTACCGCCAGAAGCTCGACGCCGTCTTCAAGGCGATCGAGCCGGTAGCCAAGGCTGCCGCGCCGCCGAACTGACCGAATGACGGAGAAGATCGAGGCGGATCGCCGGCGCCGGGTCGACGCGCTCGCCGCCGTCGTCGTTCTCGCCATAGCGACCGGCGTCTTCTTCGCCGCGCGCCTCGAGCCGAAGGCGCTCTACGATCCCTTCGGTCCGGGCACCGCTCCGATGGCGGTCTCCGTGGCGCTGGCAGGGCTCGCGATCGTCCTTCTCGCCCGCGCCCTCCTCGGCCTGCGTGTCGGGCAGTCGGCACAGAGCCTGATTCTCGGCCTCGGCGGCGCCGTACCGGAGGACTATCGTCTGAGGCCGGACCTCGCGGTCGCTGCCTTTGCGACGACGGTGTGCTTTGCCGGTGCGATTTCCGCCGGGGCACCGTTCCTTTGGTCGACCGTCGCCTTCCTCTTCGTGCTGGGAACGCTGATGACCGATCGCCGCCCACGCTCGATCGCCATGTCCGCGGTGGTCGCCGTCGTCGGCTCCGTCGCGATCGACACCCTGTTCCGCCGCATCCTGCTCTTGCAGTTGCCGTGACTTTGCTCGACGCATTCCTGCATTTGGCGACGCCGTCCGTCTTCGCGATCATGGTCGGCGGCGTGGCGATCGGCATCGCCGTCGGCGTCATGCCGGGCATCACCGCCGGAATGCTGATGGCACTCACCTTGCCCTTCACCTACGGGATGAAGAGCGTGGACGCGATCGTGATGCTGGTCGCGATGTTCGTCGGCGGCGTCTCCGGCGGCCTGATCACCGCGACGCTGATGCGGATCCCGGGGGAACCGAACGCGATCATGACGACGCTGGACGGCTATCCGTTGGCGAAGAAGGGCTTCCCCGGTCGTGCGCTTGGCCTCGGCAATACCGCCTCGATCATCGGGGGCGGCCTCTCCTGGGTGGCATTGGTGCTGCTGACGCAGCCGCTGGCGAAGCTCGCGGTCCTGTTCGGCCCCTGGGAAAACTTCGCGCTGGTGACGACCGCACTCGTGCTGATCGCCTCGCTCAGCCGCGGTTCGTTCCTGAAGGGCATGATCGCCACCCTGCTCGGCGTGCTCCTGGCGATGCCCGGCGTCGATACCACCTCCGGCCTGGTCAGGCTGACCTTCGGGCTCGACGCGCTGACCAACGGCTTTCAGCTGTTGCCCGTCGTGGTCGGCCTGTTCGCGCTCTCCCAGATCGTCGCCGACACGCTGCACATCGAGCAGGGTACCGACCATATTCGCGCCAACATGAAGGGCATCATGCTCTCCTTGCGCGACTACGTCGTGCATGGCTGGAACATGCTGCGCTCGTCGCTGATCGGAATCTGGATCGGCATCCTGCCCGGCGTCGGCGCCACCGTCGCTTCGATCGCGGCCTATACGACCGCGAAGAACCTCTCGAAGACGCCCGAGCAGTTCGGTGCCGGAAGCGAAGAGGCAATCGTCGCGGCCGAAAGCGCCAACAACGCGACCACCGGCGGCACCTTGATCCCGCTTCTGGCGCTCGGAATTCCCGGCGGACTCGCCGACTCCGTGCTGCTCGCGGCCCTGATCATCCACGACCTTCGGCCGGGTCCGCTGCTCTACACGACCAGCCCGGAGATCGTGAACGCGATCATGGCGACGCATCTGTCGGCGCATGTCCTGATGTTCGCGATGATGACCGTCGGTTGCGTGGTGTTCGCTCGCCTGATGCTGGTGCCGCGGGCCTTCCTGTTCCCGATCGTGATCGTATTCTGCGTGCTCGGCGCCTACGCCCCGGACAGCCAGATGTCGGACGTCTGGATCATGCTCGCCTTCGGCGCCGTCGGACTCGCCATGGAGTATGCGCGCTTTCCCCTGGCGCCGTTCGTGGTCGGCTTCGTGCTTGCGCCACTGGCCGAAGGGAAGCTCCGCTCCGGCCTCATGATGTCGGCCGGCTCGATCGAGCCTCTATTCACGCGGCCTATCTCGCTTGGGCTGATCTGCGTGGCGGTGACGGCCTGCCTGTGGTCGATCAGGAGCGAGCTGAAACGGCCAGTCGGCCCGTTGTAAGAGGAGTCACGCATGCTGACCCAGGCGAACCTCGCCCACTATGCCGAGCACGGCTCCGTCATCCCCGACTC
>CAZDGR010000099.1:0-11964 GCA_964504845.1 uncultured Rhizobium sp. | reverse complement strand
CGGCGACATTCTGCCGTGACCGCGAATCGTGATATCCGGGAACCCGTGGCCGTCACCTCGCAGGACCGCGGGTCCAAACGCTCGACCAGGAAGCGGAAAAGCCGCTTCGACTGGCGGCGGTTCCTCTCGGCCGTCTTCCGCTGGGGACTGGTCGCCGGCATCTGGGGCGGCGTCGCGGTCGCCGCGGTCGTGGCCTATTTCGCGATCACCCTTCCCGACATCTCGGGCCTCGAGGACAGCGGGCGGAAGCCCTCGATCCGCCTGGCGCTGACCGACGGCACGATCTTCGCGAGCTCCGGCGAGGTGCATGGCCGCCCGGCGAACCTGAGCGAGCTGCCGAAGAGCCTGGTGCAGGCGGTGCTGGCGACCGAGGACCGGCGCTTCTTCAGCCATCTCGGCCTCGACCCGATCGGGCTCGCCCGCGCCGTCGTCGTCAACATCCGCGAGGGTGCCGTGCGCCAGGGCGGCTCGACGCTGACCCAGCAGCTGGCGAAGAACCTGTTCCTCACCAACGAGCGCAGCTTCGGGCGCAAGGTGCAGGAGCTGATCCTCGCCATCTGGCTCGAATGGCGCTTCACCAAGGAACAGATCCTCACGATCTACCTGAACCGGGTCTATCTCGGCGCCGGCACCTTCGGGATCGCCGCCGCCTCGGAACGCTACTTCGCCAAGGACCCGAAGGACCTCAACACCTACGAAAGCGCGCTGATCGCAGGATTGCTGAAGGCGCCGGCGCGCTACAGCCCGACCGCCAATCCCGAGCGCGCGCGCCTTCGCACCGAGCAGGTGCTGGCCAACATGGTCGATGCCGGCTACCTGACCGAGGCCGAGGCCAGCCAGGCCAAGCGCCTGCCGGTCGGCCGCGGCGCCTATCCGACCGCGGGCCTCGGCGGGCGCTACTTCGCCGACTGGGTGCTGGACCAGGTGGGCGCGACCATCGGCTACGTCGACCGCGACCTGATCGTGACCACGACGCTGGATCCGCGCCTGCAGCGGATGGCCGAGGGCGAGGTCGAGGCGATCCTCGCCAAGTATTCCGACAAGCGCGACGTCGACCAGGCGGCGCTGGTCGCGCTCGGCCCCGACGGCCGCGTGGTGGCGATGGTCGGCGGCCGCGACTACCGCGAGAGCCAGTTCAACCGCGCGACCCAGGCGCTCCGCCAGCCGGGCTCGGCGTTCAAGCCGTTCGTCTACCTTGCCGGCCTCGAGGCCGGGATCGGGCCGGACACGATCATCGACGACTCGCCGATCACGATCCGCAACTGGACCCCGTCGAACTTCGACCGCAGGTTCCGCGGGCCGATGCGCGTCGCCGACGCGGTGACGCAGTCGATCAACACGGTCGCGGTCCGCGTCTCCGAGCAGGTCGGGCGCGGGCGCGTGATCGACGTCGCCCATCGCCTCGGCATTCCGCAGGCGATCGACGACAACCCGAGCCTGGCGCTCGGCGCCAGCGAGGTGACGCTGCTCGACCTCACCCAGTCCTACGGCGCCTTCGCCACCGGCGGAGAGGCGATGCGCGCCTGGGGCATCGTCGAGATCAAGGACGCCGACGGCAGGCTGCTCTATCGCCGGCAGCCGGCGGTGGAGCGCGTGATGTCGCCCGCCAATGCCGGGCGCATGACCGAGATGCTGTCGAACGTTGTGCAGGGCGGCACCGGCCGCGCCGCGCGCCTCGACCGTCCCGCCGCGGGCAAGACCGGCACCACGTCGAATTCCAAGGACGCCCTGTTCGTCGGGTTCACCGCCGACTTCGTCGCCGGCGTCTGGTTCGGCAACGACAACGGCCAGCCGATGAAGGACGTGACCGGCGGCACGATCCCGGCCGAGCTCTGGGGCAGCTTCATGAGGAAGGCGAGCGCCGGCCTGCCGCCGAAGCCGCTGAAGGCGGCACCGGCCGAGCATGCCCCGCCGGTGGCGCAGGTGCCGTGGTATGCGCCGTGGCGGGCGTTCCAGGCGCCGCAACCGGGCTCGCTCGGCACCATCCGCGTCAGCCCGGGCTCGCCGCTCGCGACCGGTGCCGGCGGCAGGGACTAGATGTCGCGGGCCTTGAAAGCCCTCTCCACGGTGCCGACATACCGTGTATCTTTGGAATCATTCCAATCGTTGAGGGCGGGACCATGCCGAAAGCCGATGCGGTCGTCGACGCGCTGACCAAGGTGCTGGCGGATTCGTATGCGATCTACTTCAAGACGCATGCGTTCCATTGGAACGTGACCGGCCCGACCTTCTTCTCGCTGCACGAGATGTTCGGCGCCCAGTACAACGAGATCTGGACCGCGCTCGACACCATCGCCGAGCGCATCCGCGCGCTGGGCGGCACGCCGCCGAGCGGCCCCGCCGCGCTGGGGAGACTTGCCTCGATCGCCGACGCCAAGGGCAACCTCGAGGCCAACGCGATGGTGCGCGAGCTCTACGAGGGCAACCAGGCGGCGCTGAAGACGATCAAGGCGGCGCTGGCTACGGCCGAGAAGGCCGGCGACCAGGCAAGCGTCGACCTGATGGTCGAGCGCACCGACGCGCACGACAAGCATTCCTGGATGCTGAAGAGCAGCCTCGCGGATTAGGCAGGATTCAGGGCGTCATACGCGCTTCGCGCTGTGCGTATGAGGCGCCCTGGCGGTGTGTATAGCGATCTGGCAAGATAATTATACAGAGGACATTCTCGTGCTGGCGCGCACGCTCTAATTGGTATAATTAGTTAGCCTAGAACTTATATCATGCCCAGCATCGCGCTACCTCTCCAGACGGTCTACGCCGAACTGCTCGACCGTTGCCGGTCAGCACAGATGCGCGACGACTTTCCGGAAGCCGGGAACTTCGTGAAGCAAACCCGCAACGACCGCACCTATTGGTATTTCCAAATAACGGAAGGTGGTCGTCAGCGTCAGAAGTATGTCGGTCCCGATAGCGAGGAGTTGCGGGACAGGATTGAACGTCACCGGGAAGAACGATCGAGCGAGCGCGAACGCCGCCAGATGGTTTCCGCCCTCAAGCGCGTGGGCTTCCCGGGACCTGATTCCTTGACCGGGCAGATCGTTGAGGTAATCGCGCGGGCGGGCGTATTCCGGCTTCGTGCCGTCATTGTCGGAACGATCGCGTACCAAACTTATTCAGGCATCTTGGGCGTGCGCCTGTCCGAGGCGACGACCACGACCGAAGACCTCGACTTGGCGCAGTTCCATAGCATCTCTATCGCGGTCGAAGATTCAGTGGACCTCCCGTTTGAGAGTCTTCTGAAGCAAGTGGATCCGCGATTCGAAGCAGTTCCCTACGTAACCAATTCAAAGCGCTCCATGCGCTACGCGCGAGGTACCGACTACAAGGTCGAGATCCTGATGCCCAACCGCGGGCCGGATAGGGACGAGCCCGCACCCTTGCCTGCGCTCCGAGCTGAAGGGCAGCCGCTGCGCTTTCTTGACTTCCTCATTCACGGGGAAATATCGGCGGTGATGCTGCATGGAGCTGGTATTGCTATCAACGTTCCAACGCCAGAACGCTATGCCATTCACAAGCTTCTAGTGAGTCGGCGGAGGCGCCGGGAGGATACGGCCAAAATCCGTAAAGACCTGGCGCAAGCGGATACGTTGCTCATCGTCCTTTCGGACGTGCGGCCTCATGAGCTCCGGGATACTTGGAAGGAGGCGTATGACCGCGGAAAGACGTGGCGGCAGTTGCTCGGCGAAGGCCTATCACTCATCTCACCGAAAGCCCGCGACACGACGATCAAAACAGTCGGTACGACGCGAAGCATCGTGGGTGGCCTTGATCTCCTTTTCGCCGCGCCGGTATCACGATACGACTTCGACCGGGACATCGTGACATTTCGAGGTGAGGCAGGAGGTTACTCGGTGCGGTGCGCCGTCAGTCGCGAAGCACTTGACGACTATTTTAAGCTTCGCGAAGCGACAAACGAAGAGCGCATCGAGCTTTTTCGCAAGAGACGCTCCCTCTTCGAGCGAATGGCGCGCATCAAGTATCTTGAATGGCCGATCGAACAGATCGACGAGGTGTTGATCAGGACGGAAGATCTCGAAAGGCTGCTGGCCCAGATCAAGTCTGCTTCGGTGCCCGCTTCACCAAAAGCCAGAAAGCCGCGAGCCCGATGACCGAGACGACGGCGACCGCCGTCGTCATCGGGCGCGTGGTGCCGTCGAGGATCTGGCCGACCCCGACGCCGACCGCAGCGGCGATGCCGAGCTGGAGGAATCCCACCATCGCGGAGGCGGCGCCTGCCATCCGCGGATAGGGGCCGATCGCGCCGGCGATGCCGGCCGGCAGCGTGAAGCCGATGCCGGCCATCACCACGATGAACGGCAGCAGCACCGCCCAGACATTGGCGATGCCGGCCCAGGCGAGCGCCGCGCCGAGGACGCCGAAGACCGCCGAGATCAGCGTGCCGGCGGTCACCATCCGCTCGATGCCGAAGCGCTGGATCAGCTTGCCGGCGGCGAGCGCACCGGCAGAATAGCCCGCCGCCGCGGCGCCGAAGCAGAAGCCGAAATGCTCGGTCGGCAGGCCCAGCACGTCGATCAGCGTGAAGCTCGATCCCGAGATGAACGAGAAGATGCCGCAATAGGCCAGCGTGACCGCGAGCGCGTAGCCCAGATACACGCGGTCGCCGAGCAGCGAGAGATAGTTCGCGAGGATCCGCTTCGGTGCGATCGCGTGCGGATCGGGATGGAGGTTGGTCTCGTCCAGCAGCGTGTAGAGGCCGACCAGGCAGATCGCGCCGAATCCCGCGAGGAACAGGAAGTTCGCCTGCCAGCCGAGATGCACGGTCATCCAGCTGCCGAGCATCGGGCCGATGATCGGCGCGATCGCCATGGCGGAGGCCATGTAGGCGAGCACGCGCGCCGCGACGACGGGCGAATAAAGATCGCGGGCGACGGCGCGGCCGAGCGTGACGCCGGCGCAGGATCCGACCGCCTGCATCAGGCGGAAGAAGATCAGCGCCTCGATCGTCGGCGCCATCGCGCACGCAAGGCTGGCGGCGACATAGAGCGCGATCGCCACGCGCAGCACCGGCCGCCGGCCGAAGCGGTCCGAGATCGGGCCGTAGGCCAGCTGCATCAGCGCGGAGCCCAGGAGGAACACGCTCAAGGTCAGCTGCACTTTCGCTTCCGAGGTCGCGAACACCTGGACCATCGTCGGCAGCGAGGCGAGGTAGAGATCGGTCGAGATCGCCTGGAAGGCGACGAGGCCGGTCAGCAGCAAGTTGACGGCCGCGCCCGAGCGCGGAGCAGCGATCGCCGTCATCCGTAGCGGTGCAGCCGGATGCCGTGGTCGCTGAGCCAGCGGCGTGGCGTGTCCACGTCCGGCACCAGGCGGCGGACGAGACGCCAGAACTTGGCGCCATGGTTGAGCTCGACCAGATGCGCCATCTCGTGCGCGACCACGTAGTCCATGACTTCCCTCGGCGCCAGGATCAGCCGCCAGCAGAAGGCGATGCGTCCCGTCGGCGAGCAGCTTCCCCAGCGCGTCGTGGTGTCGCGCAAGGTGACGCGCGCCGGCCGCTTGCCGACGACCTCGGCGTGGCGATCGACCAGGGCCGATATCTCGCGCCTGGCCTCGGCCTTGAGCCAGTCGGTCAGCCGGCGCGGCAGATGCTCGACCTTGCCGGCGATGTGGATGTCGTGGCCCTCCCGCCACACCGTGCCGCGCATGTCGGGCCGGTGGCGGATGCGATGCGGCTGCCCGCCGACCGGCACGTCGATGCCGTCGGCGAAGGGCACCGGCGGCGGCAGGCTCTTCAGCTTGCTGTCGATCCACTTCCGGTTCTTCTCGGCGAAGTCGGCGGCGCGCGACAGCGAGGCGCGCTTCGGCACCACCAGCAGCACCACGCCGGTCGGCGCGTCGACGCGCAGGCTGACGCGTCTCGCGGTCTCCGACATCTTGAGCTGCACGCCCGGCGGAAGCTTCACCGATGAGCCTTTCCACAGCATCGCCCGTGTCCTCCAACGACATCGATCCGTGCGCGCAATGGGCGCCGCCTGGAGCATGCTCCGCCTTCGGGGACGGAACCGTCCTAACCGGCTTTGCGCGTCGGGGTCAATCACGCGGCGCTTGCCGGCCGGCGGCATATTTTTTATACTGAGACTAACATAATCGTAGTTTGGATCGGACCATGGCCCATTACGGAGCCGGCGTCGAGTACGCGCTGCACACGCTGCTGAACCTGAGCCTCGCACCGGACGAGACGGCGCCGAGCGCGCGCGATCTCGCCGAGTTCCAGCGACTGCCGCTCGCCTTCATGCGGAAGCTGCTGACCCAGCTCGAGAAGGCGGGGCTGGTCGAAGGAACGGAGGGGCTGCGCGGCGGCTGGAAGCTCGCGCGCGAGCCGAGGAAGATCACCGCGCTCGAGATCGCCGAGGCGGCGCAGGGACCGTCGCCGCTGTTCGAGTGCCGCGAGATCCGCGGCCGCTGCGCGCTGTGGGAAGAGGGCGCGGCCCCACGGGCCGCTACATCCGGCGTCTGCGAGATCCATGCGGTGATGCTGGCGGCCGAGGCGGCGATGCGGCGCGAGCTGGCGAAATCGACGCTGGCCGACATCGCCCAGCGGGTGAAGGCGAAAAGCGCGCGCCCCGACTCGACCGCGATCCCCGACTGGTTTGCCGGCCGTTATGCCGAACGGAGGAAGTCGTGAGCAGGGTCCTGGTCGTCGGCGGCGGCTTCGCCGGATTCTGGGCGGCGCTGGCGGCAAAGCGCGTCGTCGGCGACGCGGCCGAGGTGACGCTCGTCTCGCGCACGCCCACGCTCGAGATGCGCCCGCGCCTCTATGAGGCGAAGCCGGAGACCCTCGGCGCCGATCTGCGCGCGCCGCTGGCGGCGGCCGGAATTTCGTTCGTCGAAGGCGAGGCTCTAGGCCTCGACATCGGGGCGCATCGCGTCCTTCTCGCCGACGGCGCTCTCGGTTACGACCGTCTCGTCGTCGCCACCGGCAGCGCGATGCGCCGCCCGCCGGTTCCGGGCGCCGAACTCGCATACTCCATCGATACGCAGGCGGACGCCATTCATCTCGACCGCCGTCTTGCGGAAAGCGTCGGAAGCATTGCCGTGATCGGCGCCGGCTTCACCGGCATCGAGCTGGCGCTCGAGCTGCGCGATCGCATCGCCGCGCATGGCGGCGACAGCGAGCGCCTGCGCATCGTCCTGATCGACCGCGCGCCGACGGTCGGTGCCGAGCTCGGCGCCGGCCCGAGGCCGACGATCGAGGCGGCATTGGCGGCGGCACGCGTCGAGCTTCGCCTGGGCGCGACGATCGCCTCGCTCGGCCCCGATCGTGTGGGATTCGCCGACGGCGACACGCTGGCCGTCGACGCGGTGGTGCTGACCACGGGGATGGTCGCCGCCGATTTCGTCCGCCATGTGCCGGGCGAGCGCGACCGTCTTGGCCGCCTCGTGGTCGAGCGGAGCCTGCGTGCGCCTCAGGCTCCGGATGTCTTCGTCACCGGCGATGCGGCGGCCGCCGACACCGGAAACGGGACTCTCGCGCTCCAGTCCTGCCAGCATGCGCTGCAGCTCGGCCGCTTCGCCGGCGAGAACGCCGCGCGCGACCTGCTGGGCCAGCCGCTCATCGACTACGCACAGCCGCGCTACGTCACCTGCCTCGACCTGGGGCGCGCCGGCGCGGTGTTCACCGAAGGCTGGACGCGCGTGGTGCAGAAGTCCGGCGCCGAGGCGAAGGCGATCAAGCGCCGCATCAACACCCAGGTGATCTATCCGCCGCCGGGCGCGACGGGTGCGTTGCTGCTGGCGATGTCCTCGACCGAGCCGGCGAAGCAGGCGCGCCCGAGCTAAACGTGATCCCTCGGGATCTCGACGTTCCAGTTGCGGCTGTAGATGCGGTTGCCGTCGGTGAAGGCATCCAGCGTCGCGTCCAGGCGGAAATGCGTCCTGGTCGAGGTCAGCACCGTGCGCGTGCGGGTCTCGGCGTTCCAGGATTCACGCCAGAAGCGTACCGACCATGCCACTTCGGCACGGGCCGAAAGCGGATCGTCAGGCAGGATCGAGTACCACTGGTCCTGCTTGGCGCGCATGGTCCAGCCGGTCGCGTCGAACAGGATCGTGCCGCCGTCCTCCTGCGCGTGCGCGGTGACGCGCCCGGTCTCGATGTCGCGGACCACGTCGCGGGTCTCGCCGCCCTTCTCGATGATGTTGGCGGCGAGCGGCTTCGGCCGCTCGGTGCGCGGGAACTTCACCTCCATGTCGCGGGCCTCGGCCGGGCGCACCGGCAGGTCGATGTGGCTCGCACCCGTGCGGATCGTCAGCGTCGCCGATTCCGGCGAGGTCCAGGCGATCGGCCAGTAGCTGGTCGAGATCGCGACGCGCAGCCGATGGCCCTTCTCGATCGTCTGCCCCAGGTCGTTCAGCTTCACCTTGACGCGGTAGCGCCGGCCGGGCTCCAGCGGCTCCGGGAGCTCGTGGCTGTCGCGGTGCGTCAGGTTGAGCAGCTGGTAGGTGATGCGCGAGACGCGGCCGTCCGGTGCGATGTCGCCCAGGCGCACGCAGATCATCGCGTTCGGCTTGTCGGAGGCGACGTCGAGCTCGAGGACCGGCGCGCCCAGAAGCTCGACACGCTCGGCGAACGGCTCGGAGTCGAAGCAGAGCGCATTGCCGTCGAGCTCGCGCTGGTCGGTCGGCATGTCGGGTCCGAGACCGTGCGGGCACCAGCGGCCGTAGTGGCCCGGCGTCAGCGGCGACAGGATCGAGAGCGCGACCTGGAGCCCGGCCTTCTCGTCCAGCGTGCCGTCGTTGAGGATCAGCCGCCGGGTCTTGATGCCCGGCGGCGGCCAGGCCGGATCGGCGACCCAGTGGCCGGCCATCGTCTTCGGCTTCGAGATCGGCGGCCAGTAGTCCTGGATGTAGGAGCGCACCATCGGCTCCTTCATCATCCCGGTGTCCTTGCCCTTCAGCCAATGGTCCCACCAGCGGACCGCCTCCTGAAGGAAACCCACCGAGGGGCCGGGTGCGGCGTCATGCGGATACTGGTGCGACCATTGCCCGATCCAGGCGATGCGCGGACATTTCAGGTGCTCCATCAGGCGCGGGATCGCGTTCGAGTAGCCGTCGTTCCAGCCGCCGACCGCGAACACCGCGCATTCGATGTCGGCGTAGTTCTCGCAGACCGAGCCGTGCTTCCAGAACGCGTCGCGCCGCTGGTGGCTGAGCCATGTCTCGATCCAGAGGCCGCTTCCCTTGAGTCGCTCCAGCCACATCTCGTGCCAGCGGTTGCCGGCGACCTCGGGGTCCGGCGGCCGCGAGTTGTGCGAGAACATGTTGGCCGCCCACTTCATATTGTCGTTGAGCAGGCAGCCGCCCATGTAGTGGATGTCGTCGGCGTAGCGGTCGTCGGTCGAGCACGAGGTGATGATCGCCTTCAAGGCGGGCGGGCGTCGGGCGGCGACCTGGAGCGAGTTGAAGCCGCCCCACGAGTTCCCCATCATCCCGACCTTGCCGGTACACCAGGGCTGCTTCGACAGCCACTCGATCACCTCCAGCGCGTCGTCGTGCTCGAGCTTCAGGTACTCGTCGGTGAGCACGCCGTCGGAATCGCCCGACCCCCTCAAGTCGACGCGCACGGCCGCATAGCCGTGGCCGGCGAAGTAGGGATGCAGCTTGGAATCGCGGATCGCGGTCGCGTCGCGCTTGCGGTAGGGGATGTATTCGAGGATCGCCGGAACCGGGTTCTTCTCGGCGTCGGCCGGGATCCACATGCGGGCGGCGAGCCGGCTTCCGTCCTTCAAGGGAATCCAGAGGTTCAGGATCTCCTTGATCTTGTTGGGGAAGGTCTGGACGATGGTCACGTCGTCAGGCATGGCGCTTTCCCTCGGGGACTTGAGGGGGAAAGCTTGCCACTCGGGCGACGGCCCCTACAATCGCCGGCCCTCCCGCGACGGAACGGATCGATCGCCCGTATGGACAAGACGCTTCTCAACGCCCGCGCGCATCTCGTGCTCGACGACGCGACGATCCCGGAGCTGCCGAACCATTATCGCGGCAAGGTCCGCGACAACTACGACCTCCCCGGCGGAAAGCGCATCCTGATCTCCAGCGACCGGATCAGCGCTTTCGACATCAACCTCGCCTCGATCCCGTTCAAGGGCCAGGTGCTGACCCAGACCGCGCGCCACTGGTTCGAGGCGACCAAGGATATCTGCCCGAACCACGTGCTCGACTATCCGGATCCGAACGTCGTGGTCGGCCGCACGCTGAGGATCCTTCCCGTCGAGATCGTGGTCCGCGACTATCTCGCCGGCACCACCGGGACCTCGATCCTGACCCTCTACAAGAAGGGCCAGCGCGAGATGTACGGGATCAGGCTGCCCGACGGTCTGCGCGACAACCAGAAGCTCCCGGCGACGATCATCACGCCGACGACCAAGGCGATGGACGGCGCCCATGACGAGCCGCTGACCTCTCAAGGCATCCTCGACCGCGGCCTGCTCTCGGCCGGACAGTGGCGCGTGCTGTCGGACTACGCGCATGCGCTGTTCGCCCGCGGCCGCGAGATGGCGGCGAAGCGCGGCCTGATCCTGGTCGACACCAAGTACGAGTTCGGCACCGACGAGAGCGGCAAGATCGTGCTCGCCGACGAGATCCACACGCCCGACTCCAGCCGCTACTGGCAGATGGCGAGCTACGGCGAGCGCTTCGAGAAGGGCGAGAAGCCGGAGAGCTTCGACAAGGACTTCGTGCGCAACTGGGTCGTCGCGCGCTGCGATCCTTATAAGGACAAGATTCCTGAGATCCCGAAGGACGTGATCCTCAAGACCTCGGAGGTCTACATCCAGGCCTTCGAGACGATCACCGGCAAGACCTTCGAGTTTCCCGCCGACGAGCCGGTGCTGACGCGGATCCGCCGGAACCTCGCGAAGTACATGAAGGGCTGAACCCTCATGTATCCGGAGATCGACCCCTACGACCACGGCTTCCTCGAGGTCCGCGACGGGCACCGCGTCTATTACGAGCAGTGCGGCAATCCGGCCGGCAAGCTGGCACTCGTGCTGCATGGCGGGCCGGGTTCCGGCTGCTCGGTCGGCATGCGCCGGCCGTTCGATCCGAAGCGCTACCGCGTCGTGCTGATGGACCAGCGCGGATCGGGACGCAGCACGCCGCATGCCGGCGACGACGCGGCGGCTCTCGCCGCCAACACCACCCATCATCTGATCGCCGACATCGAGCAGCTGCGGTCTCATCTCGGCATCGATCGCTGGCTGATCTTCGGCGGCTCCTGGGGCACGACCTTGGGCCTGGCCTATGCCGAGCGGCATCCGGAGCGCGTCTCAGAGATGGTGCTGGCCTCGGTCGCCATGACCACGCGCTCGGAAGTCGAGTGGATCACAAGCGGCGTCGGCGCCTTCTTCCCCGAGGCCTTCGATCGCTTTCGTTCAGGCGTGCCCGAGGCGGAGCGCGACGGTCCAATGGTCGAGGCGTATCACCGGCTTCTGATGTCTCCTGACGCGGCGGTCCGCGCCAAGGCCGCCAGCGACTGGTGCGACTGGGAGATGGCGATCGTCGCGGTGACGGCCGGCCACAAGCCGAGCCCGCGCTACGCCGACCCGCGCTTCCGCCTCGGCTTCGCGCGCATGGTGACCCACTACTGGCGCCATGCCGCCTGGCTCGAGGACGGCTCCCTGCTGCGCGACGCAGGTAGGCTCGCCGGCATTCCCGGCATCCTGATCCACGGCCGCCTCGACCTCGGCGGCCCGGCGAAGGTCGCCTGGGACGTGCACCGCGCCTGGCCGGGCAGCGAGCTGATCGTCCTCGGCGCCGCCGGCCACGACGCCCGCGACCCCGGCCAGACCGAAACCCTCGTCGCGGCGCTGGATCGGTTCGCCGCCCGCGGCTGACGCGTCAGCCGAAGACCTTCTTCAGGAGGTCGGTCGATCGCGCCGCCGGGTTGGTTCGGATCTGCTCCTCCTCGACCGCCATGTAGTGGAACAGGCCGTCGAGCCCCTTGCC
>CAZDGR010000098.1:0-12018 GCA_964504845.1 uncultured Rhizobium sp. | reverse complement strand
TTCGCTCGGCCCCCACCCCGTCCCTCCCCCGCCTTCGGCGGGAGAGGGGGGGCCGGCGGCGGAGCGACTCAGTCGGTGCTGACCCCGAAGGCCTTCCGCATGTTGTTGAGGCCGTCCTGCTGAGCGGTCCAGAAGCGGCCGCCGATCATGCCGCCATCGATGACGATGTCATGCGCGGTGACGAAGCTGGATTCATCGGAGGCCAGGTACACCGCCGCACCGGCGATGTCCTCCGGCAGCCCGGCGCGCGGGATCGGCTGCGCCTTGGCCAGGACCTGCCGCGCGATCCCGGCGGTCCTTTCCGGGTCGGCGGCACCCAGCGCCTTGCCGAAGATGCCGGTCGCGATGGCGCCGGGCGAGATCGAGTTGACGCGCACGTTCGCCTCGGCGAGCTCCATCGCCACGACCTTGGTGAGATGCACCACGCCGGCCTTGGCCATCGAGTAGACCATCGACGAGGAGAAGCCGGCGCGAAGCGCGGCGATGCTGCCGACGTTGATGATCGAGCCCGAGCGCTGCTTCCTGAAGATCGGCGCGGTCAGCTTCATGCCGAGCATCACCGAGCGGCAGTTGAGCGCGACGCAGGCATCGAAGCCGTCGACCGGGATCGTCTCGATCGAGCCGACCGGGCCCGGTCCGCCGGCATTGTTGACGATGCAGTCGAGACGGCCGAAGCCCGAGAGCGCGTCCGCGACCAGCGCCTTCATCTGAGCCTCGTCGGTGACGTCGGTCTGCTTGAAGCGCGCCTGGGCGCCGAGCCGCTTCGCCACGGCCTCGCCCTCCGCCTTGCGCCGCCCGGCGATCACCACCCTGGCGCCCGCCTCCACGAACTTCTCGGCGATCGAGACGCCGATGCCGCTGGTGGCGCCGGTGACGATCGCGACCTTGCCGTCGAGATTGAACATGCCCCCTACTCCTTCTTTTCCGCATCGTGGAAGAAGGGCTCGACCTTGCCCTTCAGCGTGATCGTCAGCGGGTTGCCCTTGCGGTCGAGGGACTTCCCGGCCGCGACCTTGATCCAGCCCTCGCTGACGCAATACTCCTCGACGTTGGTCTTCTCCTTGCCGTTGAAGCGGATGCCGACGCCGCGGGTCAGCAGCGGCTCGTCGTAGTGCGGGCTCTTCGGATTGTTGGAGAGACGGTCGGGAAGCGTGTCGGTCATGGGACTCTCGAGGCTGACGTTGCTCCCCCGGTGATACAAGCCGCCGGCCCTCCTGCCAATCGGCTAGTATCGCCGCCCCACCTGGAGCTTCCGCATCAATGCCGCCTACCGCGATCCACGAAATGGATGCAATCCACCTCGCCGACGCGATCCGTCGCAAGCAGGTCTCCTGCGTCGAAGTGATGGCCGCGACGCTCGACCGTATCGAGCGGCTGAACCCGAAGGTCAACGCGATCGTCTCGCTCCGCGACCGGGCGAGCCTCATGGCCGAGGCCGACGAGAAGGACGCGATGCTGGCGAGGGGCCAGGTCATGGGGCCGATGCACGGGCTGCCGCAGGCGGTGAAGGATCTCGACAACGTGCGCGGGATCCCCACCACCAAGGGCTCGCCGCTGCTCAAGGACTTCATGCCGGAGACAGACTCCATCCAGGTCGAGCGGATGAGACAAGCCGGCGCGATCTTCATCGGCAAGACCAACGTGCCGGAGTTCGGGCTCGGCTCGCACACGACCAACCCGGTGTTCGGTCCCTCGCGCAACCCCTACGATCTCTCGCGCACGCCCGGCGGCTCCAGCGGCGGGGCCGCGGCGGCGCTGGCGATGCGCCTCCTGAGCGTCGCCGACGGCAGCGACTACGGCGGCTCGCTCCGCAACCCGGCCGGCTGGAACAACGTCTTCGGATTCCGCCCCTCGACCGGCCGCGTGCCCTCGGACGATACCGACCTCTACCTGCCGACGATGGGCACCGCGGGGCCGATGGCCCGCACCGTGCCGGACCTGGCGATGCTGCTTTCCGTGCAGTCGGGCTACGACGCGCGCGTGCCGCTGTCGATCGCATCCGACCCCTCCGTCTTCGCCGGACCGCTCCAGCACGACGTCAAGGGCACGAGGATCGCCTTCCTCGGCGACTTCAACGGCTACCTGCCCTACGAGGCGGGCGTGCTCGAGACCTGCCGGAAGGCGCTGAAGACCTTCGAGGAGATCGGCTGCATCGTCGAGGACGCGATTCCCGACTATCCGGTCGACGACATGTGGCGCGCCTGGCTCAAGCTCCGCGCCTGGCAGTCGGGCGGAAGCGCCAAGGTCCACTACGACGATCCGGCGAAGCGCCCGCTGCTGAACCGCCAGGCGATCTTCGAGGTCGAGAGCGGTCTCGGGCTCACCGCCTTCGACATCGCCGCCGCCGGCCAGGTGCGGAGCGCCTGGTACAGGTCGCTGCTGCGGTTCTTCACGCGGTACGACTTCTTCGTCCTGCCGACGGCGCAGCTCTTCCCGTTCCCGGTCGAGACCGTGTGGCCGACCGAGATCGCGGGCCGAGCGATGACCACCTATCACGAGTGGATGAAGGTGGTGCTGCCGGCGACGATGTGGGGCGGCCCGGCGCTCGCGGTGCCGGCCGGCTTCGGCGACAACGGGTTGCCGATGGGCCTGCAGATCGTCGGCCCCAACCACGCCGAGCTTGCCTGCCTCGAGCTCGCGCATGCCTACGATCAGGCGAGCCAGTGGGTGACGAAACGTCCCCCGCCGGGCGTGTGAGCTACGAAAGCCGCCGATAGAGCTCCCTGAACCGCGCATAGCCGGCGCGGTAGGTGGCGGCATTCGCAGGATCCGGCCGGACCAGCTCGCCTTTCAAGACGAAGCGCGATGCGCCCATCCAGTCGTCGGTGAGGCCGCAGCCGATCGCCGCCGTCCATGCGGCGCCGAGGCAGGATCCCGGATGGCCGTCGAGGCGCTGGACCGGCGCCTCGATCACGTCGGCGACGATCCGCATCCAGACATCGCTGCGCGAGCCGCCGTCGGAGGCGAGGCAGGTCTCGGTGCGATGGCCGATCTCGTTCAGCACCTCGATGTGATGGCGGATCGCATAGGCATAGGCTTCCAGCAGCGCCCGCCACAGATGGCCGATGCCATGCGCGAGGCTCAAGCCCGTGAAGGCGCCGCGCGCTTCAGGATCGTGGATCGGCGTCTTCTCCCCGAGAAAGTACGGCAGGATCGCGACGCCGTCCGCGCCAGCGGGAACGCTTTCGGCAAGGCGGTCGAGATCGCGATGCGAGCGGCCGCCGCCGAAGGTCTCGACGAACCAGTTGAGGCCGGAGCCGCCGGTCGCCATGCAGCCGTTCGGCATGTAGAGGCCGGGCACCAGGTGATGATCGAGATAGAGGCGCGCATCGGGTGCCGCTCTGTCGGTCGCGATCAGCACGTCGACCGAGCCGCCGAACTTGAGCAGCACGTCGCCGGTGCCGACCACGCCGGCGCCGAGCGCGGAAGCGATCAGGTCGGCGGCGCCGCCGACCACCGGCACGCCGGCGGGAAGCCCGGTCTCCGCCGCCGCGGCCGCGGTGACGCGCCCGAGGATCCGATGCGAAACCGACCGTTGCGGCAGCGCTCCACGCGGGATGCGGGCGAGCGCGACCAGATCGTCTGCGATCTCCTGGGTCGCCAGATCGACGAAGCCTGCCTCCAGCGCCCAGTTCTGCTCGATCGCCGACACGCCGGTCAGTCGCCAGTTGACGTAGTCGTAGGAGCCGAAGACGGTCGCGATGCGGGCGAAGGCTTCCGGCTCGTGCGCCGCGAGCCAGCGCAGCTTCGGCGCCACCAGCTGCTGGTTGATGCCGTTGCCGGCACGCTTCAGGAACGCGGCCTCGTCGACCTCCGCGCGCAGCGCCTCGACCTCGGCGCCGCAGCGCGCATCGCTCTGCTGGATGCTGGGGCGCAGCAGCTCGCCGCGCTCGTCGAGCAGCACGACTGCCGGCAGCATGCCGGTGACGCCGATGCCCTTCAGCTCACCCGGTGCGATGCGCCCCATCAGCTCCCGGGCGATCTCGCCGACATTCGCCCACCATTGGCGCGGGTCCTCCTCGGCCCAGCCGGGACGCGGCGAGGACAGCGTCACCGGGCGCGAGGCGGTGCCCAGCACTTCGCCGGGCAGCCGGATCAGGATGCCGATGGTCGAGGTCGTGCCGATGTCGAGGCCGAGGACGACGCTCATCGAAGTCCGGCGACCACGTCCATGAAGCGCTTCACGCGGTCGCGATCGACGGCGTTCCAGGTGTTGCCGTCGACCTTGAAGTGGGTGCCGACGATCGCGCCGGAGGCGAGCGACATCACCGTCTTCACGTTGTCGAGGTTGACGCCGGTGTTGGCGAGGACAGGCACGTCGGCGATCGCCTCGCAGACGCGACGAAGGTCGGCCTCGGCCGCCGGCTTGCCGGTGATGGGGCCGGAGACCAGGATCGCGTCGGCGAGCGAGGAGAAGACCGCGCTCCGGGCGCGGAGCTCGATCGGCCGCTGGTCGAGCGTGTGCGCGAACTCGGCATTGATGTTGAAGAGGAGCTTCAGGTCGGGCCGACCGAGGTTGCGCTTGAGCCGCGCCGCACCCGCCGCATCCGGCGTCCACAGGCCCATGTCGGAGGCGAAGACGCCGGTCATGATCTCGCGGACGAAGGCCGCCTCGGTCGCCGCCGCGATCGCGACGCTCGCCTTCGGGTCCCAGAGGTAGTTGACACCGAAAGGCACCTTCAGGATCGGTTTCACCGCCTCGACGATCGCGGTCATCGCGGCGATCCCTTCCGCCGGCGCCTCGAGCAGGTAGGGACGGTCGTTCTCGTTGCCGAACATGACCGCGTCGATGCCGCCCGACTGCAGCGCCTCGATGTCGCGGCGGACGGCCTCGATCAGCTTCGGCATGCCGCCATCGGCGTCGTAGAGCGGAGCGCCGGGCAAGGCGCCGATATGGGCCATGCCGATCACGACCTTCTTCTTCGCGCCGAAGAACTCGAACACCACGGTATGCTCCCTCCCCGAACGGCCTTCGAGCCGGCAGTAAACACCGGGAGCGTCCGCTTGACCAACAGCGATGCCGAGGCTCAGGAAGTCGAAGCCGAGCTTGCGTCGGCCGAGCGCGCCGGCCTTCGCCTGGCGCTGATCGGACGCAGCCTGGCGCTGCTGCCGATCGCCGGCTGGTATGCGTGGTTCGGCGTGCCGGACGGCAACTATATCGGCCTCGCCGTCGCCTCCGCGTTCATGCTGGCGGGCTTCATGCACCTGGGACTGCTGCTCTCGCGCCGCGAGAGGCCCTGGCACCGCTATGCGTTCCTCGCGGCGGACGTGGTCGGCCTCGGCATCCTGGTCGTGCTGACTCCGCTCAACCCGGGCGGCGCCGGTGCCGCGCCGCAGATCCTCGTCTTCCGCGCCTATGGCGTCTACTACCTGTTCCTCGTGCTGGCGGTCGCCGCATTGTCGTTGTCGCCGCGGCTCGTGCTGTTCGCCGGTGCCGCCGTGGTCGCCACGTTGTGGGCGGTGTTCGGCTGGATCGTCTCGCACATGCCGCGCACCGTGACGTGGGGCGACCTGCCGGCGAATGCCGACCGCGACACCTTCGTCCGCATCCTGCTCGATCCCGACTTCGTCGGCGTCGGCAACCGGGTCGAGGAGTCGGCGGCGATCCTGGCGACGGCGGCTCTGCTCGCGGTCGCCGTGCATCGCGCCCGCAACGTCGTCCGCGCCCGGGCCTCGGCCGAGCGCCGGCGTCAGCGCGTGCAGGCGGTGTTCGGGCAATACGTGCCGCCCGAGGTCGCGGGAGCGATCCTCGCGAACCAGGCGGCGCTGACCCCGCAGACCCGGACCGCGACCATCCTGTTCTCCGACATCGAGGGCTTCACGCGGCTTTCCGAGCGCCGGCCCCCGGCGGAGGTCATTCGCATCCTCAACGGCTTCTTCGACGCGGCGACCGAGACGATCGGCGCGCACAAGGGCGTCGTCGTCAGCTTCGTCGGCGATGCGGTGATCGCCGCGTTCAACGCGCCTCTGGACCTTCCCGACCACGCCGCCGCCGCGACGCGCTGCGGCGAAGCCTTGCTGGCGCTGGTCGCGCGCCAGTCCTTCGGCGGCGAGGATCTCAAGCTCCGCATCGGCATCGCCACCGGCCCGGTCGCCTCGGGCAGCGTCGGCGGCACGCGCCGCCAGACCTGGACCGTCTACGGCGACACGGTGAACCTGGCGCAGCGCCTCGAAGGCCTGAACAAGGAGCGCGACACGCGGCTGCTGGTCTCCGAGGAGACGGCGCGCGCGGCGAAGGCGGTCGCGTTCAGGGAGGTCGGCAAGATCGCGGTGCACGGACGAGAGCAGCCGGAACGTGTCTTCACGGTCGAGGGCTGATCAGCTCTTCCACAGGATCCTCGACGCCCGCCTCGCCCCTTCGGCCATCGACTCCAGCTTCATCCAGACGATGTCGGGGTCGACCGTGTTCCAGTCGGCGACGGTGGCGAAGCCGCAGTCGGTCGAGGCGATCACGCGCTCGCGCCCGACCACCTCGGCGAAGCGGCAGAGGCGTTCGCAGACCAGGTCCGGGTGCTCGACGAAGTTGGTCGAGCTGTCGATCACGCCCGGCAGAGCCACGCGGCCTTCCGGAAGCCTGATCCGCTTGAACACGCTCCACTCGTGCTCGTGGCGCGGGTTGGCCGCCTCGAACGAGATCGCGCCGGCGTTGATCTTCAGCACCGTCGGCAGGATCCGCTCGAGCGGGATGTCGTGGATGTGCGGACCTTCGTAGTTGCCCCAGCAGACATGCAGCCGGACACGGCCGAGCGGGATGCCGGCGAGCGCCGCGTTCAGCGCCGCGACATGGCCTTCCAGACGCTTCAGGAACTCGTCCTCGGAAAGCTCGGCATACATCGTGTGCTTGCCGACGGCGAGGTCGGGGCTGTCGATCTGCAGATCCAGCCCCTCGTCGACGATACGCCGGTACTCGTGCCGCATCGCCTCGGACAGCGCCTGGCGATAGGCGTCGTCGTCGGGATAGAAGCGGTTCGGCTGGAACAGCGAGATCACGCCCGGCGCCGCCGCGTTCATGAAGCCCCGCGCGTAGCCCTCGGCCTTCAGCGCCGACGAGAAGCGCCGGAGGTCGTCCTCCAGCGGCGCGGTGGTACGGACGGCGATCGCGCCGGTGCAGCAGGGCCTCGCCAGCTTGGGCGTGCCGCCGGAATCGGCGAGGCGCTTCATGTACCGGGGCACCGTCAGCAGGTCGGACGGCACCCGGCGCGGGCTGTCGCCGGAAAAGCCGGTCAGTCGCTCGCAGACGTACGTGGCGTAGCTGATCTTGCTCATCTCGCCGTCGGAGGGGATGTCGATGCCGGCCTTCTTCTGCCGGGCGACCGCATCGGCGACGCCGGCCGCGACCGCCGCCTCGAACGCGGCGTCGTCGACCGCCTCGCCCATCGCGCGCTTCAGCAGCAGCGCCGTCACGTCCTGCGGGCGCGGCAGGCTGCCGACATGGGTCGTCAGGATGCGGTCCATGCGCGTCTCCCCTCGTTGAGAGGAGCCGATGCTAGACGATGCGATCCGGAGCCAAAGCGAATTCAGCCGTCCTGCGGATCGGCGGCGCGGCGTCGGGCCTCGGCGATCATGCGCCGGAGCCCGTGCACCTGGTCGAGCAGATGCAGGATGATCGGCACCGCCTCGTCGTTGACGCCGAGGCCGCGCTTGAGGTCGCAGATGAGGCGTGCGCGGGCGAGGTCGACGTCGGAGAAACGATCGGCCTCCAGCGGCGCGAGCCACCCCTCCTCGAGCCAGACCTCCAGCGCCTCGCCCTCGATCTCGGCATGCATCAGGAATTCGTGCCGCTGCATCGTCACTCTCCCGCCTTGTCCTGACGCATGAACGCCTCCAGCGCCGGGTCGGGCGCCGCCGGCAGCGCGATGTTCAGCGTCACGTACTCGTCGCCGTGCGCGCCGCCGGCCTTCGGCGCGCCCTTGCCCTTGAGCCGCAGCTTCTTCCCGGAGCTGGTCCAGGCCGGCACCGTCATCGCGACGGTGCCGCTCGGCGTCGGCACCTCGATCCTGCCGCCGAGCACCGCCACCTTCAGCGGCAAGGCGACCTCGACGTGAACGTCGTCGCCGCGACGCACGAAGGTCGGATGCGGCCGGACCGCGATTTCCAGCAGCGCGTCTCCGTCCTCGCCGCCGTTGACCCCGGGGCCGCCCTTGCCGCGAAGGCGCAGGACGGTGCCGTCGCCGGTTCCGGGCGGGATCGTCACGTCCAGCTGGCCGCCGGCCGGCATCGTCAGCGTGCGCTTGGCGCCGTTGAAGGCGTCGAGGAAGTCGAGCTCGAGCCGGTAGCGCATGTCGGATCCGCGCCGCGGCCTGTTGCCGCGCCCGGCCCCGCGTCCGAAGAGATCGGCGAAGAAGTCCTCGGCACCGCCGAGATCGGCGAAGCCTTCGTCGCTGGCATAGGCATGGCCATGCCCGCCCGCGTCGGCGAAGTCGCGATAGAAGCGGCGTTCCGGAGGGCGCTCGGCGCCGGTCGCGTCGATCTCGCCCTTGTCGAAGCGGGCACGCTTCGCGGCGTCGCCGACGATGTCATAGGCCGCCGAGAGGTCCTTGAACTTGGCCTCGGCTTCCTTGTCGCCGGGATTGAGGTCCGGGTGAAGCTTCTTCGCCAGCCGGCGATACGCCTTCTGGATCTCGTCCTGCGAGGCGTCCTTTTTGACGCCGAGCGTCTGATACGGGTCCTTCGCCACCACCTGCTCCTGGGAACCACCTTCCGTACATATGGGGGCGCCGCCCGCCCGGAACAGCGGGTTAGCAACTTGAGCGCGCACATTTTTTCGAGTTCCGCCCGGTCCCGGGGGCGTGGCGGAGCGACCGGCCCGCCGCTATCCTCGGCCAAAGGCGGAGGCATGTCTTGGCGAGGATCCTGGTGGTCGACGACAACGCGATGATGCGCACGGTGATGCGCACGACGCTGGAACGTGCCGGGCACCAGGTGGTCCTAGCCGACAACGGCGAGAAGGCGCTCAAGGCCGCGGCGGGCGAGCCTTTCGACCTGATGGTCACCGACGTCCAGATGCCACGGATGGGCGGTATCGACCTGGTTCGCGCGCTCCGGAAATCGCTGCCCGACCTGAAGGTCCTGATCATTTCAGGCGCCGTCGATGAGGGCCAGATGCATGGCTATGCATCGGACAGGTCCCTTAGCATCTCGGCGACGCTCGAGAAGCCTTTCACCGCCGACAAGCTCGCCTCGAAGGTCGCCGAGATCCTCGGCTAGAGTCGCTCCGATCGAACTGGAGGGGGACGTGGCGAAGCTCAGGGTGGGGATCGTCGGGCTCGGCGGCGTCGGCGCCATTCATCTCGAGGCCTATCGGGGGAGCCGGGCGGTCGAGGTCGTGGCCGCGGCGGAGATCGACCCGGCCAGATTGCAGGCGGCCCAGGCGCGCCACGACGTCAAGGCCTATGCCGACTACAAGGAGATGCTGACCGGAGAGTCGATCGACCTCGTGGTGGTGGCGACGCCGGTCTCGACCCACGAGGCCGTCACGATCGCGGCGGCCAAGGCCGGCCATCACGTGCTCTGCGAGAAGCCGCTCGCGGTCGAGGTCGCCCAGGCGAAGCGGATGATCGCGGCCTGCAAGGCGGCGGGCGTGACGCTGTTCTACGGCGCCACCTACCGCCAGCTTCCGGCGCTCCGTGCCGCCCGCGACCTGGTCGTCCAGGGCGCCATCGGCGAGGTCAGGCTGATGCGCGAGCAGGAAGTCGGCGGCACGGGCCCCGAGGGCCGGCAGGTCATGGGATTCGCGCACTACCCGCAGGGCGGCCCCGGCGGCTCGGGCTTCGGCCTCGTCGACCACGGCATCCATCTGATCGACGCCTTCGGCTGGCTTTCGCGCAGCACGGTCGAGACCGTTTTCGGCCGCGGCAACATCTCCGGTGCCGAGGCATTTCCCGAATACCTGCTGATGAATTTCCGCAGCGGCGCGCTCGGCCACCTGCTCTACGAGGACTCCACATTCCCCACCTCGCTGCCGGGCGAGGGCCTGTTCAGCTGGGGTGCGGGCTGGGACATCAACGGCTACGTGCCGCCCGGCCTCTGGCAGAACGCGCCGGGCTGCATCCATGTGCACGGCAGCAAGGGGGCGCTCCGCATCTTCCACTATGCGAACGCGCTGTTCCTGACCGACAAGGACGGCACGCGCCAGATCGGGCTCGAGGGCAGGCCCGCACCCGGACACTTCGCCGCCCAGGTCGAGAGCTGTGCCCGCAGCATCCAGGACGGCGCGCCGGTCGAGGTGCCCGGCGAGGCGGGCCTCGCCGCGCTGGAGGTGCTGGAGGCCGCCTATCGCAGCTTCGAGGAGAAGCGGATGGTGACGGTCCGCTGATCTACTCGAACTTATCCAGCGGCCAGATCGGGCGGCGCACCTTCCGGTAAGGGAACTGCGCGAAGTTGCGCGACACGATGCCGCCGGAATCGATGTAGATCAGCTTCCGCGCCATCGGCTCGAAGTCGGCGCGGAAATGGTTCGAGGCCTTGCAGAGAAGCACGTTCACCTCCTCCGGCTCGATGCCGAACATGCGGAACTGCTCGCGGTCGTCGATCTGGCTCTTGATCGAGGAGACGATGACGCGCACGTGGCCGAGATCGAGCAGGAAGCTCGGCCCGATCGTGCCGACGGTGCCGGTAGCGTACTTGCCCTTGCGCGTATAGACGCCGTCGGCGATCGCCAGCACCCTGCCGGTCACCTTGAGCGGCGTGCCGCCGAAACGCGGATCGGTCTTGCCGCCGAGGTTCAGCGTCACCGTGGCGCCGATGCCGGCATCGATGCCGGTCTTCGCCGATTCCGGATCGGCGATATGGCCGACCACCGCGTCCTCGACCTTCGATTCCAGGAGAGCCTTGAGGAAGCTGGTGCCGTCGCCATGGGCGCCGCCGCCGGGGTTGTCGGTATAGTCGCCGATCAGCAGCGGGCCGGGGCCCGAGCGCGGCTCGCAGGCGATCCGGATGCCTTCCTCGATCGGCAGAAAGTCGATCGTGTAGACGCCGCGCTGATCCCAGGCGAGCTTGATCAGGTCGTCGGCAAGCGCCTGGTAGCGCGGATCCGAGCCGTCGCCGTTGACCAGCACGGTCGGTCCGGTGAACGGCGTGTCGGCCCAGCCGAAGCCGGCATTGACGCCGATGTCGAGCACGCCCGGCACCTCGGCCTCGGCTGCCGCCACCTTCTTCATCATGTCGCGCATCGGCCCCCAATGCGTGACCGTCCGGCCCTCGTCGATGCCGAACATCACCGGCCCTTGCGCGCGATACACCTTCGGCCTGATCTCCCCCTTCATCGCGCGTTCGAGCAGGCGGCCGGCGCGTTCGGCCGTCTCGTACATGTCGATGTGAGGCGTGGTGCGGTAGGTGGTGATGATGTCGGCATGCGTCGCCATCTCGACGCTGGCGTTGGCGTGAACGTCGAGGCTCATCGCGATCGGCACCTTGGGCCCCACGACCTTGCGGATGCGCGCCAGAAGCTCGCCCTCGGCGTCGTCGAAGTCCTCGACCACCATGGCGCCGTGCATCGGCAGCAGGATGCCGTCGAAGGGCAGGTTCTTCCTGAGCGCATCCAGGATGATCTCGGAGAAGTGCTCGAAGGCATGGGTGGTCACCGGCCCGCCGGGCTGGGCGAAGGACGCGACCGGATGCACCACGGTCCAGCCGAACGCGTCGGCGAGATCGAAGACCGCGCCCCATTCGCCTCTGGTGCCGCGCATCGCCTTCTCGACCTCGGCGTCGCGGAGATAGAGCGTCTTCCGGAAGTCGCCGAGGGTCGTCGGCGTGATGCAGAAGCTGTGCGTCTCGTGCTGGACCGAGGCGGCGAAGACCTTGCGGGGCATACGGGCGAGCCCTTGAAGAGATGAGTCGGAGGTCTGCGTAGCGCGACGGGACAAAGGGGGCAATCGGCCCTGTCATTCGACGCAACGACCTGTTTGAGGTCGTGCGTTCTCGCGGTAACGTTGCGCCTTCACCCTATCCGCGAAGGTTACCTCTCCATGGTCGACGCCGCGCGCCTTTCGAAGCATATCGGGCAGGTCTGGGACGACG
>CAZDGR010000097.1:0-12140 GCA_964504845.1 uncultured Rhizobium sp. | reverse complement strand
CTCGGCGGCAACGGCGTCGCCAACTCGACCGTCTATGGCGGCATCGCCGGCGAGGCGATGGCGGCCTTCGCCAGGTCCGACGGCGGCATCGTCGCGCCTGACGAGGCGGCGATCGAGGCGGCGGTCGCCGATACGCTCAGGCCCTTCTCGCGGAAGCCTGGCGATCTCAACGCGCTGCGCGAGCGCCTCTACAAGCTGATGTGGGACGATGTCGGCATCATCCGCAGCGAGGAGAGCCTCAAGCGAGGCGAGAAGGCGCTCGACGACCTGGCGGCCGAGCTCGCCGAGACCGGCTTGCCGCAGACGACGCGGGCGTTCAACCTGACCTGGGCCGACTGGCTCAGCCTCGACAGCCTGATCCTGACCAGCCAGGCAATCGCCGCCGCAGCGCTCCGGCGCGACGACTCCCGCGGCGCGCACTATCGCTCGGACTTCCCGGAGACGGGATCGTTGGAGAAGTCGGAGAACACCGTCGTGACTCTCGAAGGAAACCGCATCGCCGTGACCACGACCCCCGTTGCCTTCACCCGTGTCCGTCCCGGGCAGACGCTGACATGATCGCCGCGTCGACCGTCGAGGAAGCCGGTTTCGAGCTGACGCGCCAGGCGGCCATCGTCATCCCGAAGGACTATTCGGACGGCATCAAGGCGATGCTGGAAACCGAGCCGAACGAGCTTTCCAGGTTCGTGCTGAAGGCGATGGTCGAGAACTGGGAGGCGGCCGAGGCCGATCGCCGCGCCATGTGCGCCGACACCGGGCTTCCGCGCTTCTACGTGAAGGCCGGCAACGAGGCGAGGCTCGAAGGCGGCTTCGTCGCATTGGAGCGGGCGCTTCGCCGGGCGGTCGCGAAGGCGACGACCGAGGTTCCGCTGCGGCCCAACCGCGTGCACCCGCTTTCCCGCGCCGACCACAACAACAATGTCGGGATCCGGGCACCGGAGATCGACTACTCCTTCGAGCCTGACGCCGATTGGGTCGACATCACCACGGTCCACAAGGGCGGTCTCTTCGGCACCGACTACCGGATGCTGTTCCCCGGCGACGGCGTCGACGGCATCAAGAAGTTCTATCTCGACGTGCTCGTCCAGTTCGGCCGGCGCGGGCTCGCCTGCCAGCCGGCGATCATCGGCATCGGGCTCGGCGGCTCGAAGGACACGGCGATGACCATCGGCAAGCAGGCCGCCTGCCTCCGCGTCGTCGGCGACCGCAATCCGGATCCGGAGATCGCCGCGCTCGAGGCGGAGCTGAAGGAGCTCGGCAACTCGATCGGAATGGGCCCGATGGGCTTCGTCGGCAAGTCGATGGTGGTCGACTGCCATATCGAGGTGGCGCACACCCACACCGGCGGCATGCCGATGAGCGTGCATGCCTTCTGCCTCTCCTCGCGCCGCGCGGTGGCCCGGCTCCATGCCGATGGCCGGGTCGAGTACCGGACCGATCCCGCGTGGTTTACCGACTATCATCGCCGGGAGGGCGTGGAATGAAGGAGATCCGCCTCAAGGTCCCGGTCACGCCGGAGGATCTGGCCAGGCTCGAGGCCGGCATGGTGGTCTACCTGGAAGGACCGATCTATACGGGCCGCGAGGGACTCTATCGCCGCGTGCTCGACGAGGGACTGAAGCCGCCGGTCGATCTCGCCTCGGTCTCCAACGTGAACTTTCATTGCTCGCCGGCGGCCGCGGTCAGGCCCGACGGCAGCTACGACGTCGGCGCCGTCACTGCGACCGCAAGCTTCCGCTTCTCGAAATGGATGAGCCGCTGGTTCGACGTATCGGGGTGCCGGATGGTGATCGGGAAGGGCGGCATGTCGGAAGAAGACTATCGAAATCACTTCGTTCCGAAGGGTGCCGTCTATCTGACCACCGTGGGCTACGGCACCGGCGCGCTATTGGGACGCGGTATCAAGAAGGTGCGAGCCGTTCACTGGCTTGAGGAGCTCGGCATTGCCCAGGCGATGTGGGTCTTCGAGGTCGAGAGCTTCGGCCCCTTCCTGGTCGACGGCGACCTCAAGGGCAACAGTCTCTTCGAGATCGAGAACCGCAAGGTCAACGAGAAGCTGGCCGGTGCCTATGCCGGATTGAAGGAGCCGGCGCTCCGCCGCTACGGCGAGACCACGTCCCGCAAGGACGAGGTCATCTAAAGGCATCTTGCCGATCTCGAAATCACAAGGCAGGCTTCTCTCTCAGGGGGGAGCGTAAAGGACCACGCTGATGAATATCGGCTCCGCTGCAGAACGCTCGGGCATGCCGCCCAAGACCATCCGCTACTACGAGTCCGTCGGGCTGATCCAGCCCGCGGAGCGTCGCGGCAATGGCTACAGGGACTACTCCGACAAGGACGTGGCGACATTGCGCTTCGTCCATCGTGCACGGGGGCTCGGCTTCACGATCGAGGAGTGCCGGGAATTGCTCGCGCTCTACCGTGATCGCGAGCGGGCTTCGGGAGAGGTGAAGAAAATCGCCCTCGACCGGGTCGCCACCATCGACGGAAAGATCGCCGAGCTGCAGGGCATGCGCTCGGCGCTGATGATGCTTGCCCATCGTTGCCACGGCGACGATCGGCCCGACTGTCCGATCCTCGAGGATCTGGCGAACGCGGCCGACCACGTCCACCACGGCGACTGACGTCTCGGAACCCTCCCCCGGCGAGGCCGGGAGAGGGGATCCGGCTTCAGCTCACTTCTTCTCGACGTTCCAGAAGACGAACTCGCTGGCGTTGACCACGCCGGTGACGTTGTCGCGCCAGGCCTTGGGCGCCAGGAACTGTCCGGTCACCACGTAAGGCATGATCTGGTAGAAGCGCTCCTGCAGGGAGTCCATCGCCGCCTTGCGGTCGGCCGGCGTCGCCGCGGCGAAGAAGCGCGACTTGCGGGCCTCGAGCTCCTGGTCGCACGGCGCCGGGACGAAGGTGGTGGTGTTGCAGGGCGCGCGCAGCTGGGTCGCGGTCAGCGGGCTGCCGACGACGCGGGCGGGCGCCCAGGTCGGGTGCAGGTGCCACCCGGGCGAACCCGGGCCGGGCTTGTCGCCGCGGACCGAGCGGGTGACGACCGCGCTCCAGTCGTTGGCCTGGAGGTCGACGTTGATGCCGGCGTCCCGCATCAGCTGGCCCATCACCACCGCCATCTGATGCAGGATGTGCTGGTCGGTCGGGTCCATCAGCACGATCGGCTCGTTGTTGTAGCCGGCCTTCTTCAGCAGCTCCTTGGCCTTGGCGATGTCGGCCTTGGCGAAAGGTGCC
The DNA here is from genome assembly GCA_964504845.1 of uncultured Rhizobium sp. Taxonomy (GTDB): domain Bacteria; phylum Pseudomonadota; class Alphaproteobacteria; order SHVZ01; family SHVZ01; genus SHVZ01. The sequence continues at coordinate 8,903 of CAZDGR010000097.1, read as the reverse complement.
GTCCCGGCGGTGCTCTCGTTGGGCGAGCCGCAGGCCATAACCGACAGGCACGGCTTCTGGTAGTCGGGGTTGCCGATCGTCGCGGTCAGGAACTGCGCCTGATCGACGATGTGGGCGAGCGCCTGGCGAACTTCGGGCTTGTCGAGCGGGGCAGCCTGGGTGTTCAGCATGAAGAAGCCCTGGCTCCCCATCTGATCCATGACCGTGACCTTGACGTTGGGCGTCCTCTTCAGGAGCGGCAGCAGGTCGACCGCGGGGATCTCGATGACGTCGACCTCGCCCCGGATCAGCGCCTGCACCTGGGTGTTGGCATCGGGGATGTAGATCCACTCGATGCGGTCGAGCTTGGCGATCTTGCCGCCCCAGAACCCGTCCGGCGCCTCGGGACGCGGCTTGTAGTTGGCGTTCTTCTTGTAGACCGCCTTCGAGCCCGGGACCCACTCCTCGGAGACGAAGGCGAAGGGACCGGAGCCGATCACCTCCTTGAACTGGATCTGCTGGAACGGATCGGCGGCGGCATCCTCGGCGCGAAGCACGAAGCTCGGCTGGATCGCGTCCGACAGCGTCTCCAGCACCAGGCCGAAGCGCTCCTTGAAGGTGATCTCGAAGGTCGCGTCGTCCTTGACGGCGATTGCCGCCATGCGGGCGCGCATCGTCGTGCCGCTCGCCTTCCGCTTCGACCAGCGCTCGAGCGAGGCTGCCGCATCCTTGGCGGTGATCGGCGTGCCGTTGGAGAAGGTCATTCCCGGACGCATCTTGAAGGTCCAGGTGAGCCCGTCGGCGCTCGCCGTCCAGGACTCGACTGCCTGAGGCCTAGGCTCGTTCTTGGAGTCGTACGAGAACAGCGGCTCGTAGACGAGATAGCCATGGTTGCGGGTGATCGCCGCCGTCGTCCATGCGGTATCGAGGATGCGGAGATCGGCCTGCGGCACGAACTTGAGCGTGGTCTGCGCCTCGGCCTGCGCGGTGAGCGCCAGAGCCAGCGCCGCGGCGGCGAGCAATGTCTTCTTCATGTGGTCCTCCCTTTTCCTGCTGCTTGATAGATCTTGTCGATGAGCTCGGCGGCGCGGGCGCAATCCTCGACGTCGGCCGCCGGCGGCAGCCCGGCCTTGAGCCGCCGCAACGTGTCTTCCGTCAGCGAATGATAGCCCGGCAAGGGCACGTCGGTCGCTTCCAGCGTGCCGTCGGCGAGCCGGACTTCCAGCCGTCCGCGGGTCTCGCGCAGATAGGCGCCGGTCGCGGCGATCCGCCATTCCATGTCGCCGCCGCCGGCGGCGTAGGAGTAGCCCGCCTCGACGGTGACCACCGGCCCGCCATCGACCGCGACCGTCGCGGTCGCGAATTCCTCGACCGGCAGCTTGTAGGCATGCGTCGTGATCGACGCTCCGCGCACCGTCGCCCCCGGCCCGAGCAGCGTGAGCGCGGCATCGACGCCGTGGAATCCGAGGTTGCGCAGCGAGCCGCCGCCGGAGATCGCCGGATCCAGCATCCATCCCACCGCCCAGTCGCGGTAGCGCCCGGGCGGACCGTTCACCGTGCGGAAATGCCCGTGCATCACGGTGCCGAGCTTGCCGGCCTGCCTGAGCTCGCCGAACCGCTTCCAGATCGCGAGCCCGCGGTTGGAGAGCGCGGAGGCGGCGAAGACGCCGGTCCTTTTGGCCGCCTCGGCGACGGCACGGGCCCTGGTGCCGTCGAGGCCCATCGGCTTCTCGATCAGGAAGGGCAGGCGCCGGTCGAGCACGGGCCTGAGCTCTTCCATCGCGCGGTCGTGGCGCGGCAGCACGAAGGCGATGTCGGGCTTGATCCGGTCCAGCATCGCCGCCGCGTCCGTGTCGAAGGGTAGCTTCAGCCTGGTCGCTGAGGCCCTGCCGGCCTCCGCATCGAGATCGGAAGTGGCGAGCACCGGCGATCCCAGCTCGGCGAGAGCGTCCGCATACATCTGCGCGTGCCAATGGGCGACGCCGACGATCACCGTACGCATGCGCTTGATTTCCCCCGCCGATGCGTCGCGCTTGGCAGCGCGAAGATTTGCGCCATACTATCGTCACCTCCGAATTTCGTAAAGGAAACCAAGGCGATGAAGCTCGTCCGCTATGGCGCCAAGGGCGCCGAGAAGCCCGGTCTGGTCGATGCCGACGGCAAGCTCCGCGATCTCTCGGCCCAGGTGCCCGACATTGCCGGCGACGTGCTGACACCGCAGGGCCTGGCGCGCCTGAAGGCGGTCGATCCGAAGAGCCTGCCGCTGGTCTCGGGCAGCCCGCGTCTCGGCGCGCCGGTCGGCAGCATCGGCAAGTTCATCTGCATCGGTGCCAACTACCGCGATCACATCGCCGAGAGCACGAACCCGATCCCGATCCCGAGCGAGCCGATCGTCTTCAACAAGTGGGACACCTCGGTCGGCGGTCCGAACGACGCGATTACGATCCCCAAGGGCTCGCAGAAGACCGACTGGGAGGCCGAGCTCGCGATCGTGATCGGCCGCCCGGCGAAGCACGTCTCCAAGGAGAACGCTCTCGAATACGTTGCCGGATACACCATCTGCAACGACGTCTCCGAGCGCGAGTGGCAGCACAAGCGCATGGGCCAGTGGCAGAAGGGCAAGGCCTGCGACGGCTTCGGCCCGCTGGGACCCTGGCTGGTGACGGCCGACGAGGTCGGCGATCCGCAGACGCTGCCGATCTGGCTCGAGGTCAACGGCAAGCGCTACCAGAACGGCAATACGAAGGACATGATCTTCGACTGCGCGTTCCTGGTGAGCTATCTCAGCGACTTCTTCACGCTGCAGCCGGGCGACGTGATTGCGACCGGCACGCCGGCCGGCGTCGGCGGCGGCGTCAAGCCGAACCCGGTGTTCCTCAAGCCCGGCGATGTCGTCACGCTCGGCATCGGCGGACTCGGCAAGCAGACGCAGGAGTTCGTGGCGTTCAAGGGATGACCGCGGCCCTTGCTGCCGCGGTCATCGGCCTCGGCAAGGCGGGATCGCGCTTCGACGAGGAGCCGGGGCGCACGGCGCCGTGGAGCCACACCGGCGCCTATCTGGCGCTTGCCGACCGCATCCGGATCGTCGGCGCCGCCGATCCGGATGCCGGCAACGTCGAGCGCTACCGGCAGCGTTGTCCCGGCGTGCCGATCTTCCCGGACGCGGCGTCGCTGCTGGCGGAGATCAGGCCGGATATCGTCAGCATCTGCACGCCGGCCGACCGGCACCGCGCCGACCTCGAGGCGGTTCTCGCCTGCCCGTCGGTCAAGGCGGTCTGGTGCGAGAAGCCGCTGGCGACCTCCTATGCCGACGCGGAGGCGATGGTGAAGGCGGTCGCCGATCGCGGCCTGCCGATGGTCGTGACATACAATCGCCGCTGGCTGCCGATGTGGCGGCGGGCGCGCGAGCTGATCGAGAGCGGTGCGATCGGCGATCTCGTCTGCCTTCGGGTCGCCGCACCGAGCCGGCTCCACTCGATCGGCAGCCACGCCCTCGACCTGATGCGTTTCCTCGCCGGCGATCCGACCAGGACCGTGGCGATGGCATTGCCGCAGCTGGTCGAGACCGGCGAGCCGGCTGCGGCGGCGCTGCTCGACTTTCCGTCGGGTGCCTACGGCATCCTGCAGGTGACCGGCTTCCGCGCCCAGCTGGTGATCGAGGCGGAAGCGATCGGCCGCAAGGGCCGCATCAGTGTGCGCGAGGACTCGAGCCGGCTCACCATCGAGCGCTTTGGCAAGCATCCGGAATACGAAGGCTACCAGCGGCTCTCGGCCGCCGGCGAAGGCCGCTATGCCTCGATGGCGCAGGTCTCGGTCTTCGTCGAGGCCGCCGCCGAGGTCGCGACGCTCGCCCTGGATCCCAAGGCGCGTTGCACCTCCGACGGCGCCAGTGCGCTCAAGACCCAGAAGCTGATCGAGAGCGTCGTCGCCGGCGCCGGCTATGCCTGAGCCCGGATCGGTCGCCGACCAGCACACGACATGGACCGAGCAGGCGGCCGCCTGGGACCGTTGGGCCGACCGCACAGAGAAGATGGCCGAGCGCTTCAACCAGCCGCTGGTCGACGCTGCCGGTGCGAAACCCGGCGACCGCGTGCTCGATCTCGCCTCCGGTGTGGGCGAACCGGGCCTCACGATCCACAAGGCGATCCAGCCCGGCGGCCGGCTGATCCTGAGCGATCTCGCCGAGGCGATGCTGGCCGGCGCGGCGCGGCGCTTCCGTGATCGCGGTCTCGATGCCGGCTTCGTCGTGCAGGACGCACAGCGCCTGGCGCTCGCCGATGCCAGCGTCGATGTCGTCACCTGCCGCTTCGGCATCATGTTCTTCCCCGTGCCGCGGGTGGCGCTGGCCGAGGCATTCCGCGTGCTGGTGCCCGGCGGCCGTGCCGCCTTCCTGGTCTGGGGACCCATCGCCGGCAACCCGATGTTCGAGGTGACCCGCGGCGCGATCGATGCCGTGCTCGGTCCCGCACGGCCGCCATTCGATCCCTTCCGCCACGCCGAGCCCGGCGTGCTGGCCCCGGACTTCGCCGCCGCCGGTTTCGAGGGATACGCAGAGAAGGATCTGACCTTCGAGCGCCTGGCCAAGGCGGACGAGCCGTTCTGGCGCGCGCCGCTGGAGATGACCGGCGGTGCACGTCTCGCGAACCTCGCCCAGGCGGACCGCGACCGGCTCGATGCGGAGGTCCGCTGCCGCCTCGAGCCCTACCGGTCCGGGGACGCCTACCGCCTGGGCGCCCATATCCGGATCCTGACGGCCGTTAAACCGGCTTGATCGGTGTAGCTCCACCAGATATATATCCAGTCGATATATGTTCTCTCGATACGTATCGGATCGGAAAATTCAATGGATGTCCGCACCTTCTGCCTGGGCGTGCTCAGCCTCGGCGACGCGACCGGGTACGAGATAAAGAAGCAGGCCGAGGACGGCCCGTTCAGCCATTTCTATAAGGCCGGCTTCGGCTCCATCTATCCGGCGCTGGCGAGGCTCGCGTCCGACGGCCTGATCACCGGCCGCGACGAGGCCCAGGCGGGCAAGCCCGACAAGCGGATCTATGCGCTGACCCCTTCCGGCAAGGCGGCGCTTGCGGACGCGCTGACCGACCATGCGACCGGCATCGCGGTCGAGGACGACATCCGCTCGGAGTTCCTGTTCCTGATGTTCTTCGCGCATCTGATGCCGGCCCATCGGGTCGCGCGCCAGATCGACGCCCACATCGCGCTTTACCGCGAATGCCTGGACCATATCGAAGCCAAGGCAAGCGATCCGGCCTGCGAGCACCAGCTGCCGGGGCATGTCTTCGTCCGCGGCGTCGGCCTTGCCGTCTACCGCGCCTTCCACGACTACCTCCGCGACAACCGCGACGCATTCCTGGCCCAGCTCGGCGCTGGCCGGCAGAACGCTGCCGATTAAGTAAGGACAAGTCCCCATGCGTATGTCCCCCTGGTGGTTCTCCCTTGCCGTCGTCGCCGGCGTATCCGGCTGGATGGCCTCCGGAATCTTCGGCAACCACAGCGCCGGTTCCGCCGGCGCCGCGCCTGCGCCCGCCGCGGCGCCGCTTACCAAGGTCCGCGTCGTCGAGCTGACCGCGGAAGCGAAGCCGATCGAGATCGTCGTGCAGGGCCGCACCGCCGCCTCGCGCAAGGTCGAGATCAAGGCCGAGACCATGGGCAAGGTGATCGAGATCGGCGCCGACCGCGGCTCACGGGTGAAGAAGGGCCAGCTGATCGCCAGGCTCGCGACCGACGACCGTCAGGCGCGCCTCGAGGAGGCGCAGGCGCTGGTGCGCCAGCGACAGCTCGACTTCGAGGCCGGCAAGCAGCTCGCCGAGAAGGGCTATCGTCCGGAGCTGAAGATCGCCGAGGCGCGCGCCGCGCTCGAAGCGGCGAAGTCGATGCTCGCCCGCATCGAGCTCGACATCCAGCGCACCCAGATCCGCGCTCCCTTCGACGGCGTGCTCGACCAGCGTTCCGTCGAGATCGGCGACTACGTCCGTGACGGTGTCGTGATCGCGACCGTCGTCGACTTGGCGCCGGCCGTGGTGATGGCGCAGATCTCCGAGCGAGAGGTCGGCCAGATCCGCATCGGCCAGGTGGGATCGGCGAGGCTGGTCACCGGCGGTTCGGTCGAAGGCATGGTCCGCTATATCGGCGCGGTCAGCGACGCGGCGACCCGCACGTTCCGTGTCGAGCTGGAGGTGCCGAATCCCGAGGGCCGCATCGTCGAGGGTGTGACCGCGGAGCTCAGGCTGCCGGTCGCCCAGACCTCGGCACACGCGCTGCCGCCATCGGTGCTGACGCTGGACGACCGCGGCCGCATCGGCGTCAAGCTCGTGGTCGAGGACGACATGGTCGCCTTCTTCCCGGCCCAGGTGATCGCCGGCGACGCCGAGCGCGTCTGGCTCGGCGGGCTGCCGAAGACCGCGCGCGTGATCGCGGTCGGCCAGGAATTCGTGAAGGACGGCGAGCGGGTCGCCCCGCAGCCCTTCGCCGTCGGGAGCAAGTCGTGAACCGTCTGATCGAACTGGCGTTGATCAACAAGCGGACGACGATCGCCGCCCTCGTCCTGATCCTGATCGCCGGGCTCATCACCTTCCGGGACATCCCGAAGGAGAGCGATCCCGACGTGAAGATCCCAATCATCTACGTGGCGCTCACGCTCGACGGCATCTCTCCCGAGGACGCCGAGCGCCTGCTGGCGCGCCCGTTCGAGACGCAGCTCCGCTCGATCGAGGGCATCAAGGAGATGCGCTCCAGCGCCTATGAAGGCGGTGCCAACGTCGTCATGGAGTTCGAGGCCGGGTTCAACTCGACCAAGGCGATGGCCGACGTCCGCCGCAAGACCGACCTCGCCAAGCCGGACCTGCCGCCGACGGCGAAGGAACCGATCATCAACGAGGTCGCGATCAGCGAGTTCCCGGTGCTGGTGGTGACGCTGTCGGGCTCGGCGCCCGAGCGCACGCTGATCAAGCTCGCCCGCGACCTCAAGGAGCGGATCGAGGCCAACCCGGCCGTGCTGCGCGCCGAGGTCGCCGGCAACCGCGACGAGACGGTCGAGGTCGTGATCGATCCGATGCGGATGGAAAGCTACGGCCTGGACGCGCTGCAGACCATCGCCGCGCTGACCCGGTCCAACCGCCTGGTGCCGGCCGGATCTCTCGATGTCGGGCATGGCCGTTTCGCGATCAAGGTGCCGGGAGTCTTCGAGAACATCCCCGACATCATGAGCATGCCGGTCAAGGTCAAGGGTGACGCGGTCGTCCGCATCGCCGACATCGCCGAAGTCCGCCGCGGCTTCAAGGACCGGGAGTCGGTCGCGCGCATGAACGGCCAGCCGGCCGTCGCGATCGAGGTCTCCAAGCGGGTCGGCCAGAACATCATCCACACGATCGAGGGCGTGAAGCAGATCGTCGAGGCCGAGCGTCCGCGCTGGCCGGACGCGGTGACCGTCACCTACTCGAACGACCAGTCGACCAACATCAAGGTGATGCTGGCCGACCTCACCAACGTCGCGGTCTCCGGCGTCATCCTGGTGATGGTGGTCGTCGTCGGCGTGCTCGGCATCCGTTCGGGATTGCTGGTCGGCGTCGCCATCCCCGGATCCTTCCTGCTCGGCATCCTGGTGCTGGCGGGGATGGGGTACACGGTCAACATCGTCGTGCTGTTCGGCCTGATCCTCGCGGTCGGCATGCTGGTCGACGATGCGATCGTGCTCAACGAATACGCCGACAAGCTGATGGCCGAGGGCTATCCGCGCGAGCAGGCCTATCTCGCCGCCGCCAAGCGCATGGCGCCGCCGATCATCGGCTCGACGCTGACCAAGATCGTGGTCTTCATGCCGCTGTTGTTCTGGCCCGGCGTCGTCGGCCAGTTCATGAAGTATCTGCCGGTGACGGTGATCGCGCTGCTCGCGGCATCCCTGGTGATGGCGCTGCTGTTCATCCCGGCGCTGGCGTCCGTCGTCGGCCGACGCACCGCCGCCGCCGGTGGGGGGCATCACCACGACGTCGACACCCATTTCAAGGTCGAGGACCTGAAAGGCGCCACCGGCCTCTATGTCAGCGTGCTCTCGAAGGCGCTCGACCATCCGGGCAAGGTGCTGCTGCTGGCGATCGCGCTGCTGGTCGGCGTGCAGATGCTCTATGCCGCCAAGGGCCGCGGCGTCGAGTTCTTCCCCAAGATCGAGGCCGAGCGCTCGCGCGTGCTGGTGCATGCGCGCGGCAATCTTTCGATCCAGGAAAAGCTGGCGCTCGCCATCGAGGTCGAGGACCGCATCCTCCCGATCGGCGAGTTCCGGTCGGTCTATACCCAGGTCGGCGCCCGCAGCCAGGGCGGCCAGGAAGTCGCCGAGGACGTGGTCGCGGTGATCACGCTCGAATACAAGGACTGGGGCACGCGCCGTTCGGCCAAGGAGATCACCGAGGAGGTGGTCAGGCGGACGGCCGACCTCGCCGGCATCTGGATCGAGCCCGCCGACGAGCGGAAGGGTCCGGCCGCCGGCAAGCCGATCCAGATCGAGTTCTCCTCGCGCGAGCCCGAGCTGCTTCCGGCCGAGGTCGCCAAGGTGAAGGCGCATCTCGAGACCATGACCGGGCTTGCCAACGTCGAGGACTCCAGGCCGATCCCCGGCATCGAGTGGCGGGTCGCGGTCGACCGCGCCCAGGCCTCCAAGTTCGGCGTCGATACCAGCCTGGTCGGCAGCTACATCCAGCTGGTGACCCGCGGTCTCAAGCTCACCGACTATCGCCCGAACGATGCTGACAAGCAGGTCGACATCGTCGTGCGGTATCCGGAGAGCGACCGCTCCGTCGGTCAGCTCGACGACATCCGCATCCAGACCGAGGCCGGCCTGGTGCCGATGGGCAACTTCGTCTCGCGCACGGCGGCGCCGCTGCGGACCAGATCGGCAATCAAGCCATCCACCCACG
>CAZDGR010000096.1:0-12166 GCA_964504845.1 uncultured Rhizobium sp. | reverse complement strand
GCGCGAGATGTTGATCAGGATGCCGTTCGGGCCCAGCGCCTCGATCACCCTCGCGTCGACCAGGTGCTTCGTTCCCGGCCCGCCCGGCGTCACGATCATCAGGAAGTCCGACGCCTTCGCGAGTTCGACCGGGTCGGCATAGTAGCGATACGACACGTCCGACTGCTTCGAACGGCCGTGATAGGCGACCTTCAGGTTGAAGGCCTCGCAACGTCTTGCGATAGCCTTGCCGATGCGCCCGAGCCCGATGATGCCGATGGTCTTGCCTCCGGTCAGCGACCAGGTCATCTCCATGTTGCCCCGCTTCACCCACTCGCCCGAGCGCACGTAGCGGTCGCCCTTGATCATCTGGCGCGTGGTCGCGAGCAGCAGGCCCAGACCGAGATCGGCGACCTCCTCGGTCAGCACGTCCGGCGTATTGGTGACGGTGATGCCGCGCCTCGTCAGCTCGGCCACGTTGACGCCGTCGACGCCAACGCCGAAGCAGGCGACCAGCTTCAGGTTCGGCAGTATGTCCAGGATCTCATTCGGGATCGGATCGTGGCCGGAGGTGAAGGCACAGGTGATCTCGGGCGCGATCTTCTTCGCCAGCGCCAGCTTGTCCGGCGCCAGCCAGAGCTTATGCGCGGTGAAAAGCTCGTCGATCTTCGCCATCGTCCCGGAATAGGAGACCGGGCCGTTCTGCAGCACGGGGGGCTTGGACGTCATGGGGACTCGAAGGCTCCTTACATCACCGCGCCGATCGACCACGGCTGGAATTCGTCTTCGCCGAAGCCCATCTCTTCGCTCTTGGTCTTCTTCCCCGACGCGGTGTCGAGGATCAGCTTGAAGATCCGCTCGCCGCAGGCCTGGACCGTCTCCGAGCCTTCGATGATCGTTCCGCAGTTGATGTCCATGTCGTCGGGCATCCGCTTGAACAGCATCGAGTTGGTGGCGAGCTTGATCGAAGGCGCCGGCTTGCAGCCGAACACCGAGCCGCGGCCGGTGGTGAAGCAGATCATGTTGGCGCCCGACGCCACCTGCCCCGTCGCCGAGACCGGGTCGTATCCCGGCGAATCCATGAAGTTGAATCCGCGATGCTTCAGCGGCGCCGCGTATTGCAGCACGTCGACCAGGTTCGTGGTGCCGCCCTTGGTCGCGGCACCGAGGGCCTTCTCGAGAATCGTGGTGAGGCCGCCCGCCTTGTTGCCGGGCGAGGGGTTATTGTCCATCGAGCCGTTGTTCTTGGCGGTGTAGTCCTCCCACCAGCGCATCAGGTCGACCAGCTTCTGGCCGACCTCGCGGCTCTGCGCGCGGCGCACCAGCACGTGCTCGGCACCATAGGTTTCCGGCGTCTCGGAAAGCATCACCGAGCCCCCGTGCTTCACCAGAAGGTCGGAGGCGGCCCCCAGCGCCGGATTGGCCGAGATGCCGGAATAGCCATCAGAGCCGCCGCATTGGAGCCCGATGGTGATGTGCGAGGCCGGCGCCGTCTCGCGCCGCACGTCGTTCACCGCCGGCAGCATCTCGCGGATCGCCGCCAGCGCCTTGTTGATCGTCACGGTCGAGCCGCCCGACTCCTGGATCGTCATCGTGTGCAGGAAGGCGCCGTCCTGGAGGTTGTGGGCGCGCATCAGGCCACCGATCTGGTTCGCCTCGCAGCCGAGCCCGATGATCAGGATGCCGCCGAAATTCGCGTGCACGGCATATCCCGCGATCGTGCGGCGGAGCACGTCCATGCCGTCGCCTTCCGCCGCCATGCCGCAGCCGAGCCCGTGGGTCAGGGCCACGACTCCGTCGACGTTGGGGTACTGCTCGAGGAGCGACTCGGCTTTCCGGGCGACCAGCTTCGCCACATGGGCGGAGCAGTTCACCGAGGTCAGGATGCCGATGTAGTTCCGCGTGCCGACGCGGCCGTCCTTGCGCTTGATGCCCTGGAAGGTCGCCTGGGCAGCGCCGGTCGCATATGGCGTCGGCTGGGACTCGACGCAGAACTCGTACTGCCGCTCGAACATCTGGAAGGCGCAGTTGTGCGTGTGCACATGGTCGCCGGCGGCGATCGGCCGGCTGGCGAAGCCGATGATCTGGCCGTAGCGCCGGACCGGCTCGCCCTCCGCCACCTGGTGGGTCGAGATCTTGTGACCCGCCGGGATGTGCCCCTTGGCCGTGACGTTCTCGCCGGGGATGCTGGTCCCCGGCAGGATGTCGGCGCGGGCGACGACGACGGTGTCGGCCTGGTTGAGCCGGATGGTGAGGGTCGGCTGGGTCATCTTTCGTCCTCGGGCGGAGAGGCCTTGGCGGCCTTGGAAGCTCTCCCTAGTGTAGCGGCCCGTCACCCGCCTTTCCAATTCGGAGCTTCAGTCATGAGCGGCCGCCTTCAGGGCAAGATCTGCGTCGTCACCGCCGCCGGCCAGGGCATGGGCCGATCCTCGGTCGAGGCCTTCCACCGCGAGGGCGCGACCGTGCACGCCTCCGACGTGGACGAGTCGAAGCTCGCCGGGCTGGAGAAGCTGAAAGGCGTCTCGCTCAAGAAGCTCGACGTCACCGACCCGTCGGCGGTCGAGGCCTATGCCAAAGGGATCGGTGCGGTCGACGTGCTCTTCAACGTCGCCGGCATGGTCCATAACGGCTCGATCCTGGAAGCCTCCGAGAAGGACTTCGACCAGGCGATCACGCTGAACGTGCGGTCCATGTACCGGATGATCAAGGCATTCCTGCCGGCGATGCTGGCGAAGAACGGCGGCACCATCATCAACATGGCGTCCGTCGCCTCCTCGGTGAAGGGCGTGCCGAACCGCTTCGTCTATGGCCTGTCGAAGGCGGCGGTGATCGGCCTCACCAAGTCGGTCGCCGCCGACTACGTCGCCAAGGGCATCCGCTGCACGGCAATCTGCCCGGGCACGATCCAGACCCCGTCGCTCGACGACCGCATCAACGCCAATGCCGACGCGGTCGCGGCCAGGAAGGCCTTCATCGCCCGCCAGCCGATGGGCCGTCTCGGCACCGCCGCGGAGATCGCCGCGCTCGCGGTCTACCTGGCCTCCGACGAAGCCGCCTTCGCCACCGGCCAGGCCTTCATCGTCGACGGCGGCCTGGTGATGTAGACTGAGACGACCTTCGAGCCGACCGGACTGCACCATGCGCCTTCTCATCCCCGCTCTCGCGACCGCCGTCCTTCTTTCCGGCTGCGCCGGAATGGTCCGGACGGTGCTCTACGAGTATCCGCAGACCTCGGCGGTCGCGCGCGACCTGCTGCAGGACGCGGCGGCGGCCGGACCGGTGCTGCTGGAGGTCCGCGACAACCCGTTCTCCGGTGACGTCGCTCGCTCGCTCGCGGCGGCCGCCAGCGCCACCAGCGTCGGATTCACCGCCCGTTTCACCACCGACCGCGCCCAGGCCGGACGACCGGACTTCCGTCTCGTCGTCCAGTTCTCGCCGGCGCCGGGCGTGAGCGCGGCAGAGGTGTGCGATTCCTCGCGGCCGGTGGCGAAGACGCCGACCGAAGGGCTCACCGCCGTGGTCGCCTTCTGCAAGCAGGCCCAGCCGATCCTGGCGATGGCCGCCGTCGCGCCGAAGGCAGACGGGCCCGATGCCCCGGTCGTCCGCCTGATCGCCGAGGAGGCGATGCTGCGGATGTTCATTCCCTCGGGCTCGCGGGATGAGCCGGGCGATTTCTGGCCCGACCTCTAAATCATCGGTAACCGCCGTCACGGTCGGCGGGGCGCGTCCGGGATACCTAGACCGCGGGGGAGCCGAGGGTCACAATCGGCGTATCCCGATACCGTGACAGCGAGAACGCTACGCCTATGGACCAGCAGATCGCCACCCTCAGCAAATGGGTCGACGTCGCGACCGCCTTTCTCGTCGCCTACAGCTTCCAGATCATCGGCGCGATCGTCTTCTTCCTGATCGGCCTCAAGGTCGCGCAATGGGTGGCGGGCCTGGTGGTGAAGCTCGGCGCCCGCAACGGGCTCGACGTCACGATCTCGAACTTCGCGGCCAACGTCGTCCGCATCCTGGTCCTGGCGATGGTGATCATCGCGACCCTCGGCAACTTCGGCATCTCGATCGCGCCTCTGATCGCGCTCCTCGGCGCCGGCGCCTTCGGCGCCACGGTCGCGATCCAGGGGCCGCTGTCGAATTACGGTGCCGGCCTCACACTGATCCTGACCCGGCCGTTCACGATCGGCGACACGGTGACGGTCAAGGGCGTCTCCGGCGTCGTCGACGACATCACGCTGGCATCCACCTTCCTGGTCGGCGAGGACGGCGAGCGCATCATGGTGCCGAACCGCCAGATTGTCGGTGAGATCCTGGTCAACTCGCGCGGCCACCGCATCGTCGAAGGCACGCTGAAGATCGCCGCCGATCAGGACGTCGCCGCCGCGATCCACGCGGTCAGGGGCGCGCTCTCGCGCGTGCCGCAGGTGGTACAGGAGCCGGCGCCGGAGGTCGGCGTGCAGGCTTTCAGCCAGATCGACGTGACCCTGGCGCTCCGCTACTGGGCGCCCGCGCGCGCCTTCTTCTCGACCCAATTCGCCGTCAACCTCGAAGCCAGAACGGCGCTGGCCGCCGCCGGGCTCAAAGCCGCCTGAGGAGAGAACGCTGATGAAGAAGCTTCTCATCGCCGTCGCAGCATTGGTGGTCGTGATCATCGTGGCCGCCATCGCCGCGCCGTTCTTCATTCCGGTCTCGGTCTACAAGGACCAGATCGAGGCCCGCGCCAAGGACGCCACCGGGCGCACTCTGGCGATCAAGGGCGGCATGAGCCTGTCGCTGTTCCCGGCGGTCGCGATCGAGGCGAAGGACGTCACCTTCGCCAACGCGCCGGGCGCCTCGACGCCGGACATGGCGCGGCTCAAGAGCCTCAAGGTCGCGGTCAAGCTGTTCCCGCTGCTTCGCGGCGGGCTCGAGATCGACAGCTTCGTGCTCGAGGAGCCGCAGATCGTGCTCGAGATCGACCGCCAGGGCCGCGGCAACTGGGTGATGGGCACGTCTCAGCCCGGTGCGCCGGCCCAGACCCAGGCTTCCGGAGGCTCGGCGTCGCCCGGCGACATCCGCCTCGGCGAGGTCAAGCTGAAGGACGGCCGCATCACCTTTGTCGACCAGCGCAGCAACACCAAGGAAGAGGTCACCGCCATCAACGCGACGCTCGACCTCCCGAACCTCGACAGGCCGATGAAGCTCGACGGCGGCGCCACCTGGCACGGCAAGCCGCTGACGGTGAAGCTGGACGTCGACAAGCCGCGCGCGGTGATGGCGGGGCAGCCGGCCAACGTCACGCTGCTCCTCGGCGGCGACCCGGTGAAGCTGGGATTCAAGGGACAGGTCGCGACCGCCGGTGCCGGCCGCGTTCAGGGCGACGTCGATCTCGCGATCCCGTCGGTCAAGGACCTGGCAGCCTGGGTCGGATCGCCGATCGATGCGCGGCCGAACACGATGGGCGCGCTCTCGATCTCAGGCAAGGTCGAGCGCCTGGGCGCCAAGCACACCTTCACCGGCGCCAGAGTGTCGCTCGACCAGATCAAGGGATCGGGCGACCTCTCGGTCGATACGTCCGGGCCGAAGCCCTATCTGCAGGCGAAGCTCGCGCTCGACAAGCTCGACATCAATCCCTACCTGCCGCCGGAAGCGCCGGCGCAGCGAAGCGGCGGCAGCACGCCCGCGCCGGGCGGCCAGCAGGGATGGAGCGAGGATCCGATCGACCTCTCGCCGCTGCGCGCCGCCAATGCCGATCTCGACCTCACGGTCGGCGGCCTCCTGATCCGGAAGATCGAGATCGGCAAGGGCGTGGTGAAAGCGCAGCTGAAGGACGGCCGGCTCGCTCTCGACCTGACCGAGCTCGCGCTTTACCAGGGCACGGGCAAGGCCACGGTGATCCTCAACGGCGCCCCCCAGGTACCGGAGTTCGACGCGCGGATCACGCTCGCCGGCGTGCAGGCCGAGCCGATCCTGGCGGCCGCCGCCGACTTCAAGCGGCTCACCGGCACCTTCGGCATGCAGACGCACGTCGCCGCGCGCGGCAAGTCGCAGAAGGAGATGATCTCGACGATGAACGGCGACGGGAAGGCCGCCTTCACGGAGGGCGCGATCAAGGGCATCAACCTGGCGGCGATGGTGCGCAACGTCGCCACCGCCTTCCTCGATCCGAAGTCGCAGGAGTCGCAGAAGACCGACTTCTCCGAGCTCGGCGGCACCTACACGATCCAGCAGGGCATCGTCAGGAACAACGACTTCGCGCTGAAGTCGCCGCTGCTCAGGGTCGAAGGCAAGGGCACGGTCAACCTGCCGCAGAAGACGCTCGATTATCGGGTCGAGCCGAAGGCGGTCGCCTCGACCGAAGGCCAGGGTGGCCAGATGCAGGCCTCTGGCATCATGGTGCCGGTGGATGTGAAAGGGCCCTGGGACAATCTCAGCTACCGTCCGGACCTGGCGGCGCTGATCCGGGTCGATCCGTCGCGCGCGCTGGATGCTCTGAAGGGCGCGATCCCCGCGATTCCGGGCGTGGCGCTGCCGGGTGCGTCGAGCAACCCGCCAGCCACGGGTCAGCAACAGCAGCAGCCGGCCCAGGGCCAGCAGGCACCGGCGCAGAACCCGCTTGGGGGCCTCCGGAACCTGCTCAACCGCTGAGATATCGTCTCTTGGCTTGGGTAAGGTCCTCCGCTTAGTCTGCCGCCCCCTTCAGGGTCGGGCGGCAGATGGCGGATCTCTGGATACCGGTGACGATCGCGGCGGCGTTCCTGCAGTGCCTGCGCACGGCATTGCAGAAACGGCTGACCAAGTCGCTCTCGGCCGAGGGCGCGAACTTCATCCGCTACGTCTACGGCGCCCCGATCGCGATCCTGATCCTCGTCCTGCTGGCGAAGGGCTTAGGGCGCGAGCTGCCGATGCCGAACGCGACCTCCCTGGTCTACGGCGCGATCGGCGGCCTCACCCAGATCGCCGCGACCTCGCTGCTGATCCGTGCCTTCACCTATCGGAGCTTCGTCGTCGGCACGACCTACTCGAAGACCGAGACTCTGCAGGCCGCCCTCCTCGCCGTCCTGATCCTCGGCGAGCACCTCGATTTCTGGGGATGGAGCGCGATCGTGATCGGCTTCGTCGGCATCGTCGTGATGTCGCGGGCAGCCGCGGCCGGCGCCGGCTCGTGGAAGGACGAAGGCACGCGGAAGGCGGCGCTGGTGGGACTCGGGTCCGGCACGCTGTTCGGCATCTGCGCGGTCGCGATCCGCGCCTCGGCACTGGCGCTTCCCGAGGGCAACGAGCTGGAGCGCGCGGCCGTCACCCTCGCCTCGATCACGACGATGCAGGCGATGATGATGGCGACATACCTCGTGATCCGCGACCGGCGCCAGATCGTCGAGGTGATCCGCCTCTGGCCCCGGACCTTCCCGGTGGGGCTGCTGTCGGTGCTGGGCTCCTGCGGCTGGTTCTTCGGCATGACGCTGGAGAACGCGGCGCTGGTGCGGGCGCTCGGCCAGGTCGAGCTGGTGTTCACCTACCTCGCCTCGCACCTGATCTTCCGCGAGCGCGCGACCGCGGGCGAGACCGCCGGCATCCTGCTGGTCGCGGGCAGCGTCGTGCTGCTCATCCTCCGCTAGTGGCAACGAAACGAAACCTCGGCTAGGTTCCGGCCATGTCGATGATCGACCTTGAGGACGACCCGCTGTCGACCGCGCCCGAGCGCCTGGCCGATCTCTACGGCCGGCCCGGGTTCATGATCCGGCGCGCGCACCAGATCACCATCTCGGTGTTCCAGGCGCATGCCGGCGAGCTTGGCCTGACCAACACGCAGTTCGGCGTCCTCTACATCCTGAAGCGCTATCCGAGCATCGACCAGGTGACCTTGGCGAAGCTGCTGCGCCTCGACCGCTCGACCACCGGCACCGTGGTGGCGACGCTGGAGAGCCGCGGTTTCGTCGCCCGCGATATCGGCGAGTCCGACCGCCGGCGGCGCGTGCTGGCGCTGACCCGCGAGGGCGAGGCGATGCTGCATCAGGTGCAGCAGAAGTCCTCCGGCACCTCGGGCACGCTGCTCGCGGCCTTGAGCGCGGAGGAGCGCGCCGTGTTCCTGGCGCTCCTTGGCCGGGTGGTCTCGCATTTCGAGACCGGCCCCGGCGCTGCCGATTTGGGCTCGTCGGACAGCGCGAACGGCTAGTCCAGCGTACGGCGGTAGCGAAGGATCGCCACCGTCCAGGCGATGGCGGCGAAGGCGAGCAGCGGCCAGACCTCCGGCCAGATCTCGATCGCGCCGTTTCCCTTCAGCAGGATGCCGCGGACGATCCGGAGGAAATGGGTCAGCGGCAGCGCCTCGCCGATCCCCTGGGCCCAGCCCGGCATGCCGCGGAACGGGAACATGAAGCCCGAGAGCAGCATCGAGGGCAGGAAGAAGAAGAACGTCATCTGCATCGCCTGAAGCTGGTTGCGGGCGATCGCCGAGAAGGTGAGGCCGACCGCGAGGTTCGCCAGCAGGAAGGCCAGCAACGCCAGCGTCAGCAGGCCGAGCGAGCCCAGCATCGGCACGGCGAACAGATATCGGGCGGCGACCAGCACGACGCCCACCTGCACATAGCCGATGGCGATGTAGGGCAGGATCTTGCCGGCCATGACCTCGGCCGGGTGCAAAGGCATCGCCAGCAGGTTCTCCATGGTGCCGCGTTCGGTCTCGCGGGTGACCGCGAGCGAGGTCATCAGCACCATTGTCATGGTCAGGATCACGCCGAGCAGGCCCGGCACGATGTTGTAGGCGGTCAGGCCCTCCGGGTTGTAACGCCGGTGGATCACCACGTCGAAAGCAGGTTCGGTCACCAGCGTCGGCAGATCGTGACGGAGAGCCGAGCGCGGAAGCTGGCTGAGTGCCGCGACCGCGTTCGAGGTCGCCGCCGGATCGGTCGCATCCGCCTCGATCAGGATCTGCGCGCGCTCGCCTTTCAGGAGATCGCGAGTGAAGCCGTCGGGAATGGTGACGACGAAGGAGACGTCGCCGGCGGCGATCAGCCGCTCGACCTCGGGCTCGCCGGTGACCTGGGCGACGACACGGAAGTATCCGGAGCGCTCCAGGGCGCCGACGATGCTGCGCTCCACCTGGCCCGGATCGCGCGAAAGCAGCGCGGTCGGCAGCTGCTTCGGATCGGCGTTGATCGCATAACCGAAGAGCAGGAGCTGCATCACCGGAATGCCGAGGATCATGCCGAAGGTGAAACGGTCGCGGCGGAGCTGGATCGTCTCGTTCAAGGTCACCGCCACGACGCGAGAGAGCGCTGCCAGCATCACGCGGCCCTGTCCTGCGCTTCCTTCGCCTGGGCAGCGGTCGCACCCTGGATCAGGTGAATGAAGACGTCCTCGAGGCTCGGCGTCGTCTCGCGCCAGGTCGCGCGCGGATCGCCCATCAGCGGCTCGATCGCGCGACGCAGGGCCGCCGGATCGGCCGAGCTCACATGCAGGGATGGGCCGAAGACCGCGGTGCCGATCCCGGGGATCTTCGCGAGCTTCGCCGCGATCTCGTCGCGACCGGGGTCGGTCGCGACCCAGGTCGAGAGCCTGGCGCCCGCCACCACCTCCTCGACCGTGCCGACCGCGAGCAGCCTGCCATAGGCGATATAGGCGATGCGGTCGCAGCGCTCGGCCTCGTCCATGTAGTGGGTCGAGACCAGCACGGTGACGCCTTCGCGCGCCAGCGCGTGGATCTGCTCCCAGAACTCGCGGCGTGCCTGCGGATCGACGCCGGCGGTCGGTTCGTCGAGCAGAAGGAGCTTCGGCGCGTGCATCATGCAGGCGGCGAGCGCGAGGCGCTGCTTCCAGCCGCCGGAGAGCGAGCCCGCGAGCTGGCCGCGCCGGTTCGAGAGCCCGACCCGCTGCATCGTGCGCTCGACCTGCTGGCGGCGGTTCGGCAGCGCATAGAGGCGCGCGACGAAGTCTAGGTTCTCCTGGACCGTGAGGTCTTCGTAGAAGCTGAAGCGCTGGGTCATGTAGCCGACCTGGCGCTTGATCCGTTCGGCCTGCGTCAGGATGTCGAGGCCGAGGCAGGTGCCGTGCCCGCCGTCGGGTCTCAGCAGCCCGCACAGCATCCGGATGGTCGTCGTCTTGCCGCTGCCGTTGGGCCCGAGGAAGCCCCAGACCTCGCCGGCCGGTATCTTGAGCGACACGTTGTCGACGACGGTCCGCGCGCCGAAGCGCTTGGTCAGGCCCTCGATGTCGATCGCGAGGTTGCTCACGGCAAGGGCCGTGCCTCGATCGGCTGGCCGGGCTTGAGGCCCCCCGCCGACGGCTTCGCCTTCACCAGATAGACCAGCTTCTGCCGGCTCTCGACCGCGTAGATCACCGGCGGCGTGAACTCGGCCTCGCCGGCGACGAAGGTCACCTGGGCCTGGAGATCGCGCGGGCAGCCGTCGCAGGCGAGTGCCAGCCGCGTGCCGATGCGAAGCTGCGCCAGCGCGGCCTCCGGCACGAACACGCGGGCATGCACCGTTTCCGGCGGGAGCAAGCTGATGACCGCGCCGGCCGACGGCGCCAGCTCCCCGGCCCGGCGAACAAGGCGCTCGACCCGGCCGGCAGCGCGCGCCGCGATGGTTCGGTCGCCGAGCCGGATCTCCGCCTCGGCGAGCTCGGCCGCGGCGGCATCCATCTGTGCCCTGGCGGCGGCGATCTCGTCCTCGCGCGCCGGAAGCCGGGCGACGCGAAGCTGCGCCTGCAGTTCCGCCAGTTTCGCCTGCTCCGAAGCCGCGGTGGCGCGGGCCTGGTCGAGAAGACGCGGATTGGCGGCAGGCGAGCTCGCCAATTCCTGCTGGCGCGCCAGCTCACGCCGTCCGAGCGCGAGATTGGCCTCGGCCTGGGCGATCTGCGCTTCGATCGCCTTGAGCTCGTCGGCACGCTTGCCGGTCAGGAGGTTGGTCAGGCGCGATTCCATCTCGTCGAGACGCGCCTTCGCCCGGTCGCGCTGCGCGGTCTCGCGGCGGGCTTCCAGCCGGAACAGCTTCTGGCCGACCGTCACCTGGTCGCCTTCGGAGACGAGGACTTCTTCGATCCAGCCGCCGTCGGGCGCCGCGACCACGACTCGTTCGCCCTCGACATAGCCGAGATAGCCGCGCTCTTTCGGCGCGTCGTCGCAGCCGAGAAGTGCGATGGCGATGGCGAGAGGAAAGATGCGTCTCATGCGAGCCCCTTCACCAAGGTGTCGACATGAAGCTCGAGCAGCGGCGCCGGATCGAAGGGCACCTTGTCGTGGCGCGCGAAGCAGGTCTTCCACAATGACGAGAACAGGATCGGTGCGATCACCAGCCGCGCCGCGAGCTCCGGATCGGTCGGACGGAACTCGCCGGCAGCGACGCCGCGCCTGACGATCGAGGCAAGGAGGCCCAGGGTCCGCTCGATCACCGCCGTCCGATAGAGCTTCGCCAGATCGGGGAAGTTCGACGCCTCGGCGATGATCAGCTTCGGGAACGCGGCGACCTCGCCGTCGACGACGATGCGGGCGATCGCCTGGACGAGAGTGCGGAGCAGATCGGCGGCACTTCCTCGCCAGCCCGCGACCATCGCCTCGAGGCGTTCGACGTTCGGCACCACGGCCGAGCGCACCAGCGCCTCGAAGATCGCCTGCTTGCTCTCGAAATAGAGGTAGAGCGCTGCCTTCGAGACGCCGGCCTCGCGGGCCACGTCATCGAGACGCGAGGCGGCGAAGCCGCGCTCGGAGAAAACGCGCAAGGCTGCGGCCAGCAGATCTTCAGGGCCCGCAAGCTTGCGGGGCCGTCCGCGCGGGCGGGGTGTGGCCTTGATCGTCATTTTCTTACTGACCAGTCAGTCACAAAATAGACGAATCGGAGAACCCTGTCAATCCGGCCTCAGGCGGCGGCGTGGGCGGGCGTGCGGGTATCGGCGAGCGCGGCCAGGAAACGGCGGCTCCAGTCGCGCTGGGTCGTGTGGCTGAGCACGGCGCGCATCCGCCGCCAGCGGTCGCGGCGCTCGTCGGTCGGCATCACGAGGCCCTTGTGGATCGCCTCGGCGACGCCTTCGGGGTCGAACGGATTGACCAGCAGCGCCGCGTCGAGCTCCTGCGCCGCGCCGGCGAGATGCGAGAGAACCAGCACCCCGGGATCCTCCGGGTTCTGCGCGGCGACATACTCCTTGGCGACCAGGTTCATGCCGTCGCGCAGCGGCGTCACCAGCCCGACGCGGGCGTGGCGATAGAATC
>CAZDGR010000095.1:0-12240 GCA_964504845.1 uncultured Rhizobium sp. | reverse complement strand
CATGCCGCGCTTGAAGATCGAGAAGAAGCCTTCGACCGTGTTCGTCGAGGCGTCGCCGCGAGCGTATTCGCCTTCCTTGTGATGCACCTTGTTGTGCTTCGCGAACTGCTTGCCCAGACGCTCGTAGCGCTTGGCTTCGTCGGTGTTCAGCGTGCTCTCGCGCGAGACGATGGCGAGCGCCGGATGCACGTCCTTGGCCTTGAGGGTGTCGACCTTGACCGAACGGACACGGCCGCCGCGCTCGACCACGGTCAGAACCTTGCTCATCCCATGGCCGCTGGCCTTCTTCCGCCAGCCCTTCCCGTTGACGAAGACCTCGACGTTCTTGCCGGTGAACGTCTCGTCGACCTCAACCACCTTGTCCTTGCCGCCGATCGGCGCCGGATCGTGGTCCGCCATCGCCTCGCGGATGCGGTGCGCCATGAACCAGGCCGACTTGTAGGTGATCCCAAGCGTCCGGTGGAGCTGGTGGGCGCTGAACCCCTTCTTCGAGGCCGCGTAGAGGCGGAAGCCGAGCATCCACTTGTGGAGGGCGATATGGGAGCGCTCGTAGACCGTACCGGTGCGGACGGTGAACTTGCTCTGGCAAGCTCCGCAGTAGAACCAGCCCGGCCCCATCGAATTGCCGTCGACCGGACGGGCCTGCTCGACCGAACCGCACAGCGGGCAGGTGATCTTGCCCTCGGGCCAGCGAAGGGCCTCAAGGTGCAGCCGGGCGGCTTCGTCATCGTGGTAAACTGCGCTGTCGAGGTTCGTCGGGGTCATGGCTTCCATCTCCTAGGCCATGATTCTGTTCCCCCTTCGGTCGTCAGTCAAGTATATAATCGCGATAGGAGTTTTTCGGGCCGGTGGTAGCCTGCCGGCCGGCGGTCGGTCCCGGAGACGATAGGTCCCCCATGGTCAAGCGCGTGAACGCCGGCGTCCTCGATTTCGCCTATGAGGGGGCAGGGCAAGAGGCTAGCGCGCGGGCGACCCCGCAGCACGAGATTCCCTACGACATCCGTGCCTATGACGAGGTGGCGGCGATCCTGGCCGCGGCCGGCCGGCGGGTGCTGGTTCCCTACCTTCGGGGCTATGGCCCGACCGCGTTCCTCAAGGCCGGGACGCCACGGTCCGGCCAGCAGGCGGTCCTCGCCGCCGACCTGATCGCCTTCATGGACGCGCTCGAGATCCCGTCGGCGGTCCTGGCGGGATACGACTGGGGCGGCCGCGCCGCCTGCATCGTGGCTGCGCTCCGGCCAGAGCGCGCCAAGGGCCTCGTGACCGGCAACGGCTACAACATCCAGAACATCGCGCGCGCGATGGAGCCGGCGTCGCCGGAGGCCGAGCACCGGTTCTGGTACCAGTACTATTTCCATTCCGAGCGCGGCCGCGCCGGCCTCGCCAAGAACCGCTATGCGCTCTGCCGGCTGCTCTGGCAGCTATGGTCGCCGAACTGGCGCTTCGACGAGGCGACCTATGCGCGCAGCGCCGCCGCGTTCGAGAACCCCGACTTCGTCGAGGTGGTGATCCACTCCTACCGGCACCGCTACGCCCTGGTCCCGGGCGATCCGGCGGTCGAGGACATCGAGAAGCGGCTCGCATCGACCCCGCCGATCGCGGTGAAGACTGTCTGGCTCGACGGCGGCGGCGACGGCGTCTCGGCGCTGCCGTCCGCCGATGCGGTCGCCCGGATCCAGCGCCTGTTCACCGGCGGCTGCGAGCGCAGGATCGTCCCGCTGGTCGGCCACAACCTGCCGCAGGAAGCACCGCGCGAGTTCGCCGACGCCATCCTGTCCCTCGGCTGAGGCTATAGTCCGGCCCATGACTTCGCGTACGACCCGCCACATCGACCGGCTGATCGACATCATGGCGCGGCTTCGCGCGCCCGAGGGCGGCTGCCCGTGGGATCTCGAGCAGACCTTCGCCACCATCGCGCCCTACACGGTCGAGGAAGCCTACGAGGTCGCCGACGCGATCCAGCGCGGCGACATGACCGATCTCCGCGACGAGCTCGGCGACCTGTTGCTCCAGGTCGTCTTCCATGCGCGCATGGCCGAGGAGCTGGACGCCTTCGCCTTCGACGACGTCGCCAAGGCGATCGCCGACAAGATGATCCGCCGCCATCCGCACGTGTTCGGCGATGCCGCCGAGCGCGACGTCGACACCCAGACCGTCTCGTGGGAAGCGACCAAGGCGGCCGAGCGTGCCGAGAAGGCGAAGCGCGGTCCCGCCTCCGCCCCCTATACTTCCGCCCTGAGCGGCGTCGCCCTCGCTCTTCCCGCCCTGATGCGCGCCGACAAGCTGCAGCGCCGCGCGGCCCGCGTCGGATTCGACTGGCCGGAGGCCCGCCAGGTCCTCGACAAGATCGACGAGGAGATCGGCGAGCTTCGCGCCGAGCTGGATTCGGGCGCGAAGCTCGACGCGGTCGAGGACGAGGTCGGCGACCTGCTGTTCGCGCTCGCCAATCTGGCCCGCCATCTCAAGGTGGATCCAGAGGCCGCGCTCAGGCGCTGCAACGCCAAGTTCGAACGCCGCTTCCGCGCGATCGAGGCGTCGTTGGCGGCCGAGGGACGCCGGCCGGAAAACGCCAGCCTCGAGGAGATGGAGGCGCTCTGGCAGCGGGCGAAGCAAGCAGAGCGGGAAAATTCCTAGATTTCTCCATGTATTAACCATGTCTTTGATTTCAGTTTTCCGGCAATTATGGTTATTTCGCCGCGAACACTCCCTAGCGTTCCCCGAATGCTTGCCGGAAACCTTGGCTCGTCCATCGAACGAACCCTGCTCGCCGCCGGCGTCGCTGCGCTGGTCGTCGTGGCGATCGTCGCGTTCGTCATCCTGCAGCCGGACGCGGCTGCCCTCGCCGTCGTCCTCGCCGCGTTCGCCGTAACCGCATTGACGGCGATTGCCGTCACCCTCCTCCGCCGTTCCTCCCGCGCGCTCCGCGCCGACTTCGCAGCGATCGACCGCGCCAATCGCGATCTCGAACGGCGTCTGGCCGAGCGCAGCGCGAACCTTCAGGAAGCCAACGACGAGATCCAGCGCGTCGCCGAGGTGCTCGAACGCGACCTCAGGCCGCCGCTCAGCAACATCATGGGCTTCACCGGCGAGCTCGAAGCGCTTCGCAACGACCTGCTCGGCCGCGCCGAGGGCACGATCGAGAATCCGGCGACGAAGGCCCTGCGCCAGGACTATGACGGCGCGCTGTGGTTCATCCGCTCGTCGGTCTCGAAGGTGGATCGGCTGGTCGGCGCCGTGGTCGACCTTGCCCAGATCGGCCGGCGCGACTTCAAGGCCGAGATCGTCGACCTCGACCGCCTGGTGCGGACGCTCGCCGCCGACTTCAGCAACCGCGCCGAGAAGGGCGGCGTGCGCCTCTCGGTCGGCAAGCTTCCCTCGATCGTCAGCGATCGCGGCGCGCTCGAGCAGATCCTGGCGAACCTTCTCGACAACGCGGTCAAGTTCCTCCGTGACGGTCCGGGGCACATCACCGTCACCGCAACCGAGACGGAGGCCGGCATGATCGAGATCGCCGTCACCGACAACGGCCGCGGCATCGCTGCGATGGACCGGCCCCGGATCTTCGATCTCTTTCGGCGCGCCGGAACGCCGGATCGTCCGGGAGAAGGCATCGGCCTCGCGGTCGCGCGCACGCTGGTTCGCCGGCTGGGCGGCTCGATCCGGGTCGAAAGCGAGCTGGATCGCGGCTCGACCTTCACGGTCGTGCTGCCGAAGAGCCGCGCGCCCTGATCGGCGCGCGTCTCGAACCGATCGGGCTTTAGCTGGCCTGCGGCGAGCCGCCGCCGACGGCGGCGACCGGCGGCGGCTTGACCGCCTCGACCGGGGGCTTGCGCGGCATGGTCGGCGCGACCAGCGCCTCGACCTTGCGGGGCGTGGGAGTGACCACCGCATCGCGGGTGTAGTGGCGGCAGTTGCCCTCGAACGAGGCGCCGGGCTCGACCGCGATCGACTCCTGCATCACGTCGGCGACGACCTTGGCCGACTTGAGCAGCGTCACCTGGCGCGCCTTGATCTGGCCGGTGACCTTGCCGGCGATGCGGACCGTCTCGGCTTCGAGCGCGCCCTTCACGACCGCGGTCTCGCTGACCGTGATGCGGCCGGAGCGAATATCGCCGTCGACAGTCCCGTCGATCTGGATGTCGCCGTCGCTCTCCAGATTGCCGGTGATGCGAAGGTCGGCGCTGATGATCGAGGGGACCGACGACTTCTGCACGGCAGCGGTGCCGCCGCCCTCGGAGTCCTTGCCTCTAGCCCTTGAAAACATCCTTGCCCGCCCTCAGAAACTTGTTCGGATCGGTCGGCTCGCCGTTGACCAGGACCTCGTAGTGAACGTGAGGTCCGGTCGATCGGCCGGAGGAACCCAGGAGACCGACGACCTCCCGGAAGTCCACCTTCTGTCCGCGCCGGACGTTGATCTTATACAAGTGTCCGTATCGCGTCCTGAGACCATTGCCATGGTCGATCTCGACCATGCGGCCGTAGCGGCTCTTCCATCCGGCGACCACGACCGTGCCGGGCGCGGTCGACATCACCGGCGTCCGCATCGGCGCCGACATGTCCAAACCGTAGTGCATCGCGGCCTGCCCGGTAAAGGGATCGTGCCGGGCGCCGAAACCGCTCATCAGGGCAAAGTTGTCGAGGGGGGCGGACAGCGGGATGGACCGGAGCACGCCGTGGATCTGGTCCAGCCGGCGGAGCTGCGACCCAAGCTGCAGCGACATCGACTCCAGATTGCTCGTGGTGTCGCCGGCGCCCGACGGCGCCAGGTCACGGAACAGTGGAACGAAAGGGCCGCCCTGGCCCGCGCGGCTGTTCCCGCGCTGCGGCACCGGCTGGTCCTTCGGCATGATCGTGTCGAGGTTGAGGCCGGTGCGGCTGACGATCTTCTGGACCTCGGACAGGTCGGCGCGGGTGCGGTCGTTCAGCTTCGACATGACCTCGCGGTGGACGCGCTGGAGCTCCGACATGCGCCCTTCGAGGTCTCGCACGCGCACCTGCGCGAGCTGGCCGTCCTCCTGCAGGCGGTCGCGCTGCATGGAGGCCGCCTGGAGGTCGGTCTTGGCAGTCTCGAGCTGCGCCTCGACCTGAGCGGTGCGGGCGAGCGAGATCTTGAGTTCGCTCTGCAGCTGCGACATGCGGCGCGACAGCGCCGAGCGCTGGGCCGCGATCTCTTCCTTCTCGGCCTCGATCGAGGCGAGCTGGCCCCGGAGGCCCGAGATGTGACGCTCGAGCGAGCCGTTCTCGCCCCACATGCTGCGGACGGTCTGCTCGAGCTCGGTCATCTTCTCGGCGACCGCCTGGCGGGTCTGGGATACCTTGGTGCGCTCGGCCTCGGACTGGCGGAGCTGGGTCTCGGTGACCTTCAGGTCCTGGCGCAGGTTCTCGTTCGCATCGAGCAGCCGGCGGAGATGGCTCTGCTTCGACTCGAGATCGCGGGTGATGGCCATGACGGCGAGCTGGTGGTTCGCCATCTGGTTCAGGAGGTCGCGGTAGGCGTCGTGCGCCTGGTCGAGCGCGGCGGTCCTGGTGTCGAGGACGCGGCTGATCTCGAAATAGCTGGTCGAGGCGAAGCTCATCCAGCCTGTGGTGACCGCCCAGATGCCGAGAGCGATCAGCTGCAACTTGCGGGAGATCCGAAGGCAGCGGGTCGTGCGGTCGCTGCGGAGGATGATTTCGCGGTCGACGATCCAGCGGCCGGGGATGGCCGCGAGCTTCTGCAACCAGGGACGTGGGCGATGGAAAATGTCCAACGTCTGGCCTGCTCCTCGTCGAGATCGTCGTCGGAGAGCGGCCTCGGTCCCGGCGAACGGCTCGGACTCCATGGTCCGAAGCCCCCCTTCGTCCGCGACAGGTCCGTTCCCCCGATTAAAGTCGCCTGTTCCAGGTCTCCTTAGGGTCGGCACCCTAACCCCGATCCCCCTCGGCGTGCAACCCTGAACCAGGCAGCGAATCTGTTATCTTGAGGTCATGGATCAAGGCCCTGAACCGAAAGCGGAAGACATTCAGGCGATGGCCAAGACGCTGATTCATTGGCTCGACGTCGCGGAGACGGCCGAACTGATGAAGGAGGTCGGGATTCTTCCGAGATCCAAGGAAAAGATCGACAAGGACTATGACCGGCGGGCCCAGGCCTTTGCCAAGCATGCCCTCCCCGCTCAGATTGTTCGTCTCAAGTCGGAAGCACCCATGGCTTCCCTCCATGTCTTCTCGGAGATATACGACAACGGCTTCCTCAGGGCCGACCCCTGGCGCTGGTGGTTCGCCTGGATCGCGCTCGCGCTGATCGGCGAGAAAGGCCCCGACCCGGCTGGCCGCTTGATCAAGGACTTCCTGAAGGACAGCGAGACCCACCCGCTGACCGAGGAGAGCGCCGTCCGCTGGCTCGCCTGCAACCCTCTCCGGGTCCGCTACTGGAGCCGCGAGATCGGCCGCGACATCATGCTGGCCCAGACCCACCATACGTCCGACAGCGCCAACGCCGCGGTCAGGGCCGAGCACCACCTGGCGATGGCGCTGAAGAAGCCGATCGAGGTGCTGAAGGACTCGCTCCTCGACGAGGCGGCCGAGGTCTCGGCGGCGCTGACCATGCGGATCGACGAGCGGGTTCGCCGAAACCTGAAGGCCCAGGCCGGCCAGCGGTCTACTCGAACCTGAGCGCCTCGATCGGGTCGAGCTCGGAGGCCTTCTTCGCCGGGTAGAAGCCGAAGAACACCCCGACCGCGCCGGAGAACAGGAACGCGACGACGATCGCCCATGGCTGGATCAGGGTCGGCCAGCCGGCGAATGTGGCGATCGCGATCGACCCGGAGATTCCGAGCGCGATCCCGACCGAGCCGCCGATCAGCGACAGCGTCACCGCCTCGACCAGGAACTGCACCAGGATGTCTCGGCCGCGGGCGCCGACCGCCATCCTGAGCCCGATCTCCCGGGTACGCTCGGTCACGCTGACCAGCATGATGTTCATGATGCCGATGCCGCCGACGATCAGCGACACCGAAGCGACCGCCAGCAGCAGCAGCGACAGCACCCGCGACGACTGCTCGCGCGTCTCCATGATGTCGGCGAGGTTCCGGATGTTGACGTCGTCCTCGTCCTTCGGCTGCAGCTTGTGGCGCTGGCGGAGAAGGTCGCGGATCTGCTCCTCCGCGTCCTTCATCGACTCCCCCTCGACGACCTTGACCATCACCGAGCCGACCGCCTTCGCGCGCGTGCCGGAATAGCCGAGGAGCCGTCTCTTGGCCGTCGTCATCGGCGTCAGCAGCACGTCGTCCTGGTCGGCGCCCTGGGTCGACTGCCCCTTCTTGTCGAGCACGCCGATGATGGTGAACGGCACATGGCGGATGCGGATGATCTGGCCGAGCGGATCGCCATCCCCGAACAGCTTCTCGGCGACGGTCTTGCCGATCAGCGTCACCTTGGCTGCGGCCGACATCTCCTCCGGCGTGAAGGTCCGCCCGTCGGCGATGTTCCATTCGCGGGCCACCAGATAGTCGTTGGTGACGCCGAGCGCCCAGCTCGACCAGTTCTGATTGCCGAAGACGACCTGGACCTGGCCGCGGACGGTCGGCGCCGCGACCTCGATGATCGGAAGCTCACGCGAGATCGCGATCGCATCGTCCTCGGTCAGCGTCGGCCGCGTGCCGGTGCCGAGGCGCGCACCGCCGGTGGTGACCGCGCCCGGCAGGAGGATGATCAGGTTGGCGCCGAGGCTCCGGATCTGCTCGGCCACCCGCTGGTGCGCGCCCGAGCCGATCGCCACCATCACGATCACCGCGCCGACCCCGATGATGATGCCGAGCATGGTGAGCGCGCTGCGAAGCGCATTGACGCGAAGCGCCTTGAGCGCGACCGACAGGCTGTCGAACGAGAATGCGCCCTTCGGCGCCGCGAGGCGGAGGCCGGCGGCCGAGGCCGCACCGCGTTGGGCGATCGCGGTCATGCGGCGGCGGCCTGGCGCGGATGCGGGTTGGTCCGGTCGGCGACCAGCTTGCCGTCGCGGAACTGGAGCACGCGGCCGGCATGGGCGGCGACGTCCTCCTCGTGGGTGACGACGACGATGGTGAGGCCCTGCCGGTTGAGCGCCTGGAACAGCGCCAGGATCTCCTCCGAGGTCCGCGTGTCGAGCGCGCCGGTCGGCTCGTCGGCGAGAAGCAGGATCGGCCGGTTGACCAGCGCGCGGGCGATCGCGACCCGCTGCTGCTGACCGCCGGAAAGCTGGGCCGGGTGATGATGAAGGCGATCGCCGAGGCCGACCTGCGCCAGGACCTCGGCGGCGCGGCGGTGGCGCTCGGAACGACGGACGTCGCTGTAGATCAGCGGCAGCTCGACGTTCTCCTGCGCCGTCGTCCTCGGCAGCAGGTTGAATTGCTGGAAGACGAAGCCGATGCGCCGGTTGCGGATCGCCGCGAGCTGGTCGCGCTCGAGGCCGGCGACATCGGTGCCGGCGAGCCGGTAGCTGCCCATGGTCGGGCTGTCGAGGCAGCCGATCAGGTTCATCAGCGTCGACTTGCCGGATCCGGACGGCCCCATGATCGCGACGAACTCGCCCTCGCGGATCTGGAAGCTGACGCCGTCGAGCGCGCGGACCATGTGGCCGCCGAGCTCGTAATGCCGGCCGAGGCCTACGGCCTCGATGACGCCCGATGCACCCGAGGCGTCGGGCACTAGAGCCCCCACCTCGGGCCGCCGGCGCTTGCGGCCTTGCTGGAATGGCCGACGATCACCTCCTGGCCCGGCTTGATTTCGCCCGAGACCACCTCGGTGAAGCTGCCGTCGCCGATGCCTATGCGCACCGCGACCGATTGCGGGCGGCCGTCCGCGCCCAGCACCCATACCCGGCCGGGGCGGGTCTCGCTCGCCTCGACGCGGCGGATCGCGTTCTCGTAGGCGGTCCGCTGCTCCGCCGTCAGCACCGCCGCGACCTGCCTTCGGATCTCGGCCGCCGCCTGCTGGCGGATGCGCGCGATGTTCTCGCGGTCGGCGGGCGCGCCGGCGCCTGCCCCCCCGCCCGCGCCGCCGGCCTGAGCCCGGGCCCGCGCCGCCTGCGCCCTCTGGCGCGCGTCGTCGAAGATCTGATGCACCTGCTTCTGCTGGTCGGGCGAGAGCTTGAGCTGCTGGGTCAGGCGCTGCGTCATCACCTCGGGCGACGGTACCGACGCGACCGACGCGTCCCCGGCTTCGCCGCTATCCGTCGATGTGCCCGGCGGCCGATAGCGCAGCGCCGCATTCGGGACCTTGAGCGCGCGGGGCCGTTCGGCGGTGACGATCCGCACCGTCGCGGTCATGCCCGGCAGCAGCCGAAGTTCAGGATTGGAAGCCGAGATCACCGCGACATAGGTCACGACGTTCGAGATCACCTGCGGTCCTTTGCGGACCATCTTCACCTGGCCTTCGAAGGTGCGGCCCGAGAAGGCGTCGACGGTGAAGGTCGCGCGCAGGCCCTGCGTGATGCGTCCGACATCGGCTTCGTCGACATTGGCATAGACCTCCATGTCCTTGAGGTCCTGGGCCATCGAGAACATCACCGGCGCCGACAGGCTGACCGCGACGGTCTGGCCGCGGTCGATGTTGCGCTGGATGACGACGCCGTCGACCGGGGCGCGGAGCACCGTGCGGTCGAGGTCGATCTGGGCCTGGGCCAGCGTCGCCTCGCGCATGCGGACGGAGGCCTCCGCCGTCGCGATGCCGGCTTCCGAGGCGCCGACTGCGGCACGCTGAGCCGTCTCCTGGGCCTTCATCGCCTTGAGCGCCGCATCGGCCGCCTCGGCATCCGAGATGGCCTTGTCGGTATCGCGCTGCGAGAAGACGCCTCGGCCCGAGAGCGAGGTCTTCCGCTCCTTCTCGCGCTCGGCGTCCTGAGCCTGGACCTGGGCGCGGCGGGTATTGGCCTCGGCGACCGCGAGCGCCGCCTGGACGTTGCTGAGATCGGCCCTGGACTTGGTCAGCGAGGCGCGGGCGACGTCGAGCTCGGCCTTGGCCTGCTGGAGACGAGCCTCGAAGGTCTGCGGATCGATCAGCGCAAGCGGATCTCCCTGCTTAACTTCGGTATTAAAGTCGGCGTACAACTCCTTGATCTGACCGGATAGCTGCGAGCTGACTTGAACGGTGACCACCGCCGCCAGAGTGCCCGAGGCGGAGATCGCGGCGATCACCTCTCCCTCCTCGGCCTTCTGCATCCGGAAGGTCGGCAGGGAGCCTTGCCCGGGACTGGCGAAATAGACGCCCGCCCCGCCGGCAAGTGCCAGAGCGACGACGAAGCCGATCACCCAACGTTTCATTTAGCCATCCTAGCGTACTGCGAGGTAACACGCCGAAGTCTTCCCGTTCCTGTCCGGATACCAGCCGCCAGACGTCCGGATGTGAGGATTGTCGCCGGCGGGTGAACGGTGTATCGCCGGCAGCACCTGGCAACCGGGCCGCCGAGCGACCACCTCTCGCGAGTCGCAAAAGGAACTCCACGAATGACCGCCCTCAAGTCCGATGTTTCCAACCTCCGCCGCGTGGTCGCGGCAATGGCCGGCCAACCGACCAGCGACGGTGCCGGCGTCAAGCTCACCCGCGTCATCGGCCAGCAGCGCCTGCCCGACCTCGACCCGTTCCTGATGCTGGACGAGTTCCGCTCGGACGACGCCAAGGACTACATCGCGGGATTCCCCGACCACCCGCATCGCGGCTTCGAGACCGTCACCTACATGCTGGCCGGCCGCATGCGCCACGAGGACAACAAGGGCAACCGGGGCCTGCTCCGCCCCGGCAGCGTGCAGTGGATGACCGCGGGCCGCGGCATCGTGCATTCCGAGCTGCCCGAGCAGGAGGATGGCCTGATGTGGGGCTTCCAGCTCTGGGTCAACCTGCCGGCCAGGGACAAGCTGTGCGAGCCGCGCTACCAGGAGATCGCTCCAGAAGAGGTTCCGGAGGTGGCGGTCGACGGCGGCGGCAAGGTCCGCGTGATCGCAGGTAGCGTCGGCGGAACGACCGGGCCGATCTCGGGCGTCGCGACCGATCCGACCTATCTCGACGTGGCGCTGCCGGCTGGAACGGCCTTCGCGCACGACCTCCCGGCGCAGCACAACGCCTTCGTCTATGTCTTCGAAGGCTTCGCCGAGATTGGCGGAGAGACGCTCGCCCGCGGCCGTGTCGCGGTCCTGAGCCACGGCGAGCGCATCGAGGTTTCGGCGCCGAAGGGTGGACGCTTCATCCTGGTCGCCGGCAAGCCGCTCGGCGAACCGGTCGCCAAGTACGGCCCCTTCGTGATGAACACGGTGGACGAGCTTCGCCAGGCGGTCGCCGACTTCCAGTCCGGGAAATTCTAGGGGGTGTGCGCGGGCTCCCTCGTCCATCGCCGCTGTCGCGACTTGCTGTCGAATCGGAATAAATTGCCGGCATGAGTTTCAAGGCGGAAAGCCCGCCGTTTCGCGGGCTGGAGTTCGAGCATGAGCAGTCCGCGACCTTCGCCGACTACTGGTACGCGCTGCCGAAGCTGGACCTGATCCCGTCCAGGAAGGATTTCGATCCTGGCGCGCAGGTGGCGGTTCTGGCCACCTACATCATCCACGAGCTGGTCTCGCCGGAGATGATCAGGATCCGGCTGGTCGGCACCAAGCACCGGGAGGGCTTCGGCAGCGACCCGACGGG
Organism: uncultured Rhizobium sp.; assembly: GCA_964504845.1. Lineage (GTDB taxonomy): Bacteria > Pseudomonadota > Alphaproteobacteria > SHVZ01 > SHVZ01 > SHVZ01. The sequence continues at coordinate 606 of CAZDGR010000095.1, read as the reverse complement.
GCGCAATTACCTCGACTTCGTCGAGCCGAAGCGACGCGCCAAGGCGTCGCAGGCGATCTACCTGGTCTGCGAGCGGCCCTGCGGCATGCTGGTGAAGCTGGTGTCCAAGACCCAGTCCGGTCTCATGTTCATGAACGAGACCTTCGCGCTGCCGATGCGCGACAACGACGGCATCGCGCGCCTTGTCTACTACCAGTCGAACTCGGCGCCGCTCGACGAGTATCGCGACGCCAGCTCCGACAGGCTCGAGGTGCTCGACGTCCACGACCGGATCTTCATCGACATCGGCGCCGGCCTGCCGAGCTTCAAGGATTGAGGGCGCGGCGCCTGCCGGCACCGCGCCCTCGCTCTCACGTCAGCTCTTGTCGAGGTTCCAGTAGACGAACAGCGGCGCCTTGAGCAGGCCGGTGATGTTCTTCCGGTGCGGCCAGGGCTGGACGTACTCGCCGAGCGGGATGAACGGCAGCACTTCCCAGAGCCGCTTGTGCAGCGCCTCGACGATCTCCTTCTGCTTTTCCGAGTCGATCTCGCGAATGAACTTCTGGCGGATGCCCTCGGCCGTCGGGTCGCAGGCCCAGCCAAACCAGCTCTTGTCGCAAGTGGTGA